>JAXDBZ010000001.1:0-2850 GCA_034678345.1 Candidatus Eiseniibacteriota bacterium
GGCGCCGCCGGCCGGCCGGTCATCGCCACGCGCTGCGGCGGACCGGAGAGCATCGTCACGGACGAGACCGGGCTGCTCGTCCCGGTCGGCGACCTCGAGGCCATCGCGGGCGCGCTGGGCACCATGCTCGACCGCGCCCGCGACTACGACGCCGCGGCCATCCGCCGCCGGACGCTGGCGCGCTTCGGCCGCGAGGCGGTGGTGGCGCGGCTCGAGGCGGTATACCGGCGCGTCGCCGGGATGTCGTGAGTCGATCGCTCCACCCGAGCGCGGACCAGCGAAGTCAGTGATGGTCGGCACCCCGGAGCACGGCATACACTCCTCGCGGTGACGCGCTCCGCCGGGATCCCCGCGCCCGACGCGGTAGCGCCATCGGCCGACACCGTCTCCCCGGAGGTACGCGATGACCTGCTCCCTGCTTGCCGCCGGGAGGTCCGCGCCATGCCACGCGTCGCACGCGATGGCCCGGCTGGCCTTCCTGTCGCTGGTCCTGCTCCTGCTCGGCGCCGTGCCGGCATCCGCCGCGGTCATCGTCGGCCCGTGGGGCCCACCGGCCGTCGAGGAGTTCCCGGCCGACGAGCCTCCGGATGATCCACCACTGCCTCCGGACCGGGACGCCGATGCCACACCCTGGGTGGCGGTGGGCGGCGGCGATTTCACGGGCTCCTGGAGCGAGGCCGACAGCTCGTTCACCGTCGGCACGCTGGGAGACCTCACGGTGAGCGGCTACACGGTCATCCGCGTGCCCGACGACGCCGACAGCTCGCTGCGCGCGCACGAGTTCGGGCACGACTCGCTCAACCACTACGAGTACGACCAGAACGCCCGCCGCAAGGTGGAGGAGGCCTTCCGCGGCTTCGTCGGGAGCAAGTTCAAGGGCGAGGGGGCCACGCTGCAGGAGCGCCAGGCCAACGCCCTCGCCAAGGCACAGGCCGAGCGCGACCGCCGGCTGGCGGCGGCCCGCGCCGCAATCCTCAGGCAGATGGGCGTTCTCGCGGACAGCTACGACCGCCTGACCAACCACGGCACGAGCGCCACGGTCAACACGCTGCAGGGCATCCAGCAGGCGATCCAGAACCACTTCGTGGCACCGCCGGCGGGCCTGCTGCCCCGCGAGCCCGACCCGGCGAGATCCTCCTGCGCGGCGTACGGCGGGACCCATGGCCTCTTCGAGGAGTTCGGCTGGCTCCTGCAGATCCCCGGCCCGGGCCTGATCAACGAGACCCGGGATCCGGGCGACCCGATCGTCGGCCGTGGGATGATCGAGGTGGACCCCTTCATCGTCATCGGGGCGCAGGAGAACGGCACCGTCCTGCTGTCGGACACGTACCTGCGCATCCTGGACCAACCCACCGGGGAGGAGCTGCTCGACGGCTATCTGACCGAGGCGGCCTACATGCCGGGCATCCTGCCGGGCTACCCGGGCATGATCCAGGCGTATCTGGAGATCCCCCCCGCGTGGGCGCTGGGCATCGTGAACCCGATCGGCTCGCCGTTCCTCGCCGGCATGGAGGCCGCCGCCCTAGCGGGCGAGACGACCATGGCGTGGCTCCACTCCCCGGTGCCGATGTTCGACCCGCTCGGCTCCAGCCTGATGCCGCCGGAGGGCGTGCCGCTCACGCCGATGCTCGGCGTCGCGAGCCCCGCGAGCGGGGCCGTGGACCCGCCCGGCACGGCACGGCCGGGGCTGGCCGCCTCACCCCGGCCGTCCCGGGGGAACATCCGCTTCTCGTGGCCGCCGATCGCCGCACCGCTCGAGCTGGAGATCTTCGACGTGACCGGCGCGCGGTGCTGGGCACGAGACGTGGACGGCACGCGAGGCACCTGCGAGTGGACCGGCCGCGACGGCACGGGCCAGCCGTTGCGCGCGGGCATCTACTTCGCGCGGCTGCGCGGCGCGGGGCTGGACCAACGCGCACGGGTGGTCATCACCCGTTGATGCGCCTGCGGCACCGCGCGCGCCGGGAGGCCGCCCGATCGGGCGGCCTCCCGCTCACCGCGGCGCCCGCGGGCCGGGGTGCTCCACCCGCGGCAGGCCCTGCCCCGTCACCACGTTGATCTCCGCCCCGAGCAGGACGAAGAAGGCGCTCAGGTACATCCAGGTCAGCAGGATGATGACCGCGCCGATGCTGCCGTAGGTGGCGTTGTACGAGCCGAAGTGCCGCGCGTAGAGCGAGAACCCCTGCGACGCCGCGACCCAGCCGACCACGGCGACCACCGCGCCGGGCGTGATCCACCGCCAGCGCAGCTCGGCCGCCGGGCCGAAGAAGTAGAGCTGGTCCACCGCAGCGATGAGCAGCAGCAGCACGAGCGGCCAGCGCGCGACGACCCAGAACTGCACCGGCAGCGGCCCCAGCCCACCCCGCGCCGCCCACCACGCGCTCACGTGCGCGCCGAACCAGAGGCCGAGCAGGCCCAACACGGCCAGCACGCCCGCGCCCACCGCCATGATCAGGGCGATGCCGCGCGTCTTCCAGAACGGCCGGAACTCGCGCAGCCCGTGCACGCGGTTGAGCCCCTGCATGGTGGCGTCGGCGGCGTTCGCCGCCGCCCAGACGGTCACGATCAGGCTGATCGAGAAGAAGCCGCTGCGCTGGTGCGTCACCAGCCGCCGCACGCTGTCGCGCATGAGATCCACGGCGGCCGGCGGGACGATGGTGCCGAGCGCGTGGAGGAGGCGGTCGATCAGGTCGGGCACGGGCAGGAACGCCAGCAGGCTCGCCAGCGCGAAGAGGCAGGGGAAGGTGGCGAAGAGCAGGTAGTAGGCGATCTGCGCCGAGGAGCCCATGGACTCGTGCTGCAGCACGCCGGCGGTGACGCGCCGCACGAACGTCCACGGGGTCATACGCG
>JAXDBZ010000002.1:0-23172 GCA_034678345.1 Candidatus Eiseniibacteriota bacterium
GCGGCGGATGATCTGCAGGGCCTCCCAGTAGCACGCCTCCACCACGGCCGCGCCCTCGGCTCCGGCGCAGCGGTTCTTGTCGAGCCCCTTGCAGCAGGGCAGCGCCTTCGCCGCGTCGCCGAGCAGCGGGGCGAGCGCCTGGTAGAAGCCGTCCGAGCAGAGGGCGTGACCGGCGCCGTGCGAGGCGCGGCCTTCGATGCCGTACTGCCAGCCCTTCACCGTGCGGTAGACGATGGCGGTGGGCTGGGTGCCGCCGAGCCCCGCCGCCAGCCGCTGCGCGGCGAACACCTGCTGGAAGTCCTTGCCGTCGGGCACGAACACCACGTTCCAGTCGTGCAGATAGGCGAGCTCCGCCGGCGTCCACTGCACGTAGTCGCCCGGCTTCTCGCCGTCGCGGCAGACCTGGTTCGAGTCGATCGAGGCCTGGTTCCAGTCGAGGTGCACGACGGCGTTGTCGAGCGAGCCGGTGCCGGCCGCGGCCATCGTCTCGGCGATGCGGCCGGGGGTGAGACCGCCCTCGCCCTCGACGATGTGCACGCGCGGCGCGCCGGGCCCGTAGAGGTCGCGGGCGCCGAAGGCCAGACCGATCGAGGCCGCGAAACCGATGCCCGAGGCGCCGGTGGCGAGCCGGAGGAACGGAGTGCCCGGCGTGGGATGGCCGTCGAGCGCCTTGGCGCCGAACTCCGTGAAGAGCGGCGTCCGGCTGGCGGGGTTGCGGCGGAAGCCGAGCAGGTCCTCGAGCCGGAGCTGCTGCCGCACGTCGCCGGGCAGCAGGTCGGGGGCGCCGGCGCGCAGCACCTCGTTGCGCAGGGCCCACATGGCGTAGAGGCCCAGGGCCTTGTGCCCGGCGGCGTAGGAGACCAGGTCGGCGTCGTCGCGGTCGGGGCGCGAGACGTCGTAGTCCATCGCGTCGAACAGGATGCCGGCGACGAACCGTCCGGACGAGATGGACCCGCCCGGGTGGCCCGACATGGGCACGTAGTTGTAGAGCACCGCGCAGAGCGAGCGATAGATGAGATCGAAGGCCTCGAACTGCTCCAGCTCCTGCGGCGACAGCGCCGGTGTCCTGCCACGCGTCGCGTCGGGGAGCTCGACGTAGCGTCCCCGGCGCGGCCCGAACTGGAATGCCATGTCCACCCCCTGGTGATGGCGCCGTCTCCGCGACGACACCGCTCATTCCAGCACAGTATCCGTATCCCGCCGCCGGGGCGCCAGCGACAGGCCAGCGGCCCCGGGGCGGCGACGCCTCCGCGCGCGGGCCGGTCCCCACCCGGGAGGGCGTCGCCGGCGGCCCCGGAAGGCGGCCCGCGGGCTGTCAGGCCTGTCAGGGCCGTCAGGCTCGCGGTCGGCAGGCGCGGGGTGCGGACGGTCCAGGCTGTCAGGCTGTCTGCCGTCCGCGGGGATTTCGGGGGCCGGACGGAGTCGGCGCTCGATCGGTCCCGGCGGACTCATGTCCCGTTGTCAGTAACTGATTGATTGGCAATATATTACAGGAGATTCGCCGGTCCATCCCCAGAGCTGCGACCGACAGCTTCCTAGGGGCCGGCGACGGTGGCGGCCGCGACCGGGCGGGCACGGGTGGCCGTCGGAGCCAAGCCGGGCGGTCCGGGCGGTCGGATTCGATGGCCGCTGGGGCCCGTCCGGGGCCATCGGCGAGCCCTCCCGGGCTTGGCACCGTCCATGCAGTCCGGCGGCGCGGAGTTGTTGTCACGCTTGGCGGTACGGGCCGCCGAAGGGTCGCCCGGACGATGCCGGCAGGGCGCCGCGCCCGGCCGGCATCGTGGTGGGTTCGGCATCGAGCCCCGCCCTGCTATTGTGTGGTCCCGTTTCCCGTTCGTGTGATCGACGACGGCCCCGGAGCACGAGCCGTCGCTTCGTTGTGCATGACCACCAGCCTCCCCTTGGAGGGAGGCGCAGAACCCGATGCGGGCCGTTCGACGCGTCACGAACCCGAAGGATCGCCAACAGCGAGGCATCGAACCATGAACCTGTTCGTCCTGCTCAAGACGGTTCCGGACACAGTCGAGGAGTTGTCGGTCGCCGCGGACGGCAAGTCGCTGGACGCCGAATGGCTGCGCTTCAAGCTCGGTGACGCCGACGAGCACGCGCTCGAACAGGCCCTCCTGCTCAAGGAGAAGCACGGCGGCAAGGTCACGGTGGTGGCGATGGACGCCCCCGAGCTGGACGAGGCGCTGTTCATGGCCTACGCCAAGGGCGCCGACCGCGTCGCCAAGCTCACCGGCGAGCTGGCCGGGGTGCAGAGCCTGGCCTCGGCGCGGCTCTTCGCGGCCTTCCTCAAGCAGCAGGGCGATCCGCTGCCGGCCGACACGCTCGTGCTGGTGCGCAGCCAGGCCATCGACGATCTCGAGGGCGAGATCGGGCCCTTCCTCGCGGACCTGCTGGGCGTGCCCTACATCGGCGTGGTCACCGGCGTGGTCCCCGAGGGCGCGGGCGTGAAGGTCACCAAGGAGTTCGCCGGCGGCCTGCGCGGCGAGTTCTCGCTGCCGATGCCGGCGGTCCTGGGGATCCAGTCCGCCGAGAAGCCGCCGCGCTACGTGCCCATCGCCAAGGTGCGGGCGGCGATGAAGTCCTCGACGCTCGAGACCGTGGACGTGACGCCCGAGGCGCCCGCCCGGGTCGAGGTCGAGAAGCTGTACAAGCCGGAAGCCGCCGGCCGGGCCGAGATGATCGAGGGCTCGCCGGAAGAGGTGGCGGACCGCCTCGTGGAACTGCTCGCGAACCAGAGCCTGATCTGAGGGGGTGACGACCATGGCAAACGGGATCCTGATCCTGGCGGAGCACCTCAAGGGCGAGGTCGCGGACATCACGTACGAGATGCTGGGCGCGGGCCGCGCGCTGGCCGACGAGCTGAAGGCACCCCTGCACGTGGCGGTGATCGGCCCCGGGGCCGGCGCGGTCACGAAGGGCCTGGGCCTGGCGGACGCGGTCTTCACCGTGGACACGCCGGGGGCCGAGGTGCCCGCGGCGAGCACCGTCGCGGCGGTGCTGCAGGGCCTGCTGGCGCAGAAGCAGGACGCGCTGGTGATGGTGGGCTGGACGAACCTGGCGATGGGCGTCGGCTCCGTGCTCTCGGCGCGCGCCGACCTGCCGTTCGTGAACTTCGGCAAGGCGCTGCGCGTCGAGGGCGGCGCGGTCACCGTCACCAGCCAGCTCTTCGGCGGCAAGATCCTCTCCGACGTCCGGCTCGCGGACGGGCGGGGGATCATCGGCGTCTCGGCGGGCGCGTTCCCGGCCGACGCCGGCCGCAGCGACAAGGCGCCCACGGTCGAGGCGGTGGCGGTGGCGGTCGAGGCGCCGCCCATCCAGTTCGTGCGCTTCCTCGAGCCCGAGGCCGGCGACGTGGACATCACGAAGCAGAACGTGCTGGTGGCGGTGGGCCGCGGCATCCAGACGCAGGACAACATCTCGCTGGCCGAGGAGCTGGCCGAGGCGCTGGGCGGCGCGGTCTGCGGCTCGCGCCCGGTCGTGGACCAGGGCTGGATGCCGATGAGCCGCCAGGTCGGCAAGTCGGGCATGACCGTGAAGCCGCGGCTCTACCTCGCGCTCGGCATCAGCGGCGCGCCCGAGCACGTCGAGGGCATGCAGAACTCCCAGACCATCGTCGCCGTGAACACCGACGCGAACGCCCCGATCTTCGACGTGGCCCGCTACGGCGTCTGCCAGGACGTGCTCGACCTGGTGCCGGTGCTGACCGAGAAGATCAAGGCGCGCAAGGGGTGAGCCCCGTGAACGATCCGATCCAGGTCTCCCTGCTGGGGCTGCCGGGGCTCGCCGTGCTGTGGGTCCTGACCGCCGTCGCGTTCGGGATCTTCGGCTTCCGGGCCAGCCAGCTCATCCGCCTGATGATGAAGGGCCGGCCGGAGAACCGCTTCGACCGGCTCGGCGCGCGCGTCGTGCACGTGATGCGGAACGTCCTGCTGCAGCCGCGGATGTTCAACGAGCGGAGCATCGGCCTCGCGCACTTCCTCATCTTCTGGGGCTTCTGCGTCTACGTCGCCTGCTTCATGTGGGGCCTGCTGCGCGCCCTCGTGCCGGTGCTGCCGATCCCCTACCCGGACGAGGTGCCGCTGGCCGTGCTGTTCCTCGATGTCTTCGGCGTGATCGTCCTGCTCGGCCTGGTCACGGCGGCGGTCCGACGCGCCTTCTTCGCGCCACCCCACCTGCACCTGAGCCTGGACGCCAACCTGATCCTGCTGTGGATCGGCGCGCTGATGCTCAGCACGCTCTTCGGCGGCGCGTTCCGGCTGGTGGCCGAGGGCGCAGCTGCCGGCGCGGGTGCCGCGGCGAGCCCGTGGCAGCCGTTCAGCAGCCCGCTCGCGCCGCTCGTCTCGGGCGTGGGGGAGGGGGCGCACGGCTGGGCGAAGGCGATGTGGTGGGTGCACACCTTCGGCGTGCTGGGCTTCCTCGTCTACCTGCCCTACTCGAAGCACCTGCACCTGATGGCCTCGCCCTTCAACGTCTTCTTCGGCAACCTGCGCGCGCCCGGGGACCTGACCATCGCCGGGGCGAGCGAGGAATCGGCGGCCGGTGCGGCGAAGTGGGAGGAGTTCACCTGGAAGCAGCTGCTGGGAGGGCTCTCCTGCGCCGAATGCGGCCGCTGCGACCGGGCCTGCCCAGCGACGACCTCGGGCTTCCCGCTGGAGCCGCAGCAGATCATCCAGAAGCTCAAGAAGCACATGATGGAGACCGGGCTGGGCAAGCCGGGGAAGGAGACGTCGGCGCTGCTCGGTGGCGCCGTGACCGAGGCCGAGGTGTGGGCGTGCACGACCTGCATGTCCTGCATGGAGCGCTGCGCCGTCCTGAACGAGCAGATCCCCACCATCCTGCAGATGCGCCGCCACCTGGTGAGCGAGGGCGCGGTCGAGAAGACGCTGCAGGACATGCTGGCCAACCTGAACCGCTACGGGAACTCGTTCGGCAAGTCGGACCGCATGCGGGCGAAGTGGACCCAGCCGCTGGCCGCCAAGCCGAAGGACTCGCGCAAGGAGCCGGTCGAGTACCTGTGGTACGTGGGCGACTACGCCTCGTTCGACCCACGGCTCGAGGACATCACGCGCAAGACCGCCGAGATCCTGCAGCAGGCAGGCGTGGACTTCGGCCTGCTCTACGAGGGCGAGCGCAACGCCGGCAACGACGTGCGCCGGGTGGGCGAGGAGGGGCTGTTCGAGATGCTGCGCGAGAAGAACGCGCAGGTGCTCGCCAAGGCCCAGTTCCAGACGGTCGTCACCACCGACCCGCACACCTACAACACGCTGAAGAACGAGTACGCGTGGGACGGCCGTGCCGTCACCGTGCTGCACTACACCGAGCTGCTGGACCGGCTGCTGGCGCAGGGGCGGTTGCCGCTGAAGAAGCGGCTGGCCGGCCGCGTCACCTACCACGACCCCTGCTACCTCGGCCGCTACAACGGCGTCTACGACCCGCCGCGTCGCGTGCTGACGGCCCTCGGGCTCGAGCTGGTGGAGATGCCGCGCAACCGCAACCGCAGCTACTGCTGCGGCGCGGGCGGCGGCCGGATCTGGATGGAGGACGTGCCCGGCATCAAGGAACGGCCCGCCGAGAGCCGCGTCCGCGAGGCCGCCGGGCTCGCCGGAGTGGAGACCCTGGTGGTGAGCTGTCCGAAGGACATCGCGATGTTCCGCGATGCCGTCAAGACCACCGACAACGAGGGCAAGATCGCCGTCAAGGACCTCGCCGAACTGGTCTGGGAAGCGATGCAGGGATAGGAGAAGGGAACATCCATGGCCATCGCGGAACGAGCAGTCACCTGTCCGAACGACACCACCCTGGAGACGCTGCTGTCCACGCCGGAAGGCCAGCAGATCATGACCTGTCTCCAGTGTGGGACCTGTGCCGGCGCGTGTCCGTACGGGGAGTTCATGGAGTACCCGCCACGGGCGGTCATCAACATGCTGTGGCGCGGGTTGCTCGACGAGGTCATCGCCTCGGGGAGCCTGATGCGCTGCGTCGGTTGCTACGCGTGCATGAGCAAGTGCCCGCGCGGCATCCGTCTCACCGACGTGCTGCTGCCGCTGGTGAAGGAGCAGACGCTGGCGAACCTCAAGGAGATGCCGGGCGAGCTGCAGAAGTCGCTGGAGAACATGGCGCGCTACGGCAACCCGATGGGCGAGTCGCCGCGCAAGCGCGCCGCCTGGGCGGCCACGGCCGGCGTGCCGGTGCGCGTGCTGGCCGAGAAGCCCGGCCCGGTGGACATCCTGTGGTTCGTCGAGTGCTACCCCTCGTTCTATCCGCGGGGCCAGGCGACCGCGAAGGCGACGGCGAAGCTCTTCCACGCGCTGGGACTGGACTTCGCCATCCTCGGCCACGAGGAGCAGTGCGCCGGCGAGTGCGGGCACCTGACCTGGGAGCCGGGCCTGTTCGAGAAGCTGAGCGAGGCCAACGTCAAGGCGCTGCGCAAGCGGCAGTTCAAGCGCCTCGTCACCGGCGACCCGCACGCCTACAACGCCTTCCAGAACCGCTACCCGCTGGCGGAGGAGGGCTGGCAGGTCGAGCACACGGCGATCCTGCTGGCGCAGCACGTCGAGCAGCTCAAGCCCAGGCTGACGAAGCGCATCGAGGCCAAGGTCGCCTACCACGACAACTGCTGCTTGGGGCGCGGCATGGGCTGCTTCGACGAGCCGCGGGCGCTGCTGTCGGCCATCCCCGGGGTGACGCTGGTGGAGATGGCCCACAACCGGAAGAACTCGCTGTGCTGCGGTGGTGGCGGCGGCGGGATGTGGCTGGACACCTACTACAAGTCGAAGGGGATGGACCGGCTGTCCGAACGGCGCGTGCAG
Source organism: Candidatus Eiseniibacteriota bacterium (assembly GCA_034678345.1). Taxonomy (GTDB): domain Bacteria; phylum Eisenbacteria; class RBG-16-71-46; order RBG-16-71-46; family RBG-16-71-46; genus JANXPZ01. Next base: position 6,819 of record JAXDBZ010000002.1, read on the forward strand.
GAGGCGGTCGCCGCCGGCGCGGACGTGCTGGCCGTCTCCTGTCCGCTGGAGCTGTTCCGATTCGAGGACGCCGTCAAGACACTCGGCCACGACAAGCAGCTGGTGGTCCGGGACGTGGTCGAGCTGCTGGCCGAGTCACTGGAGGGTTGACCGATGAGCGAGCCCGTCAGGATCGGGTTCTACGTTTGTCACTGTGGCACCAACATCGCCGCGACGATCGACGTGGACGCCGTCGCCAAGTACGCGGCGAAGCTACCCAACGTGGTCGTGTCCCGGAACTACAAGTACATGTGCTCCGACCCGGGCCAGGAGCTGATCCAGCAGGACATCAAGGAGCACAAGCTGAACCGCGTCGTCGTGGCGGCCTGCTCGCCGTTGCTGCACGAGCACACCTTCCGCAACGCGACCATGAAGGGCGGCCTGAGCCCGTTCTTCTTCCAGATGGTCAACATCCGCGAGCACAACGCCTGGGTGCACACGGACGGCGAGCAGGCGACGCGCAAGGCGCTCGCGGTGGTGCGCGCCGCCATCGCGCGCGTGCCGCTGCACAAGCCGCTCGAGATCAAGAAGGTGCCGATCCACCCCGACGTGCTCATCGTCGGCGGCGGCATCGCCGGCATCCACGCCGCGCTGTCGCTGGCCGACGGCGGCAAGAAGGTCTACCTGGTCGAGCGTGAGCCGACGATCGGCGGTCACATGGCCAAGTTCGACAAGACCTTCCCGACGCTCGACTGCGCCGCCTGCATCCTGACGCCCAAGATGTCGCAGGTGGGCTCGCACCCGAACATCACGCTGTGGACGATGTCCGAGGTGGCGGGCGTGACCGGCTACGTCGGCAACTACGAGGTCACGATCAAGCGCAAGCCGCGCTACATCGTCGAGGACCTGTGCACCGGCTGCGGCGAGTGCGTCGAGGCCTGCGTCTACCGGCAGCCGCGCTTCCCCGACGAGTTCAACGAGGGGCTGGGCAAGCGCAAGCCGGTGTTCATGCCGTTCCCGCAGGCCGTGCCGCCCATCGTGATGATCGACCCGGGCACCTGCCGCGTGTGGACCCACGGCGAGTGCAAGCAGCCGTGCGTGAAGGCCTGCGGCGACCGCAAGGCGATCGACTTCTCCCAGAAGGAGGAGCTCAAGACCATCAAGGTCGGCACGGTCATCGTCGCGACCGGCTTCCAGATCTTCGACGCCAGGCGGCTGCCCTACTACGGCTACGGCCTCTACCCGAACGTCTACACCGCGCTCGAGGTCGAACGCCTGGTCAACGCCTCGGGCCCGACCGGCGGCGAGGTAGTGACCCGTAGCGGCAAGAAGCCGAAGACGGTGGGCATCGTCCACTGCATCGGCTCGCGGGACGAGAACACGAACAAGTGGTGCTCGCGCGTGTGCTGCCTCTACTCGCTCAAGCTGGCGCACCTGATCAAGGAGCACACGCACGCGGAGGTCTACAACTTCTACATCGACATGCGGACCCCCGGGAAGAGCATGGAGGAGTTCTACAACCGCATCGCCGGCGAGGGCGTGCACATCGTGCGCGGCAAGGTCGCCGACGTCTTCCCCGACCCCAGCGACCCCGAGAAGGAGCGCCTGCTGCTCTCCGCCGAGGACACGCTGCTGGGCCGGGTGCTGAAGTTCCCGGTGGACATGCTGGTGCTGGCGGTCGGCCTCGAGCCCAAGGCCGACGCGCAGGACGTCCGCCGCATGCTGAACATGAGCTGCGGCACCGAGGGCTTCTTCCTCGAGCGGCACCCGAAGCTGGCGCCGGTCAGCACCTTCACCGACGGCGTGTTCCTCGCCGGCTGCTGCCAGGGCCCGAAGGACATCCCCGACACGGTGGCGCAGGCCGGGGCGGCCGCGGCCGAGGCGTTCTCGCTCATCAGCCGCGGGCACATCGAGCAGGAGCCCAACACCGCCTGGATTCGCGAGGAGGACTGCTCGGGCTGCAAGTCGTGCGTCCCCCTCTGTCCCTACACGGCGATCTCGTTCGTGGAGGAGAAGAAGAAGGCGGTCATCAACGAGGCGCTGTGCAAGGGTTGCGGCACCTGCGTCGCCGCGTGCCCGTCGGGCTCGATCGTGCAGAACCTGTTCGAGGACGAAGAGATCTTCAACGAGATCGAAGGGATCCTGGCCAATGACTGACAAGACCTGGGAGCCGCGCATCGTCGCGTTCTTCTGCAACTGGTGCACGTACACCGCGTCGGACCTCGCCGGCGTGTCGCGCATGAAGTACGCGGCCAACACCCGGACCATCCGGGTGATGTGCTCGGGCCGCGTGGACCCGCAGTTCATCATCGACGCCTTCGCCAAGGGCGCCGACGGCGTGCTCATCGGCGGCTGTCACCCCGGCGACTGCCACTACGGTGAGGGCAATTACAAGATGCTCCGCCGCTTCCGGCTGCTCCAGCGCATGCTCGTGGACATGGGCATCGAGCCGGAGCGCCTGCGCCTCGAGTGGATCTCGGCCGCCGAGGGCGACAAGGTGAAGAGCGTGATCAACGAGATGGTCGAGAAGGTCAAGGCGCTCGGTCCGCTCGACCTGCCGGGGCAGCTGGCGTCGTGGGACCGCGAGGTGATGACCGAGGCCGAGGCCCTCGCCCACGCCGGGCATCAGGAGGCCAAATGAGCAAGCCGAAAGTCGCGTTCTACTGGTGCGCCTCCTGCGGCGGCTGCGAGGAGGCCATCGTGGACCTGGCCGAGGACATCCTCGGCGTGGTCGAGGCGGTGGACATCATCTTCTGGCCCTGCGCGATGGACTTCAAGAAGAAGGACGTCGAGGCCATGGCGGACAAGTCCATCGTTGCCACCTTCCTCAACGGGGCCATCCGCACGTCGGAGCAGGAGGAGATGGCGCACCTGCTGCGGCGCAAGAGCCAGTTCATGATCGCCTACGGCGCCTGCTCGGCGACCGGTGGCATCCCGGGCCTGGCGAACCAGTTCCCGCTCGAGCAGCTGGTGCGCTTCTCCTACGAGGAGGCGCCGACGGACGTGAACGCCGAGAAGACCCGCCCGCTGCCGAAGAGCACGCACGAGGGCCACGAGCTGCACCTGCCGGTGATCCGCGAGGTCGTGCGCACGCTGGACCAGATCGTGGACGTGGACTACTACCTGCCCGGCTGTCCGCCGACCCCCAAGCTGACGAAGGCGGCGGTCGGGGCGCTGCTGTCGGGCAACCTCCCGCCCAAGGGCACGGTGCTGGCGCCGGACATCGCGCTGTGCGACGAATGCCCGCGCAAGGACAGCAAGCCGGCGGACCTGGCGTTCACCGAGTTCAAGCGGCCGCACATGGCCATCATCGACCCGGACAAGTGCATCCTGGCGCAGGGCTTCATCTGCATGGGCCCGGCGACGCGCGGCGGCTGCGAGGCGGTGTGCATCCGCGGCAACATGCCCTGCACGGGCTGCTTCGGCCCGACCTCGCGCGTGAAGGACCAGGGCGCGAAGATCCTCTCGTCGGTGGCGTCGAACGTGGAGTCCCGTGAGCAGGGCGCGATCGACAAGGTCCTCGAGGGCATCCCCGATCCGGTGGGGACGTTCTACCGCTACGGTCTGGCCAAGTCGCTGCTCCGCCGAAAGGTCTCGAAGCCCGCGTGACCCCTCCGAGCCCCATCCTGGACCGGACCCGCAACGGGCCGCCGTCATCCGGCGGCGGCCTGGCGCGGCTGTTCCGCCTGCGCCTCGGCGCCAAGCTGGAGCTGAGCTTCCTGCTGATCATCATCGTGATCAGCCTGATCCTCAGCCTGGTGGGCACGTGGCTCATCGGCGACCGGTTCGTGGAGCAGGCCCAGGAGAAGGTGGGTACCGACCTCAACTCGGCGCGCGAGATCTACCAGAACAACCTGCTGCGCATCAGCGACGCGATCCGCTTCGTGTCGGACCGGGACTTCGTGCGCGCGCCCGGGTCGGCGGGCGGGCGGGACCGGCTGCTGCGCCGGCTCACGCTCATCTGCGAGCAGGAGCACCTCGACGCCATCACGCTCACCGACGCCCGCGGGGTCGTCATCCTGCGGACCTCGAACCCGGACGTCCACGGGGACGACCAGAGCGGGCAGCAGCTGGTCCGGGCGGTGCTCGAGCGGCACGAGCCGGTGACCGGTACGGTGCTGATCCCGCACGAGGAGCTGGCCCTGACCTCGCCCAGGCTGGCCGAGCGGGCGACGATCGAGCTGGTGCCGACCGAGAAGGCGCGGCCGCGGACCGAACGCGTCTCGACCACCGGCATGGCCCTCAAGGCCGCGGCGCCGGTGTTCGACTACGAGCACCGCTTCATCGGCATCGTCTACGGCGGCGTCCTGCTGAACCGCAACCACGAGATCGTGGACAAGACCAAGCAGACCGTCTTCCAGGGCCTGCAGTACCGCGGCCAGGACATGGGTACGGCGACCATCTTCCAGGACGACGTGCGCATCGCGACGAACGTCCTGAACCCGGACGGCTCGCGGGCGATCGGCACCCTGGCGGCGGAGGACGTCTACGACGCGGTGGTGGGCGAGGGCCGCAAGTGGATCCACCGCGCCTACGTGGTGCGTGACTGGCGCATCACCGCCTACGAGCCGATCCGCGACTACCGCGGCGCGATCATCGGCATGCTCTACGTCGGGCTGCTCGAGGGGAAGTACGTCGAGGTGCGCCGGCGCACGGTCATCGTCTTCCTGGCCATCACCTTGGTCGGCTCGCTGCTGGCGCTGACCCTGTCGCACTACCTGTCGCAGCGGCTGTCGGGCTCGGTGAAGCTGCTGGTCGCGGGCGCCGAGCAGCTCGCCTGCGGCAACCTCGACCAGCGGGTGGAGGTCCGCTCCGGGGACGAGTTCCAGGAGCTGGCCGAGACCTTCAACGCCATGGCCGAGGCGCTCAAGACCCGGGACGAGCAGCTCAAGGAGCAGGCCACGCGCAAGGTGATGGAGTCGGAGCGGCTGGCGATGGTCGGCCAGCTGGCCGCCGGCGTGGCCCACGAGATCAACAACCCGCTGACCGGCATCGTCACCTACTCGCAGCTGTTGCTCGAGAAGGCGCCGGGCGAGGGCTCGACGCGCGCGTCGCTGCAGAAGATCGTCACGCAGGCGAACCGTTGCCGCAAGATCGTGCGGGGGCTGCTGGACTTCTCGCGCCAGAGCAAGCCCGACGAGCGGCCCTGCAACGTGAACACCGTGCTGCAGGAGTGCCTGTCGCTCGTCGCCAACCAGGCGCTGTTCCAGAACATCGAGGTCGTGCGGAACCTGGCCGAGGGCCTGCCGCCGGTGCCGATGGACCCGTCGCAGATCCAGCAGGTGTTCCTGAACCTGATCATCAACGCGGCCGAGGCCACGACCGGGCCGGGGCGCCTGACGCTGACCACGCGGATGGCCTCGTCGGGCAAGTCCGTCGAGGTCGCGTTCGCGGACACGGGCTGCGGCATCCGGCAGGCGGACCTCGAGCGGATCTTCGAGCCGTTCTTCACCACGAAGGGAGCGCGGCGCGGCACCGGCCTGGGTCTGGCGATCAGCTACGGCATCGTCAAGGAGCACCGGGGCGCGATCTCGGTCACGAGTGAGATCGGCAAGGGCACCACGTTCGTGGTGAGCCTGCCGTTGTCGTTGGAGGAGGTGGCGTAGGCGTGGACAGACCCAGCAGGATCCTGATCGTGGACGACGAGGAGATCGTCATCGACTCGTGCCTCTCGATCCTGGAGGGCGCGGGATACGAGATTGCGACGGCCCCGGACGGGACCGCGGGCCTGACGAAGGCGCAGGAGTCGCCACCCGACCTGGTCCTCGTGGACCTCATGATGCCCGGTATCTCCGGCTTCGAGGTGATCGAGGGGCTGCGGGGCATCGACCCGACGATCGTCAGCATCGTCATCACCGGCTACTCGACGGTGGAGTCGGCGGTCGAGGCGATGAAGCGGGGGGCGTTCGACTTCCTGCCCAAGCCCTTCACGCCCGACGAGCTGCGCCTGATCGTCCAGCGCGGCCTCGAGCGGCGCCGGCTGATCCTCGAGGCCACGGCGCTGCGCCGCGAGCGGGAGATGCTGCAGCAGAACTTCGCCGCCATCATCTCGCACGAGCTGCGCTCGCCGCTGAGCGCGGTGCAGCAGAACCTGTTCGTGCTCACCGCCGAACTGGACGACACGCTCGACGAGTCGCAGCGCGGCCGGTTCGACCGCCTCAAGGGGCGGATCGCCGACCTGCTCAAGATGATCCAGAGCTGGCTGCGCGCCGTGTCGGACCCGGGCGGCAAGATCGGCGAGGAGCTGTCGCCGATCTCGGCCCGTTCGGCCATCGCCAAGGCGATCGAGAGCGTGCAGCCGCACGCCACCCGCAAGGACATCACCATCGGCGACTCCACGCCCGAGTCCCTGCCGCCGGTGCTGGGCGACGAGGCGATCCTCACCGAGGCGCTGGTCAACCTGGTCGGCAACGCGGTGAAGTACACGCACGCGGGAGGCAAGGTCGCGGTGGGCGCCGCGGTCGAGTCGGGCCAGGTCGTCATCACGATCGCCGACAACGGCGTCGGCATCCCGGCCGACGACGTGCCCTTCGTCTTCGACGCCTTCTATCGTGGCCACGCCGGACCCGACGCCGAGGCGGGCGCCGGCCTGGGCCTGGCGCTCACGCGCCGCATCATCGAGGCCCACCACGGCACCATCTCGGTCGACAGCGAAGTCGGCAGGGGGACGACGTTCACCGTCCGCCTGCCTGTCCATACCCCGGAGAACCCCAGCCCCCCCGGTGAGGTGGCGGCTGCCCCAACCACCCTCGATCCCGGAGACAAGCGATGAGCGAGCGCAAGCAGCTGCTGATGATCGACGACGATCCCGATTTCGTCGAGGGCATCAAGTCCATCCTCAAGGCGAAGTACGACGTGGACGTCGCGTACAACCCCAAGGACGGCCTGGCGGCGCTGCAGAAGAAGCGCTATGACCTGCTGCTGCTCGACATCATGATGGGGCGTGGCGCCGAGGGCGTGATGATCGCCCGCAAGATGAGCAAGGACGCGAAGCTGCGCGAGATCCCGGTGCTGATCATGACGGGCATCCGCGAGCAGATCGCCTTCCTGTTCGGCAGCCAGGCCCTGCATCCGCACTTCGTGGAAGTGGACGAGCTGATGGAGAAGCCGGTCGAACCGCGGCTGCTCCTCGAGCGCATCGAGGCTCTGCTGAAGACGGCGAGCCAGAAGGCAAGCGAGAAGAAATGAGCACCGAGACCCTGGAACGGAAGCTGGACTTCATCGGGGAGGTCGACAACCTCCTCCACGCCTCCACCGGCAACCCGGTGAACACCTGCATCCAGTGCGGGACGTGCTCCGGGAGCTGCCCGGTGGCCAGCGGCGGCTACATGAGCCACACGCCGCGGCGGATCATCTCGATGATCCGGGCGAACCGGAAGGAGGAGACGCTGCGGGCGAACACCTACTGGTACTGCGCCTCGTGCTACATGTGCACGGTGCGCTGCCCGCGCGGCATCGACATCGCCGAGCTGATGTACGCCCTCAAGCGCTACTCCATCTGGCACACCGAGTACGGCAAGGAGCTAATCGGCCCGACGTTCTCGGAGACGTTCGTCCAGACCATCATGAAGAGCGGTCGCTCCTACGAGCCGGTGCTGGCGACGAGCTACCTGTTCACGTTCGGTCTTCAGGACTTCCTGCAGGAGGCGGCCACGGCGACGAACCTCATGCTCAAGGGCCGCCTGCCCATCCTGCCCGCGCGCATCAAGCGACTGGAGAACTTCAAGCGGATGGTCCGGAAGATCGTCCCGGTGGAGGAGAAATGACCCGCAAGTACGCCTACTTCCCGGGCTGCTCGCTGGAGAAGATGGCGCGGAGCTACCACGAATCCGCGCTGGCGGCGTCGCGCGCCCTGGACATCGAGCTGGAGGAGATCGAGGACTGGAACTGCTGCGGGGCGACGACCTACTTCAACATCGACGAGCTGCTCGCCGACACGCTGTGCGGGCGCAACCTCGCCATCGCCGAGCAGTCCGGCCACGACGTCGTCATGGCGTGCAGCGGCTGCTACAAGAACATGTACTCCGCGCGCAAGCACCTCGTGCGCGACGCCGACCTCAAGGAGCACGTCAACGAGGCGCTGGCCGAGGACAACCTGAAGTTCACGGGGTCCTCGGAGGCGCGTCACCTGCTGGACGTGATGGTGAAGGACGTCGGTCTCGAGGAGATCAAGCAGCGGGTGCAGCGGCCCCTCACCGGCCTCAAGGTGGCGACCTACTACGGCTGCCAGATCGTGCGGCCGCGCAAGGACCACGAGGACGTGGAGTCGCCGCACTTCTTCGAGGACCTCATGGTGGCGATCGGCGCGGAGCCGACGAACTTCCTGATGAAGCTCCGCTGCTGCAGCGCCGCCCTGCTCATCACGAACCGCACGGCCGCCCTGAGCATGGTGCGGAACGTGCTCGACAGCGCCGTGCGGTCGGGGGCGGACCTCATCGTCACCGCCTGCCCGCTCTGCCAGGTGAACCTCGAGTGCTACCAGACGCAGGTGAACAGCGACTTCGGCACCGACTTCAAGGTGCCGGTGATGTACTTCACGCAGCTGGTCGGGCTGGCGCTGGGCGTGCCGCGCGGCAAGCTGGGGATCGGATCGGAGCTCGTCAACGTCTCGCCGGCGCTCGCCGGAGTGGGCGAGGGCGGACGCTGACCGGCCCGCGGACGACAGGAACTCTACGGCCAGGCCGTTGAAACCGGAGAACACGAGCCCATGAACGCAGCCACAGGAACAGGGAAGGGCGCCGGCGGGAAGCGCGTCAGCATCGACCCGATCTCGCGCCTCGAAGGGCACGGCAAGATCGACATCTTCCTGGACGCCCAGGGCGACGTCGAGCACGCCTATCTGCAGATCCCCGAGATGCGCGGCTTCGAGGTCTTCAGCCTCGGGCGCCCGGCGGAGGAGATGCCGCAGATCACCAGCCGCATCTGCGGCGTGTGCCCGACGGCGCACCACATGGCGGCCACCAAGGCGCTCGACGACCTCTACAAGGTCGAGGCCCCGCCGGCGGCGAGGAAGATCCGCGAGCTGGTGTACGACGCCTTCACCTTCGAGGACCACGCGCTGCACCTCTACATCCTCGGCGGGCCGGACTTCATCGTCGGGCCGGAGGCCCCGGCGGCCAAGCGCAACGTGGTCGGCGTCATCGAGACGGTCGGCCTCGACATCGGCAAGCAGGTCATCAGCATGCGCCGGCGGGTGCGCGAGCTGATCGCGTACTTCGGCGGCAAGGTGATCCACCCGGTGCTCGGGTTGCCCGGCGGCGTCTCGAAGGGCCTGGCGCCCTCCGACCTGAAGGCCTTCCAGGAGCTGGCCAAGGACGCGGTCGCCTTCGGCGAGTTCACCGTGAAGACGATCCGCTCGATCATCCTGGACAACCCCGAGTACGTGAAGCTCGTCACCGGCGGCGCCTACACCCACCAGACCTACTACATGGGCCTGGTGGACGCGCAGAACAAGGTGAACTTCTACGACGGCCTGATCCGGGTCGTGGACCCGTCGGGCAAGGAGTACGCGAAGTTCCCGGCGCAGCAGTATCAGGACTACGTCGCCGAGCACGTCGAGCCGTGGAGCTACATCAAGTTCCCGTTCCTGAAGAAGCTAGGCTGGAAGGGCTTCGTGGACGGACCGGAGACCAGTCTGTTCGCGGTGGCGCCGCTGGCGCGCCTCAACGCCGCCGATGGCATGGCGACCCCGCTGGCGCAGAAGGCCTACGAGGACTACTTCAAGACGCTCGGCGGCAAGCCGGTGCACCACACGCTGGCGAACCACTGGGCCCGCGCGGTCGAGCTGCTCTACGCGGCCGAGCACATGGTCGAGCTGCTGAACGACCCGGAGATCACCAGCAAGGACATCCGCACGATCCCGACGCAGAAGCCGGTCGAGGGATTCGGCGTGGTCGAGGCGCCGCGCGGGACCCTGTACCACCACTACCGGACCGACGAGAAGGGCCTCGTCACGATGGCCAACCTCATCGTCGCGACCCAGAACAACGCGGCCCGCATCGCGATGAGCGTGGACAAGGCGGCCAAGGGCGTGATCTCGAAGGGCCAGATCACCGACGGCCTGCTGAACAAGGTCGAGATGGCGTTCCGCGCCTACGACCCCTGCTTCGGCTGTGCCACCCACGCGCTGCCGGGCGAGATGCCGCTGATCGCGCGCGTCTACGACCCGCAGCACCGCCTGCTGCAGGAGATCCGCCGCGACCCGCGCTGAGCGGGCGGGGATGAACGAGGGGCCGCCGCCGCCCGGTCGCGGTGGCGGCCCCGCACTTCGCAGGATCAGGAGGACGCACGCCATGCCGCCGGATCCCAGCCATCTGCTCGACAGCTTGGGTCTCGAGACGCCGCCCATCGGCCTGTACGACGCGCCGGACGCCGCGGTGTTCGAGCCGTGCGTGCGGCCCGTGCCGGGCCAGCGCACCTGCATCTTCGCGTTCTACAAGGACTGGCTGCGCGGCCGCACCCTCCACCTCACCTGGGAGAACCACGGCTGCTCCGGCGCCGCCCCGTGCCTGTTCGGGCGGAACGAGCGCGCGCCCGAGGACCTGGTGACCTTCCTCGTGGAGGAGGAGGGGCTCAAGCGCTCGCGCGAGACGATGATGCGCTGGGTCGAGCGCCGCCGCCTGCAGCATCCCGTCCACCCGAACGTGCTCATCGGCCCGCTGCGTCCCGGGCAGGAGGCCCACCTGAAGTCGGTCACCTTCTTCGTGGATCCCGACCGGCTGGCGGCGCTGGTCGTGGGGGCCAACTACGACGCCGGCCCCGACGATCCGGTCATGGTGACGGCGCCGTTCGGCTCCGGTTGCAGCCAGTTGCTCGGGCCGCCCGGGGACGCGCCGGCGGCGACCATCGGCGCCACCGACTCGGCGATGCGCCGCTGGCTGCCGCCCGACACGCTCGCCTTCACCGTGAACCCGGCGATGTTCGAGCGGCTGTGCGCGCTCGACGAGCGCAGCTTCCTGCACAAGTCGTTCTGGACGGGCCTGCAGGCGGCGCGCGGCCGGGCCTGATCCCTTCGCGTCCGTGCGCATCCTCGTGCTGGGGCTGGGCAACGAGCTGATGGCCGACGACGCCATCGGCCACTTGGCGGCGCGCGAGCTGGAGCCGCGTCTGGCGGGCCGCGCGGTCGTGGCCGCGACGCCGGTGCACGGCCTCGCCCTGCTCGACGAGATGACCGGCTACGATGCGGCCGTCGTGCTCGATGCCGCCTGCACCGGCCGGCACTCCGTAGGCACCGTGCACGAGATCGACCCGGCGACGCTCAAGCGCGTCGCGTCGCCCACTCCGCACTTCGCCGGTCTGCCCGAGATGCTGGACTTCGCCGAGCGGCTGCAGCTCGACTTCCCGCGCCGCGTGCGCATCCTGGCCGTGGAGGTGCAGGACCCGTACACGGTGGGTGGCGCCATGACCCCGGCGGTGCGGGAGGCGCTGCCCGAGCTGTGCGCGCGGGCCGAGGCGCTCGTGGCGGAGTTCGAGGCGGAGCAGGGCTGAGCGGCCACTAGCCCGAAGGTGGGCTAGGCTGCTTTCGAGAGCGCCCGGGGGCAAGGCGCCGGACCATCGCGCCGTGCGCGATGGTGCCCCGTGCGACGAGCGAAATCGTGGCCTTCAGGCCACGTTGGAGCGTGACCACCGCCCTGCGGGCGGTGGTGCCCCCGATCGCGCAACGAAGCCATCCGGGTGTTCTCGAAAGCAGCTCAGGCGCGCTCCCAGCGGCGGGCGAAGAAGCGGGCAGCGACGAGGAAGACGACCAGCCAGGCCGCCAGCACGCCGAGCTGCGGCAGCAGGGCGCCGAGCGGCGCCTCCCGCCAGAACACCTTGACGTAGCCGTCCAGCGCCCAGGCGTTGAAGGTGACGAGCCCGGCCTTCTGCATGCCCGCCGGCATCATGTAGCGGGGGAACATGCTGCCGCCCAACGCCGACATGACGAGGATGACGAGCAGCGAGAAGCCGCCGAGCTGGGCCCGCGTGCGGCACAGCGTGGCGAGGAAGAGCCCGAAGCCCGCGGCGGTGGCGGCGGTGAAGAGGGTCATCACCGCGAAGCCCGGCAGGTGGGAGAGCAGGTCGAGCCGGAAGACCAGCATCCCGTAGACGAACATCACGGCGATCTGCAACACGCCGATCAGGGTGAGCCAGAGCCACTTGCCGGCGAGCAGCCTGGTCATGCCGACGCGGGTCGAGAGCACGCGCTCGAGCGTGCCCGAGTCCACCTCGTCGAGCAGCGTGCCGGCCACGGCGCTCACCATGAAGAGCAGGAACATCACGGCGATGGCCGCGGCATAGAACGAGACGATGCTGGTGTCCTCCCTGCGGCCCAGCACCGGCACCAGCTCCACCTTCACGAGGCCGGACAGGGCCGCGCCCCGTGCCGAGTCCGCGCCGGAGTCGGCCGGGGCACCGCCGGCGAGCCGGCGGTCGGACGCGGCGCGCAGCCGGGGCAGCCACTGGTCCACTGCCTGACGCTGTCGCGGCGTGAGCGGTCCGGTGTGGCGCTCGAACTGATTCACGCCGCCGCCCATGAACAGGTCGGGCATGCCGGCCATCACCACCTTCTGCAGCAGCCCGGTGACGAGCTGCGGCGCGATGGGGTCAGCGGGGTCGGTCAGCAGCGGCAGCGGCACGCCGCTCCCGCCGAAGCTCGCCAGTGAGGTGTCCAGCCCGGCGGGCAGCACGAGCGCCACCGGCACCGTGCCCTCGCGCACCATCGCCTCGGCGCGCGCGCGGTCGATGGGCACGCGGGTGGTGTCGCGCGGGCTCGTCGGCGCCCGGGTCAGCACCACCAGGCCCTTCTCGGCCTGCAACGCCTGCAGGAGGCGGGCGCTGGCGGCGGTATGGCTCTCGTCCACCACGGCCATGTGCACGCGCCGGGTGCCGGCGCGGGTGCCGCCGAAGACGAGGGCGAAGATGGTGAAGAAGGCGATCGGCACGACGAAGGTCATCACCTGCGCCGGGCGGTCGCGCCGCAGGTTGATGGCGTGCACGCGCAGGATGGAGCGGATCATTCCCGCAGCTCCCGTCCGGTGAGGTGCAGGAAGACCGCCTGCAGCGTGGGGCGGCGCACCTCGAGGTCCTCGACCGTCGCGCCGGCGGCCCGCACGCGCGCGAGCAGCGCGCCGAGGTCGGCGTCCACGTCGCCCACCGGCCCCCGCCACAGCCGGCCGCCGCCCTCGTCCGTCAGGCCGGCGAGCGGCCCGGCCGGGGCGCGGTCGAGCCTGAGCGTCACCGTGCGGCGGGCCCCGATCGTGTCGCGCACCAGCTCGGCCAGCGTCCCGGCGGCGATCACGCGGCCGTGGTCGAGCACGACGATGCGCTCGCAGCGGGCCTCGGCTTCCTCGAGCTGATGCGTGGTGAGCAGGAGGGAGACGCCCTCCGCGCGCAGGCGGCCCAGCATGTCGTAGATGCGCTCGCGGCTCTGCGGATCCACCCCCACGGTCGGCTCGTCGAGCAGGATCACCCGCGGGCGGTGCAGCACGCCGCAGGCGATGTTGAGCCGACGCCGCATGCCGCCGGAGAAGCGGCGGATGGGTTCGCGCGCGCGCTCGACCAGGCCGGTCCACTCCAGCGCCCAGGACACGCGCTCGCGCAGCGCGGCGCCGGACAGCCCGTTGAAGCCGCCGAAGACCTCGAGGTTCTCGCGCGCGGTGAGCAGCGCGTAGAGGGCCAGCTCCTGCGGCACCACGCCCAGCCCGTCGCGGGCGTCGGCGGGGGAGAGACGGCGGCCGAACAGCTCGATCGTGCCGCCGTCGAGCCGCACGCGCCCGGCCAGCGCGCGCACCAGCGTGGTCTTGCCGGCGCCGTTCGGTCCCAGCAGGCCCAGCAGCTCGCCCTGGCCCAGTTCGAGCGACACGCCATCGAGGGCGCGCGTGGCACCGAAGGCCTTGCGCGCGTCGGCCACCCGGAGGACGGTCATGACCGGGCAGGATACGGTCTCGGGGCCGGGGAGGGAAGGCGGGTGCCCGGCGGGGGCGCGGCGGTGCTATGGTCGCGTCCGACGCCACCGGGGCGCGGCCCCGGACGGTCCCGGCCCTCGAGGAGCCCCGCCATGAAGATCCTCCGCAACGTCGTCATCGCCATCGCCGCCCTGCTCGTCCTCTTCCTGGTGATCGCCTTCTTCCTGCCGTCGAAGTTCGCGGTCGAGCGTTCGACGGTCATCCCGGCCGTCGCGGACTCGATCTACGTGCGTGTGGTCACGCCACGCACCTGGGCGACGTGGTCCGCCTGGACGGCGAAGGAGGACTCGACACTCGCCTACACCTACGCCGGGCCCGACTCCGGCGTCGGCGCCGTCATGCGGTTCACGGCGAAGCAGATGGGCAACGGCGAGATGGAGATCGTCGAGACGGTGCCCGGCCGCCTGGTGGCCTACGAGCTCCGCCTCGTCGGCACGGACATGAAGGTGAACGGGCGGGTGACGCTGGAGCCGTCCGGCGAAGGGACGAAGATCACCTGGCGCGATTCGGGCGACCTGGGCGGGAACGTCCTGCTGCGCTACCTGACGCCGGTGCTGGACGGGAACCTGGCCGCGGCCTACGAGAAGAACTTCGCCGGGCTGCGGCGGGAGACGGCGGCGAACTAGGAGCCACGACGGAGGAGGGGCCGGGCCCCGGAGCCCGGCGTGGCTCCGGCGACCCGGCCCCGGCGCTTGCGGTGCGCGCTCAGCGCACCAGGATGACGCGAGGCTCAACGCCCCTCACCGTCGTCCGGCGGTCGCCGACTTCGTGACTCTCGCCGACTGCTCCGCGAGGCGCGCCTCCAGCAGCTCGCGGTGTGCCCGGTCGGCCCGGGCCCGCGCCTCGGCGTCGCGCAGCTCCAGCTCGCGCAGGTCCACGAGTGCCCCTTCGGCGGAGCCTCCCTGCGGGAGCGGCGACACGGCGCGACGCACTCCCTGAAACTGGGCGGCCTCCGCCGCCGTCACCTCGGTCGTCACCGGGCCGTAGCTGGACGGGTAGTAGGTGGCCGTGATGGTCGGGTTGAGGAAGAAGTTCTCCACCGACTCGGTCTGGTACCCGTACGACTCCAAACGGAAGGTATAGGTCCCGGCCGGCTTGTAGTAGGTGCGGCGGATCGAGACGGGAGCCCACGCCACGAAGTTGTGGGTCCCGAAGTCGCCCGAGGTGTAGCCCGAGGTGAACTGGTGACCGGGATCGATTTCGCCGCCGGCCGTCTCGTCGATCTGGAAGACCGCGTAGTTGGCGATCGCTGTTTCGTTGCCGCCGATGTTGTGCTGCGCGTCGGCCTCCACGACGATGTATCCCCACGCCGGGGTCGTGAGCGAAACCGTCACGATGTCGGACATGGTGGTCGTGCCGAAGGCCGGGTGCGCCATGCCGTACTCGTATCCCTGGGCGATGCCGGGCTCGTCACGCACCTCGTAGGACGAGATCGAGTTGTCGGGCAGGAGAACGGCGTTGTCCCCGGTCCAGTCCGTCTGGAAGTAGCTGGCACTGGCATTGCCGGCTACGAAGAGGGTCGGGCTCCCCGAGCCGGTGTTGCCGTCCACGTAGAAGCCGCCGTTCCCTCCCCGGACGTAGAGGTAGCCGGCATTGCCGTTGACGTCTGGCTGGAGGCCCATGGTCATGTTGCCGCCGGCATCGAACAGGTCGAGTTCCTCGCCGAAGCCCGCCCACTGGTAGATGGCCGCGCCGATCGTGTTGTTGCCGTGGACGTACAGGGTGCCGTCGTTCGAGGGCGTGCCGATGTCGAGTCGCGGGTCGGCGGTGATGGCCGGGCCGCCGCCCGGGTTGGCGATGGCCAGCGCGGCGACGCTGCTCGGGGCCCCTCCCAGGAAGGGCAGCCGCAGCGACAGCGCGTAGGGGGACGAGGCCAGCCGCACCCGCGGGGACAGTTCCGTGCCCGGGCCCACCGTGATGCCCAGCCAGCAAGGCACGTCGAACGCTAGGCCGTCCAGCGGGGCGACGCTGCCGAGGATCACGCTGAAGACGCCGCGGGAGACCGCCACGGGGCTCTGGGTCTCCCCCCAGATGGGGGCGCCCCCCTCGGGGATGGTGTAGAGCATGAAGGTGAGGCTGTAATCGCCGTCGGGTACGAAGGCACCGCCGTCGTCCATGAGCACGCCCTGATAGCTCATGGTCGATGGCACCTCGGCCGGGGCGGGTCCCGCCGCCACGGCCGATGACAGGACGAGGAAGAAGAACACGCGCTTCATCGGGAGGCCTCCTCGCGATGGCGGTAACGGGCGGAGCCGGCCCGGGGTGCTCGCGCACCGCCAGGGCCCCGGCCCCGTGCCCGGTGCGCGCTCAGACAGTATGGAACGACCGGCTCGCGGTCGTAGGGTCCGGTTTGCCCGCGAGGGCAAGGGACCGGTGGCGGATAGGCCGCCACGCTCGATCGCGGGTTAGCACCTTGCGGCGCCAGAGCCGCA
>JAXDBZ010000003.1:0-11115 GCA_034678345.1 Candidatus Eiseniibacteriota bacterium
CGGCCTCCGCGCCGTCGGCCGCCGCGGCTTCCGGGCGCGCGGCGGGCAGCCGCCAGGCGGCGCGCACGCCCACCAGGCCGGCGGCGGCGCACAGCGCGAACACCGTCGGCGCGTCCAGCCAGTCCACCAGCCACCCGCCCAGCATGGGAAGCAGCATGAGGGGGCCGAGGAAGGTGTTGATGAGGCCGATGAACGCCTGCCGGCGTCCGGGCGGCGCCAGCGTCAGCATGAGGCTCGAGTAGCCCGCCACGGTCGCGCTCTGCGCCGCCCCGCCGAGGAAGAAGACGGCCTCGAGCGCCAGCACCGCCCATCCGGCGGCGAGCCAGTCCAGCCGCCACGGCGAAAGGAACGCGATCACGGCGGCGGCCAGCGTCAGCGCGGTGCAGCCGGCAGCGCCGACGCGCATGAGCACATGGTCGCCCTGCCGCCGCGAGACCCGGTGCCAGAGCAGGTTCGAGACCACGAAGCCGGCCATCCGCACGAGCAGGAAGGTGCCGGCCGTGCGCGCCGAGCCGCCCAGCTCGCGCACCGCGAACAGCGTGATGAACGGGGCGGAGGCGAACCACACCGAGAGGGTGGCGCGGGCCACGAGCAGGCGGCGGAAGTGGGCGTCGTGCGCCAGCATGCTCGTCCCCTCGCGCAGCATGCCGAGCGGCCCGGCGTTCTCGGGGTTGGGCGGCAGTGCCGGCTCGCGCACGGCGGAGAAGAGCCCGTAGCCGGTCGTCACCAGCACGGTGGCCAGGCCGAAGAGCAGCGCGAAGCGCGGCGCGTCCGTGCCGCCGTGCAGCAGCCAGCGCACGAACAGGCCGGCGAGCACGGTGGCGATGCCGCCCCAGAAGAGCCGCCACGCCCAGAAGGCGCCGAGGCGCTCGCGGGGCACGGTGCGGCCCACGACCTCCATGAACGGCACGGCCGCCACCCCGCCGCTGAAGGAGTACACGCCATAGCAGGCGAGGAAGGTGGCGAGCAGCGCGACCGGGTGCGACGCCAGCGGCACGATGAGGGCGGCGAGCAGGCCCATGGCGAGCCCGCGCAGCACCGCGGCCAGCCGGTACAGGCCGATCGAGCGCGGCCGCCGCGACAGCAGCGGCACGGTGGCGAACTGGGGCAGGAACCAGCCGAAGTCCGGCAGTGCGGCGCTGAAGCCGATGAGCGGGTTCGGCGTGCCCAGCCCGGCGAGGAACACCGGCACCACGGTGTTGGCGTCCACCAGGCCCTCGCCGCCCATGTAGAGCGCGGCGTTCCAGACGCCGATGCGGAACGACCGCCGGCGCTCGGGCTCGGACAGTTCGGCGGCCGGGTCGCTCACGGCGCGGTGGCCGGCGCGGCGCCCAGGGCCCGCGCCAGCCTCGGCAGGCTCACGTCGTAGCGGTAGGCGACGTGCCGGTGCCCGTCGTCGAACTCCTCGTACTCGTACGGCACGCCCAGCGCCGCCAGCCGCCGGGTGAAGAGGCGCGCGCCGAGCTGCAGGTGGAACTCGTCGCGCGTGCCGCAGTCGAGGTAGAGGAGCCGCAGCGAGCGCAGCGCCGCCGCGTGCGACTCGAGCAGGACGAGCGGATCGTGCTCGAGCCAGCGCCGCCAGACGTCCTCGCGGAAGGCGCCGCTCTCGAGGTCGCAGGGCAGGTCCAGGCCGAAGGGTGGCGTGGCGGGGTTCGGCGAGTAGGCCGCGGCCATGCCGAGGATGTTCAGGGCGGTCATGTCGTCGGCGCTCTTCTGCCGGCGGCGCTCGAAGCCCTCCAGCCACTCGCGCAGCCCGCTGGCGCGCTGGACCTGGGCGCAGAAGCGGGGCACGTCGCCGCGGTAGCAGTAGTCGAAGCACAGGTCGCCGCTGTGGCAGGCCACGGCGCCGAACACCTCCGGGCGCGTCATGCCGAAGAGCAGCGCCCCGTAGCCGCCCGAGGAGCGGCCGGCCACGCCGCGGTGCTCCCGCGCCGCGAGCGTGCGATAGCGGCCGTCCACCCAGGCGACCAGCTCGTCGGCGACGTGGGTGGCGTAGCGGCCGGTGGCGGTGGAGTCGAGGTACTGCGAGCCGCCGAAGCGCGTGAACGCGTCGGGCATGACGAGCATGACCTCGCCGCAGCCGGCGGCGACCAGGGCGTCCATGCGCTCGTCGAGCGGCGGCGACCACGGGTCGTCGTTCAGCAGGCCGCGGCCGCGCCCGCTGAAGCCGGCCAGCACGAAGACCACCGGGAAGCGGCGGGCCGGCTCGGCATCGTAGGAGGGCGGCAGATAGACCGGCACGGTGCGCTCGCACGGATCGCCGGCGGGGTTGCCGGCCAGCACGGTGCTCGTGAAGCGCTCCAGCACGACCCTGCCGTGCCTCATGGTCCTCCTCCGCGAGAGGGTCCGCGACCAGGCTCCCCGGGCCCCGGGGGCCGTTCGCCTCCCAAGATAGCGGGCCCCGGTCGTGGACCCAACCGCCGCCGGGAGCGCGGGCGCGGAAGCGGTCGGGGCTAAGGCGCCGCTCCGGGCGGGCCGATAACCCCCATACCCCTCGGCTGGCCATGTTCACCGGCATGGAGCGCCGACCATGACAAACAATCACCCCTCCCCGGAGGACCGGCTCGCCCGTCGCGGCTGGTTCCTCTGGGGCGCCACTTTCGCCGTCGTCATCGCCCTGGCCGCGGCGGTGCCGTTGCTCTACCTGCCGCTGAACAGCCTCCTGCTCGACGAGGGGGGGCAGCCGCCGCAGGAGACCTACGTCGCCATCGTCGGGCTGGCCGGGCTCGTGCTCGTCTTCTGCCTCTACACCGCGCTCAAGCAGCGCGAGCTGGACGCGATGCGCCGCCGGCTCGAGCGGGAGGAGCGCGAGAAGGCGGACGTGCGCACGCGCCTGTCCGAGCTGTCCGAGCTGTTCCAGCTCTCGACCACGCTGAACCTGCAGCTGCAGCTCGACGACATCCTCGAGATCACCGTGCGCCGCGTGGTCGCCACCCTCAAGGCGCAGCAGGCCTCGATCATGGTCTACGACCCGGAGAGCGGCACGCTCGAGACCCGCGCCTCCTACGGGCTCGAGTCGGAGTTCGCGCGCCACGGACGGCGCCGGCTGGGCGAGGGCATCGCCGGCTGGGTGGCGCAGCGGGGCGAGGCGATCCAGCTCGACTCGGACGCCAACATGGGGGCGTTCCGCTCCCAGCAGAAGGCCAACCGGCACATCACCTCGGCCCTCTCGCTGCCGCTCAAGGTGGGCGCGCGCTGCGTCGGCGTGCTGAACGTGAACCGCATCAACCACCCCGAGAACTTCCTGCCCCACCACCGCGAGATGCTGCAGCTCTTCGCCGACCACGCCGGCGCCGCCATCGAGCGCGCCGGTGTCCTCGACCGCCTGGGTAGCAGGGCGCGCGAGCTCGAGGCGCTGAACGTCCAGCTGAGCGAGATGAACCGCCTCAAGGACGTCTTCCTCTCGACCGCGAGCCACGAGCTGAAGACGCCCCTCACCTCGGTGGTCGGTTACGCCGAGCTGCTCGACGACAACGACGAGCGCATGTCCCGCGAGCAGCGCGGCGAGTTCCTGCGGCGGCTGCGCGGCGAGGCCAACCGCCTGCTGGGCCTGATCGAGGACATCCTCGACCTGACCCGGATCGAGAGCGGCAAGCTGACGCTGCACCGGGTCTCGATGTCGGTCAACGAGATCGCGCGCGCCGCCCTCGAGACCACCCGCACGCTGGGCGACAAGCACGGCGTCGAGCTGGCCGGCCGCCTGGACGCCGACCTGCCCCCCGTCCTGCTGGACGAGGTGAAGATGCGGCAGGTGCTGGTGAACCTGCTGGCGAACGCCGTGAAGTTCAGCCCGCCGCGGGGTCGCGTCGAGCTGGCGACGTCGCGCGACGACGGCTTCGTGCGGATCGAGGTGACCGACCAGGGCGCCGGCATCGCGCCCGAGGACACGGTCCACATCTTCGAGCTGTTCGGCCAGGGGCGGCACGGCGAGCGGGCCGGCGGGCTCGGCATCGGCCTGCACCTCGTCCAGCGCCTCACCGAGCTGCACGGCGGCCACGTCGGCGTGAACAGCCGTCCTGGCGAGGGCAGCACCTTCTGGGTGCGCCTGCCGCTCGCCGGCGCGGGCGACGGCACGGCAGAGCCGGAGGCGGCCGCGCTCGAAGCGGCCTGATCGCGCCGGATCCCGGCGCGCCGCCGCTCAGGCGGCCAGGGGCAGCGCGGGGTACTCGGCGGCCGTGAGCGCCCGCGTCACCGACACCGTCGCCGGCAGCGGGCGCAGCTCCCGGCCCTCGCGCGCGGAGAAGGGCACGCCGCACTCGTCGAGGACGACGCGCACGTGCGGCCGCGCCGGGTCGGCCGGATCGGGGGCCAGCACCAGGGCGGTGCGCCCGTCGCTCAGCTCGACGAGCTGTCCGGGCGGGTAGAAGCCCACCGAGTGGACCAGCGCCCACCGCAGCGCCGGGTCGAAGTCGCCGGCGAGCGGGCCGAGCACCATCCCCAGCGCCTCGTACGGCGTCACGCCGCGCCCGCGCTCGCTGCGGTGCATCTGCAGGCTCACGTAGGCGTCGGCGATCGCCACGATCTCGGACAGCCGGCTGGTGCGCCAGCCCGCCGGCAGGGCGGGGAAGCCCCGGACCCCGGCGTCCGAACGGGGCACGCGGCCCGCGTGGTGCTCGAGCGCGGCCCGCATGCAGCGCAACGTCGAGGCGCTGAGCGCGGTCGAGCGGGCGATCAGCTTCGCTCCCTCCAGCGCATGGTTCTCGGCGAGCCGCCGCTCCTCCTCGTCGAATTCCTCGAGCGGATGGTGGATGCGGTCGTACACCGCGGCCTTGCCGACGTCGTGCAGGAGCGCGGCCACGCCCAGGTCGGCCAGGGCGCGGCGGCCGAGGCCGAGCCGGTGCCCGATGGTCACGGCCACCATGCAGACGTTCACCGCGTGCGCGTAGGTGTATTCATCGTGGTGGCTCAGCGTCGCGAGGCCGAGCACGACCGGCTCGCCGGCGAAGGCGCCGTCGATGAGCGGCTGCACCACGCGCTTGGCGCGGCTCAGCGGCGCGCCGGCCTGCAGCGCCGTGGTGGCGAGGAGCGAGCGCGCGCCCAGCACGGCAAGCGAGTAGTCCTTGCGCGCGACCGGCCGCACCCCGCGGGCCGCCTCGGCCCCGGTCGGCCCGACGCCGTCGCCGTCCACGCCGGCCGTCGCGTTCGCGCCGAGCGGCTCGCCGGTGTAGCTGGCGGGGTCGAGCGGGTCCGGCCCGCCCTCGGCCTGCGTGGAGGCGTAGATGGCGGGCAGGACGCGCCGGGTGCCCCCGGCCGCGCAGGCCTCGAGCAGCGCCGGGCCGGCGTAGGCGTCGGGCTGCAGGAAGAAGCGGAAGAAGCGTTCGAGATCGGACGCCTCGACGCCGGCGAGGATGCGCACGCCGGCGATGCGCCGCCGCGCCAGCTCCTGCATCAGCGCCTGGTGGAAGCGCAGGGTGCTGGTCTTCACCGGCAGGCGCACGCCGTTCAGGTAGAGGTCGTCGTCGAGCGAGACGAGCAGCGCCTCGTCCGCCTCGGCGAAGACCGGCCGCAGCGCCTCGAGCAGCCCGAGCAGCTGCTGCTGGAAGACCTGGTTCTCGACCTGGTAGGAGCGGCCGACCCGCACGAGCGCCAGGAAGCGCATGACGAGGTCCAGACCGCAGGCGCGCAGGCGGTCGTCCGCGGGGCGCGCGGTGGGTGGGTTCACGCCGCTCACGCACGCCCCCGCGTGCCGAGGGCCTCGAGGGCGGCGGCGCGCACGGCTTCGCTGCGCGAGCGCAGGCCCGCCTCGAGGGCGGCGACGGCGTTGGGCGTCCCGATGCGGCACAGGGTCCGTGCCGCCGCCGTGCGCTGGAAGGTCCGGCGGGCGAACCAGCCGCCCTTGTTCAGGAGCGTCTCGAGCACCGGCACCGCGCCGTCGTCGGCCATCTCGGCCAGGGCGCCGAACAGGGCGCGCTGGATGTTCACGTCGCGCGATTCGAAGTCGGGCGCCGCGACCGACGCGAGGATGGCGCGGACCGCGCGTGCGTCGCGCTCCCGCGTCAGGACGTTCAGCGCGGCGGCGAGCAGCTGCGGGTCGTTCGTGTCGAGCTGCTCGATCAGCATGGGGCTGCGCTCCTCGGGCGACAGCGAGCCCAGCGCCTGCACGAGCTGGCGGCGCACGCGGGGCTCGGGGTGCCGCGACACGGTCCGCAGCAGCGGGGCGACGGCCGGGCCGCCGATGTGGCCGAGCACGAAGACGATGTTGCGCACCACGTGCCAGCGCGAGTCGAGCAGCCAGGGCGCGAGCATCTCCGGGTCCTCGGCGCACAGGTAGCACAGGGCCGTCACCGTCGCGGCCCGCGCCCGGGCCTTGTCGGCACGCGCCATGACGTCCACGCAGAGGGCCACCGCCGGCGGCCCGAGCCCCACGACGAAGGCCGCGAAGCGGCTGAGGTCGTCGGGGTCGCCCTCGTCGAAGCGGTCGGTGATCACCTGCGCGTCCAGGGTGGCCAGCGCCGCGGCGAGCTCCTCGCCGCCCAGGCGCCGCTCGGGGTCCACCTCGTTGAGCAGCTCGAGCGCCTGCGTGGCCTCGCCCCAGGCCGCCTCCTGCAGCGCCGCCGCCAGCCAGGTCGTGGCGGAGTGGACCAGCACGCGCCGCGTGTCCTCCGAGTCGTCCATCGCCAGCAGACCACGCAGGAAGTCCGGCGCCTGCGCCGTCCATCCGGCGGAATCCTCCGCTTCCCAGGCCGCGACGAAGGCCCGGCAGGCCTCCGCCGCCTCCGGCTCGAGCCGCGCGAAGGCCGCCGGCACGTCGGCCGTGCCGTCCGGTAGCGGCCAGTCGTCGAAGGTGTCGCGATGCAGCCCCTGTGCCCCGGCCATCTGGCCCAGGTCGCAGCGGATCTCCGCGCCGCCCGGCGCGTCGGCGTAGGCCAGACCGTCGGGCCCGGCGGCATCCGCCGGTCCGCCACCGGCCTGCGTGGAGAGGTAGATGGTCTGCTCCAGCGGCACGGCCTCGAGGCGCACCTGGCCGAGATTGGCCTGCCACAGCAGGGTGACGATGTCGTCCTGCCCGTCGCCCCCGCCGCTCACCGCGCGCAGCACGCGGACGAAGGTCTCGATCTCGCCGCGCGGCGCGTCCGCCGCCAGCGTGATCCGGCGCACCCCGTCGCGGTAGAAGAGGAACGGGATGGCGTCGGTGACGCTGCGGGTGCGCCCCTCCGCCACCGGGTCGGTCACCGTCCGCACCACCGGCTCGTCGTCGAGGAACACCTCGGTGGGCGAGAAGCGCAGCTGCCAGCCGCCCTGGGCCGCGAGCAGCTCGGCCAGCTCGGCGGTGACCGACTCCTGCGTGGAGGTCACGATGGGGTTCTCGCCCCGGTAGAGCCGGAACACGCGCAGCGCCCGGCCGAGGTGCCGGAACCACGCGGCAGCGGCCTGCGCCTCGGGAGAGAGATCTCGCGTCGTGGGTGCGCCGGGAACGGGCAAGCGGGCCCTCCTTGGTCCGACGGGGCGGCCCCCCCGGTCTCCCCGGGGAGGCGGGCCGGGACGGTGTGGCCTTGGATTTGTCGGGTTATCGGCAGGGATCCGGGGCGGATTGAGGGGCCGCGGCCGCCCCGCCGCGACGCGCGGCGCCTTGACTCCGGAGCGGGACGTCGCGTAGTCTGCGCCGTTCTTCCTCGCCGCAAACCCCTGTGCAATCGAGGTATCCCAGCCCATGAAGCGCACCTACCGCCCTCGCAATCGTCACCGGAAGAAGACCCACGGCTTCCGGGCGCGCATGAAGACCAAGGGCGGCCGCAAGGTGCTCGCCGCCCGGCGCAAGACGGGCCGCAAGCGCCTGACCGTCTCGAAGAAGTCGAAGTAGCCCGGACGCCCGGGCAGGAACGCGGCGCGACATCCCTTGAGGCCCTCTCTTCCCGGCCCCTGGCCCGCTACGGGTCTCCAACCCGTCCACGTCTTCGGCCCGGGCGCACGCGCGCCGCGACCCGCGCGGGGTCGGGGTGCACTCCCCTGGAGGGGCGCCGGTCCGATGCCGACCAGCGATGAACGCCGCGAGCGGCTCACACCCGAGCACCGCCTGACCACGCCGCAGCAGCACGCGGCGGTCCGGGAGGCGGGCGTGGCCTACCGCGGGCGCTACTGTCTGATGCTGGACCTGGCGCGGCCCGGGGAACCGACCCGTTTCGGCTTCATCGCCAGCCGCCGCGGGGTGGGCGGGGCCGTGCAGCGCAACCGCGCCCGCCGCCGCCTGCGCGAGCTGGTGCGGCGCCGCTGGCCACGGCTGGCCGAGCGCGGCCACTGGGTCGAGTTCATCGCGCTGCGGGCGGTGCTGACCGCCGCCCACCAGGACCTGGCGAGCGAGGTGGAGGATCTGCTGGCGCGGGCGGGGGTGCTCGCCCCCACGCACGTGCGGGGACCGCTCGGCCATGCGTAGTCTCGTGCTCC
The DNA here is from genome assembly GCA_034678345.1 of Candidatus Eiseniibacteriota bacterium. Taxonomy (GTDB): domain Bacteria; phylum Eisenbacteria; class RBG-16-71-46; order RBG-16-71-46; family RBG-16-71-46; genus JANXPZ01. Next base: position 8,383 of record JAXDBZ010000003.1, read on the forward strand.
TGCTGATCCGCTTCTACCAGGTGGTGTTCGCGCCGGCATTCCGCGGTTCGTGCCGGCACATGCCCTCGTGCTCGGAGTACGCACGGGAGGCCGTCCTCCGTCACGGCGCGGCGCGGGGCTCCTGGCTGGCCCTGCGGCGGCTCGCGCGCTGCCACCCGCTCGGCACGAGCGGCTACGACCCGGTGCCCTGACCATGGATCGTCGCACGATCGTCCTCGTCGCTGTGCTGCTGCTGCTCATGCTGTTCTACCACCCACTGCTCAAGCTGGCCGGGCTGGGACGCTACGTGGAGCCGCAACGCCGGCCGGTGCCGGTCGCGGTGGACAGCGTCCGTACCGACACGGCGGCCGCGCCCGCTCCGCCCGCGCCCGCTCCGGCCGCGCCCGCCGCGGTGACCGGCGACGCGCCCGCTGCGGCGGTGGCCGCTCCGGCGACGAGAGCCTCGGGCATCGCCTCCGCGGCCGGCGTGGCCGAGACGACCCTGGTGCTCGAGACCGACCTGTACCGTGCGCGCTTCTCGAACCGGGGTGCGCGGCTGCTCTCGGTCGAGCTCAAGCGCTACGTCACCGCCCACGGAGCCTCGGCGAAGAACGGACGGCCGTTGCACGTGCCGCACGGGCAGGAGGTCCCTCCCGGCGACCGCGTCGTGCTCGCGGGCGGACCCCTGCTCGAGCTGAGCCTCGGCTCCGGGGCGGACGCGCGCCCGCTGGCCGATGTCGTCTACGCGGTGCAGGAGAGCACCGACGCCTCCGGCGCGGTGCGCGGCCTGACGTTCACCGCCGGCGGGCCCGCGGGCGCCTCCGCCGGGCCGTTCGTCCGCCAGACGTGGCGCGTGCGCCCCGGCTCCTACGCCTTCGACCTCGAGGTGGAGACCCGCGGCATCCCGGATGCCTGGCGGCTGAACGAGTACTCGATCCGGATGCGCAACTGGCCGCCGTTCACCGAGACGGACCGCAAGAACGACGAGCGCTACGTGCGGGTGGTCAGCCTGGTCGGCAAGAACCTCCGCCGCGATCCGCCGCAGAACCTGATCCGCAAGCCCCGGCGCGACGAGGGGGCGGTGGAGTGGGCCGGCGTGCAGAGCCGGTACTTCCTGTGCCTGGCGACGATCGAGCAGGGCATGCCCCGCGCGGCCGCCGGCGGCGGCGAGGAGGTGCCGCTCGACGAGGCCGAGCGCCGGCTGATCGGCCCGCGCGACCGCACCGTCCGGGCGGTGGGCACGGGCAGCCTCGTCGTCGGGCTGCCGCCGGCCGACCAGCCGGTGCAGCGCTTCCTGGTGTACGCCGGACCGAGCGATCTGCGGCAGCTCGCCCGGCTGAACCACCAGCTGCCCCGGGTCGTGGACCTCGGCTGGAACTGGATGCGGCCGATCAGCGAGGTGCTGCTGCGGCTGCTCGACTGGATCTTCGTGGTGGTGCGCAACTACGGGCTGGCCATCTTCGTGCTGGCGCTGCTCGTGCGCATCCTGCTCCACCCGCTGAACGCCTCGAGCCTGAGGAGCATGCGGGCGATGCAGAAGCTGCAGCCCGAGGTCGAGCGGCTGCGGGAGAAGTACAAGAAGGACGCGCAGGCCATGAACACCGCGATCATGGCGCTGTACAAGGAGAACAAGGTGAACCCGGCGGGCGGCTGCCTGCCGATGCTGCTGCAGATGCCCATCCTGTTCGCGCTCTACCAGGTGTTGCTGAACGCCATCGAGCTGCGGCAGGCGCCGTTCATCGGCTGGATCAACGATCTCTCGGCCCCCGACGTGATGTTCGAGGTGTCCGGCTTCCCCGTCCGTCTGTTGCCGCTGCTGATGACCGGCTCGGGGTTCCTGCTGCAGAAGTTCACCCCCACGAACCCGCAGCAGGCGCCGACGGCGTACCTGATGAATCTCTTCATGCTGTTCATCTTCTACCACCTGCCCTCGGGGCTGGTGTTCTACTGGACGGTGATGAACGTGGCCAGCGCGGTGCAGCAGTGGATGGTGCTGCGCGCCGACGACTCGGCCTCGGCCGCCGTCGTGGTGGAGGAGCCGAAGCGGGGGAAGAAGCGCGGGGGCTGAGGATGAGGACGACCGCCCAGGGGGCGGTGTCCACGGGCGGGGTGCGGTGTCGCCGCGGCCCGATCCTTGCCGCCGTGGTCAGGAGGGTCGCAGAGAAGTAGTCTGGAAGCACCCGGGCGCGATCGGTCCGCGCCCGCCCGCGGCGCGCCCCATCCGCCGCGGCGGGATGCGCCGAGTCCACCCCGGCCGTGTGGGCGTCGTGCGGGCATCCCGCTCCGGCGCTCCGGCGGGGCCGCGCGCGGGATCACCCCCCGGCCGGATGGCCGGCGGGGACGGGGTCCACCCCGAACGTCATGGTTCGCATGCATCGCGGGGGCCGGCGACGGAAGCAGCTCCCGGCGCGCCCGATCGCGATGCCGAGGACAGAGGTGAGCGATGGCCCACACGGGCGACGTATTCGAAGGCAAGACGCTGGACGCGGCGGTGAAGCGGGGCCTGGAGACGCTGGGCCTCTCCCGCGCGGAGGTCATGATCACGATCGTCGAGGAGGGCTCGGGTGGCTTCCTCGGCCTGGGTGCGCGGCCCTACCGCGTGCGCGTGATGCGGCGCCCGGGCGGCCCGCCCCCGCTGGACCAGGACCGGGACGAGCGGCGCCGGCGTGGCTCGGGGCGCGATCGCCGGGAGCGCGACCGGGACCGCGGCGGACGGCCGCGGGACGAACGGCGCGGCGAGCGGCGCGACCAGCC
>JAXDBZ010000004.1:0-7769 GCA_034678345.1 Candidatus Eiseniibacteriota bacterium
CCGGCGGAGACGGCGGCGGGCGCAGGCCCGCGAGGGAGGACGGCTGGCGGTGCGTGAGCGGCGGCGGCCGGTGCCGCGCGTCGGGGTGGTCATGGGCAGCGAGTCGGACCGCCTGACCATGGAGGAGACCGTGCGGGTGCTGGGGGAGTTCGGCGTGGCGTGCGAGCTGGTCGTGCGCTCGGCGCACCGGGCCCCCGAGGCGACGGCCCGCTGGGCGCGAGAGGCCCGCAAGCGCGGGCTGCGGGTGATCATCGCCGGGGCGGGCGGCGCGGCGCACCTGGCCGGAGCGATGGCCGCGAACTCGCGGCTGCCGGTGCTCGGGGTGCCGCTGGCCTCGTCGCCGCTGGGCGGCTTCGACGCGCTGCTGGCGACGGTGCAGATGCCGCCCGGGGTGCCGGTGGGCACGCTGGGCGTGGGCGCGTGGGGGGCGAAGAACGCCGCGCACCTGGCGCTGCGCATCCTCGCGCTCGAGGACCCGGCGCTGGCCCGGCGCCTCGAGGAGCACGCGGCCGCGTTCGCCCGCCCGGGCTCGCGGCGCGGAGGTTGAGCATGGAAGTCATCCGCATCGACCCGGAGCACCCCGACGAGTTCGCCCTCATCCGCGTGGCGGAGGAGGTGCTGCGCGGCGGCGTGGTGGCGTTCCCTACCGACACCATCTACGGGCTCGGCTGCTCGCTGTTCGACGTGGAGGCGGTCGAGCTGCTGGGGCGGCTCAAGCAGCGCGAGGCCGGAAGGGCGTTCATCTCGCTCATCCCGGAGCCGCTGCAGGCCTGGGGGCTGGCCGCCGACATCGGTCCGGTGGCGGAACGGCTCATCGACCGTTACTGGCCGGGGCCGCTGTCGCTCATCCTCCGGGCGTCGCCGCTGGTGCCGAAGCGCGTGGTGGGCCAGCGGGGCACGATCGCGCTGCGCTGCCCGAAGGACACGCTCTGCCAGGCGATCCTCGATCGCATCGGCGGCCCGGTGGTCTCGTCGAGCGCGAACCGATCCGGGGAACGTCCGGCGGAGAGCGCGGCGGAGGTCGTGGCGGTGTTCGGCAACCAGCTCGACGTCGTCCTGGACGGCGGGGAGCGCCGCGCGCTCCCGCCCACGACGCTGGTGGACGTGAGCGGCGAACGGCCGCGCCTGCTGCGGCGCGGGGCGCTGGACGTGACCGCGGACCTCGGCGCGTTCGACGACGAGAGCGGCGCGGGCGGGCGGGGCTGACCCGGCCGGGCCGCGGCCGGCGCCCATCCGGCGGCGCGGGGTTTGACCCCCTCCGGGGCGGCGCCTATGCTCCATCGTGATGGCCTCCCCGACTCGGCGCCTCCGGCTCGTCGTGCTCTGCACGGGCAACACCTGCCGCAGTCCGCTGGCGGCCGCCGCGCTCCGCGAGGAGCTGGCGGAGGACGGCGAACGGATCGAGATCGTCTCGGCCGGGACGGCCGCGGCCGAGGGCCAGCCGGCGAGCGCCGGGGCCCTGGCGGCCGGCGGGCGCGACGGGCTCGACCTCTCCGGGCACCGGGCGCGGCGGGCGAGCGGCGAGCTGCTGCGGGGGGCCGACCTGGTGCTGGTGATGGAGCCTGGGCACCGGCGCGCGGCGATCGCCCTGGGCGCGCCGCCGGACCGCACGCATGTGCTGTCGGAGTGGCCGGCGCCCGGGGAGCCGGAGGCCGTCGTGGCCGATCCGTTCGGCGGTTCGGCCGAGACGTACGAGGAGTGCCTGCGCCGCATCCGGCGCCATGTCCGTCGCATCGTGCCGCACGTTCGCGCCGCTGCGCGCTCGCGTCCGGCCTGAGTCGTGCAGTCCATCCCGCGAGGTGAGCCATGCCGATGACCAAGGCGAAGACCATCTGGATGAACGGGAAGCTGGTGCCCTGGGACGACGCGAAGATCCACATCCTCACCCACGCCATGCACTACGCGTCGAGCGTCTTCGAGGGGATCCGCGCCTACGACACGCCGAAGGGCCCGGCCATCTTCCGGCTCGAGGAGCACATCGACCGGCTCATGTTCTCCGCCCGCGTCTACCGGATGGAGAAGGAGCTGGCCTTCACGCGCGACCAGATCCGCGACGCCTGCCTGACGGCGGTTGCGGCGAACGAGCTCAAGGACTGCTACATCCGGCCGCTCATCTACCGCGGCTACGAACACATGGGGGTCAACCCCTTCGGCAACCCGGTCGAGGTCTGCGTGGCGGCCTTCCTCTGGGGGCAGTACCTGGGCAAGGACGCGCTCGAGAAGGGCAGCGCCGTGAAGATCGGCACCTGGCACCGTCTGGCCCCCAACACGCTCCCGGCGATGGTCAAGGCGTCGGCGAACTACATGAACTCCCAGCTGCTCAAGATGGAGGCGGTGGTGGAGGGCTACGACGAGGCCCTGGCCCTCGACGTGAGCGGGTTCGTGAGCGAGGGCAGCGCGGCCAACGTCTTCGCCGTGGTGCGCGGCGAGCTGCTGACGCCGCAGCTGGCCAACAGCGCGCTGGCCGGCATCACGCGCGGCACCGTGATCACGCTGGCCCAGGAGCATGGCTACACCGTGAAGGAGCAGCCGATGCCGCGGGAGATGCTCTACCTGGCGGACGAGCTCTTCTACACCGGCACCGCGGTGGAGGTCTCGCCGATCACGTCCGTGGACAAGATCCCGGTGGGCAAGGGCACGGTCGGACCGATCACCCGCGCCCTGCAGCAGGCCTACTTCGCCGAGGTGCGCGGACAGGTGGCCGACAAGCACGGCTGGCTGACGCTGGTGCCCCAGGGCGCGGCGGCCCGCTGACGGGAGGCCGCGGATGAGGATCGCGATCGGCACCGACCACGCGGGCTTCGAGCTCAAGGAGCGGATGAAGCGCGAGCTCGAGGCGCTGGGCCACGAGGTGCTCGACGTGGGCGCCCACGCGCCCGCGCCGCCGGTGGACTACCCGGACTACTGCTTCCCCGTCGGCGAGATGGTGGCCGCCGGGGAGGCGGAGCGGGGCGTCGTGCTGGGGGGCAGCGGCATCGGCGAGGCGATCGCGGCCAACAAGGTCGCCGGGGTGCGCGCGGCGCTGGTCACCAGCGACGAGACCGCGCGTCTGACCCGCGAGCACAACGATTCGAACGTCATGGCGGTCGGGGCCCGGACCAACCGCCACGAGGACGCCGTGCGCTGGCTGCGCATCTGGCTCACGACCGCGTTCGAGGGCGGGCGGCACGTGCCGCGCCTCGACAAGATCCGGGCGTACGAAGACCTCCACCGGAAGGCCCGCTAGCTCCATGTCCCTACTGCACGAGCAGGATCCCGCCATCTTCGAAGCCGTCCAGAACGAGCGACGCCGGCAGCTCACCACCCTGGAGCTCATCGCCTCCGAGAACTTCGTCAGCGACGCGGTGCTCGAGGCGATGGGCTCGGTCATGACGAACAAGTACGCCGAGGGCCTGCCGCGCAAGCGCTACTACGGCGGCTGCGAGTTCGTGGACGTCGCCGAGGAGCTGGCGCGCGACCGGCTCAAGCAGCTCTTCGCCGCCGACCACGCGAACGTCCAGGCGCACTCGGGCGCGTCGGCGAACTTCGCCGCCTACCTGGCGGTGTCGAAGCCGGGCGACACCCTGCTGGGCATGAGCCTGGCGCATGGCGGCCACCTCACCCACGGGCACCCCGTCTCGTACACCGGCCAGTTGTGGAAGTCGGTGCAGTACGGCGTGCGCGAGGACGGCCGCATCGACTACGAGCAGGTCGAGGCGCTGGCCCGGGAGCACCGGCCGCGCATCCTGGTGGCCGGGGCGAGTGCCTACCCGCGCATCATCGACTTCCCGCGTCTGGCGGCCATCGCGCAGGAGGTAGGGGCGAGCCTGGTGGTGGACATGGCGCACATCGCCGGGCTGGTGGCGGCGGGTTTGCACCCCAGTCCCGTGCCGCACGCCGACCTCGTCACCAGCACCACGCACAAGACGCTGCGCGGGCCGCGCGGCGGCGTCGTGCTGGCCAAGGCGGCGTTCGCGGAGAAGCTGGACAAGAGCACGTTCCCGGGCCTGCAGGGCGGGCCGCTCATGCACGTCATCGCCGGCAAGGCCGTCTGCTTCGGCGAGGCGCTCCGACCGGAATTCAAGGAGTACCAGCGGCGTGTCGTCGCCAACGCGAAGGCGCTGGCCGAGGGGCTGATGGCGCGCGGCTTCGACCTGGTCTCCGGCGGGACGGACAACCACCTCATGCTGGTGGACCTGCGCCAGCGCGGCCTCACCGGCAAGGCGGCCGAGGAGGCGCTGCACCGTGCCCGCATCACCGTGAACAAGAACGCGGTGCCCAACGACCCGCAGAAGCCGTGGGTGACGAGCGGCATCCGCATCGGCACCCCGGCGCTGACGACACGGGGCTTCGGCGTCGGGGAGATGGGCCTGATCGCGGGCTGGATCGCCCGGGTGCTGGAGCAGCCGGGCGACGCCGCGGTGGCGGCGGCGGTGGAGAAGGACGTGCTGGAGCTGTGCGCGGCCTTCCCGCTGTTCAGCTGGGAGCCGGTGCGCCGCGGCTCCTGAGCCGGGGACGGGGTGGGAAGGGGCCCACCGGCCGAGCCGGGGGCCCCTTCCGTGCAGGGTGAAGGGGACGCGCGTCAGGTTGCACGGGGCCCGGGGACCGGACCGGACGGGGGATCGTGCGCCCGCGCCAGCCGGCCGTCCTGCAACGGGTTGGACGACCCATCCCGCAGGCCCGGATGGCACTGTTCCTGCTGGGTCCGCGGCGTGCACCTGCGCTCGGACATCCTCGCCGGCCTCCTCGCCTCGCCTCACGCGCGGACCGTGGCCTGCCACTGTCCGTCCCTCTTCTCGGGCGAGCAACTCCACCACGCCGGCCTCCACGCGTTCGCCGCCGGGGATCACGAGGCGGCGGTGCGCCTGTTCGAGCGGGCGGCGCTGCGCTTCCGGCGCGACCTGTGCACCGAGGCGCTGGCGCGGGTGCGCGTTCATCAGCTCATGGCCGCCGCGTGCGCGGCCGGAGGCCGGGCGAGCCCCCTGTCGCTGGAGGTGGACCGGGCCCTGGCGCGGATCGAGGAGATCGAGTCCCCGGTTCCGCCGTTCGCGCGGGTGCCCGCCCACGTCCTGCTGGCGGGCTGGTTGAGTGGAGCGGCGTGCGACTACGCGGCGGGATGCCCGCCGGCGCCGGCGCGGACGCCGCTTGCGGCCTGAGACCCGCTCCGGGCGCCCGCGGGGCGATCGCCGCCCTGCGGATTGAAACCGAACGCCGCTCCGATATACTGCGCCCGCGTGCCGTCGCGCACGCCGTGGCCGGCGGGACCCCGAGGGACCGGGGCGTGGCCGGCGGGGCTGGATCCGCGCGGGAGGGACCTTCATGACGGTGGACACGAAGGAGGCCGCGCGGCGCATCGAGCGCGCGGGTCAAGTCCTGCACGACGTCCGTGAGGAAGTCGGACGGGCGGTGGTGGGGCAGCACCAGATGGTGGACCGGCTGCTGGTGGGGCTGCTGGCGGGCGGGCACGTCCTGCTCGAGGGCGTGCCGGGGCTGGCGAAGACGCTGGCGGTGCAGAGCCTTGCCCAGGCGCTGGCGGTGCGGTTCCGGCGCATCCAGTTCACGCCGGACCTGCTCCCGGCCGACCTGACCGGGACGATGATCTACAACCCGCGCGACGGCTCGTTCAGCCCCAAGCGGGGGCCGCTCTTCGCCAACCTGGTCCTCGCCGACGAGATCAACCGCGCGCCCGCCAAGGTGCAGTCGGCCCTGCTCGAGGCGATGCAGGAGCGGCAGGTGACCCTGGGCGAGGAGAGCTGGCCGCTCGAGGAACCGTTCCTCGTCCTCGCCACGCAGAACCCGATCGAGCAGGAGGGCACCTACCCGCTGCCCGAGGCGCAGAGCGACCGTTTCATGCTCAAGGTCCGCATCGGCTACCCCGAGCGCGACGAGGAGAAGGAGATCCTGCGACGGGTGGGGCTGGCGGCCCTGCCCGCACTGCAGCCGCGGGCCGGACGCGACGCGGTGCTCGGCGCGCGGGCGGCGCTGGCGGACGTGTACGTGGACGACAAGATCCAGGAGTACGTGCTCGACCTGGTGACGGCGACGCGACGCCCCCGCGACTTCGGCCTGCCGCTCGACACGCTGATCGCCTTCGGCGCCTCGCCGCGGGCGACGCTGTTCCTTGTGCGGGGGGCCCAGGCGCTGGCGCTGCTCGCGGGCCGGCCGTACGTGCTGCCCGAGGACGTCAAGGGCATCGCGCCCGACGTGCTCCGCCACCGCATCCACGTCTCCTACGAGGCCGAGGCCGAGGGGATCGACGGGGAGGAGGTCGGCCGCCGCATCCTCGAGCAGGTCCGCGTACCCTAGGCCATGCAGACCGCCGAGCTGCTGCGCAAGGTCCGGCGGCTCGAGATCCGGAGCCGCCGCCTCGTCTCGGACCTCTTCGCCGGGAGCACCGAGAGCGTCTTCAAGGGACGCGGCATCGAGTTCGACGAGGTGCGCCGCTACGTCCCGGGCGACGAGGTGCGCGACATCGACTGGAACGTGACCGCGCGCTTCGGGGAGCCGTTCGTCAAGCGGTTCGCCGAGGAGCGCGAGCTCACCGTCCTGCTGGTGGTGGACGTGTCGCGCTCGATGCGCTTCGGCACCACGGGGGTCGAGAAGCGCGAGCTGGCGGCCGAGCTGTGCGCCGTGCTCGGCTTCGCCGCGCAGCGGCACAGCGACCGTGTGGGGCTGCTCCTGGTGAGCCCGCAGGTCGAGCACTTCGTGCCGCCGGCGCGCGGGCGCTCCCACGTCCTGCGGTTGCTGCGCGACGTGCTCGGGGCCGAGGCCCACGCCGGCACGCCGGGCACCCGCGCCGCCACGCGCTTCCTGCTGCGCACCGCGCCGCGGCACAGCGTCATCTTCTGGATCTCGGACTTCGCCGACCCGTTGGAGGCCGGCGACTGGCGGGTGCTGGCCCGCCGGCACGACGTGACCGCGCTCGTGCTGCGCGACCCGCGCGACGAAGCGCTGCCGGCGGTCGGCTGGGTCGAGTTCGAGGACTTGGAGTCCGGCCGGCGGCGCCTGCTGGACACGGGCAGCGCCGCTGCCCGCGAGCGCCACCGCCGCGAGTCGGTCCGCGACCTGGGGCGGACCAGCGCGGCCCTGTCGCGGGCCGGTTGTCCACACCTCATGCTCCTGACCGGGCGGCCGTGGCTGCCGCCGCTCATGCGCTACTTCGCCGAGCGGCGCCGCGGGAGGCGGCGGTGAGGCGGACCGCCCTGGCGCTGGCGTGGGTCGCGCTGCTGGCGGGGGCGCCGGCCCGGGCCCTGACGCTGCCCCCCGCGGACGCGGCGCGCGACCCGGCGTCTCCCGGCTACGCCTGTCAGGCCGGACTGACGCCCTCGCTGGCTCGGCTCGGGGAGCCTGTGGTCTACCGCGGGCGTGTCGAGGTGCCCGCGCGCACCGAGCTGCGCTGGGAACCGCCGCGCACCGGTGGGGCGTTCGAATGGGGAGAGCCGCGCGCGCGGCGACTGCCGCACTTCGAGGGGAGCCGGAAGCGGGCGCGGCCGCCCGATCTCCCCGCGACGATGGAGATCGAGGTCCCGCTCCAGGTCTTCGCGCTGGGTTACGTGAGCGTGCCCGGTCTCGGCTTCCAGGTGCGCGGCCCGGACGGCCGCTGGCGGCGCGGCCATCTGCCGGTCGTGCGGCTGGGAGTGGTCCCGGTCGTCGCGCCGCAGGACAGCAGCGCGCGGCTGCGCCCGCTGCGCGGGCCGCTGGCGGCGCCGTGGTGGGAGCAGGTGCCGTGGTGGGCGGTGGGGGCCGCGGCGGTGGTGGTGGCGGGGGTGGTGCTGGTGGCGAGGCGGTTG
>JAXDBZ010000005.1:0-5288 GCA_034678345.1 Candidatus Eiseniibacteriota bacterium
TGGTCCTGGCCGACGAACCCACCGGGGCGCTCGAGCCCGACAGCGCCCGCGAGGTCGTCGCGCTGCTGCGGCGCATCCACGCCGAGGGCGTGGCACTGCTCGTCGCCACGACGCGCGACGAGGTGGCCCGGGCCATCGGCGGCCGCATCCTGCGCCTCGAGGACGGCCGGCTCGCCGGCGGGGCGGCCGACGTGCCGGCGCCCGCGGCCCCGGGCGCGGGAGGCTGAGCGTGCACCTCTACTTCCTGCGCGAGGCCTGGCGCTCGTTCCGCCACCACCAGGGGCTGGCCTGGACGATGATGCTCTCGCTGGCCGCCACGCTGCTGCTGTGCGGCGTCTTCCTGCTGCTGACGCACAATGCGCGCCGCGCCGTGGGCCTCATCGGCGACCGCCGCGAGATCGTGGTCTACCTGCGCGACGAGGTGACGGCCGAGCAGCGCGAGGCGCTGGCGTCGCGGCTGGGCGAGCTCTACGGGCCGGCGGAGTACGTGAGCCGCGAGGCGGCCTGGGAGGAGTTCTCGCAGCAGGTCGGCGACCCCCAGCTGCTGCAGGCCGTGGACCAGAACCCGCTGCCCGCCTCGCTGCGCGTGCGGCTGCGGCCCGAGCTGCTCAACTACGCGGCGATGGAGCAGGCGGCCGGACAGATCGGCGAATTCCCCGAGGTCGAGGACGTGCGCTACGGCGGCGAATGGGTGCGGCGCCTCGACGAGCTGCAGGCCGGGCTGCTGCGCGGCTCGCTGGTGGTGGGGATCGTGGTCGCGCTGGCGGTCCTGCTGATCCTCTACAACCTCATGCGCCTGGCGGTGGCCACCCGGCGCCGCGAGGTGGAGATCATGCTGCGGCTGGGCGCCTCGGACCGCTTCATCGCCACGCCCTTCGTGCTCGAGGCCATGGGCGAGACCCTGGTCGCGGCCCTGCTGGCGCTGGGCCTGCTGCTGGCGCTCGGGCAACTGGCCCACCACCAGGTCGTGCACGTCACCTTCCTGCCCCCGGCCTGGATCGCGGGCTTCCTCGGCGGAGCCGTGCTGCTCGCCTGGGCCGCGGCCTCGCTGGCGGTGGCCCGGACGCTGCGCACGGCCGGTCCATGACGCGGCGGCTCCGGCTGGCGCTCGCGGTGGCGCTGCTCGCCGGGCTGCCGCTCGCCGCCGCCCGTGCGCAGGTCGCGCCGGCCGACAGCGCGGCCGTCCGGCAGCGCGAGGAGCAGCTGCGGCTCGAGGCCGCCAAGCGCCGCGAGCTCGAGGAGGTCAACCAGCAGGCCCGTGCCAGCCGCGAGCAGGCGACGCGCCTGCGCGGCCACGAGACGAAGGCCCTCGGCCAGCTGCGCGGGACCCAGCGCGAGCTCACCCTCACGCGCCGCCGCCTGCGGCAGCTGCAGACCCGCCGGCACTCGCTGGACCAGCAGCTCGGCGTCACCCGGCAGACCCTGGAGCAGACGCGGGCCAGCCTCGAGCGCCAGAAGGCGCGCCTGGCCCGCCGCCTGCGCGCGATGTTCAAGTCCGGGGCCGACCGCGAGCTCGAGTTCCTGCTCTCGACCCGCTCGTTCGCGCAGCTGCTGGCGCGCTGGGACTTCCTCGTCATGGTGGCGGAGCAGGACCGGCTGCTGCTCGAGGACATCAGCGGCAAGAAGGAACAGGTGGAGGCGACCGAGCAGCGGCTCGAGGTGAACCTCGGCGAGATCCGCCAGAACGAACGGCAGACCGTCACCCAGAACCGGCGCCTGGGCCAGCTCGCCAGCCAGCGCGAACGGCAGGTCGCGCAGATCCGCACCCAGCGCAAGACCTACGAGGCCGCGGCGGCCGAGCTGGAGAAGACGGCCAAGGACATCCAGCGCCTGCTGGCCCGGCTCGAGCGCCAGCGCCAGGCGGAGGCGCAGCGGCGGCGGGCGGGCGGGACGCCCGAGCCCTTCACCGGGGAATTCGCCCGGGCGCGCAACCAGCTCGCCTGGCCGGTCGAGGGCAACGTGGTCGGCCGCTTCGGCCCCGAGCGCCATCCGCGCTTCGGCACTACGACGCTCAACAACGGCATCGACATCGCCGCGCCCGCGGGCACCGCGGTGCGGGCGGTGGCGCGCGGGCGCGTGGACTTCACCAGCCAGGACTTCGCCGCCTTCGGCCAGGTCGTGGTCGTGAACCACGGCAGCGGCTACTACACGCTCTACGGGCACCTCTCCGACATCCTCGTGCGCCAGGGGCAGGAGGTGACGCCGGGGCAGACCATCGGCCGCGTCGGCGACAGCGGCACGTCGCTCAAGGGCACGGTGCTGCACTTCGAGGTCCGCAACGGCGGGACGGCCCTCGACCCGGAGGACTGGCTCCGCTAGTCGCCCGGTCGCCCCGGCCACGGCGGGCGTGTATCCTCGGCGCATGGGTGCCGTGCTCCTCTCCGAGCTGCTCGGCCTGCCCGGCCCGTCCGAGTTCCTGCGCGGCGTCGTGGCCGGCGGCCGCTACGCCAACGCCTACCTGTTCACCGGGCCCGCCGGCGTGGGCAAGGGCACGGCCGCGCTGGCCTTCGCCCGCGCCCTGCTGTGCGAGACCCGCAACCGCACCCCGGACCTGTTCGACGGACCGGCAGCCGCGGCGGCCCCGCCGGGCCCGCCCGATGACGCCTGCGGCGCCTGCGCCGCCTGCCAGAAGTCGGCGCAGCTCATGCACCCGGACCTCAAGTTCCTCTTCCCGGTCTCGGGCGAGGAGAGCAAGCTCGAGGAGAGCCTCGGCGCGACCCTGCAGGCCATGCGCGAGGACCCGTGCTTCGTCTTCCAGTACGAGAAGGCCGCCTCGATCCGGCTGGCGTTGACGCGCGACCTGCTGCGCGAGCTGGCCTACAAGCCCTACGAGGCGGAGCGCCGGGTCGTGGTCGTGCGCGACGCCGACCGCATGCGCGAGGACCAGTACTCCGCGCTGCTCAAGTCCCTCGAGGAACCGGGCGCGTCCACGGTGTGGGTGCTCACCACCGCCCGGCCGGCCCGCCTGCCCGCCACCATCCGCTCCCGCTGCCAGCGCGTGCGCTTCGCCCCCCTGCCCGAGCCGGTGATCCGGGAGTTCCTCGAGCGCCGGGTCGGCGTCGCCGCCGCCGACGCGCGCCTGCTCGCCGCGCTCGCCGCCGGCTCGCTGACCCGCGCGCTCGTGCTGCGCGAGGGCGAGCCCCGCACGGAGCGCGACGCGGCGCTCGCGTTGTTCGCCACCGCCCACGCCGACGACCCGGCGGAACGCTGGCGGGCGGTCCAGGCGTTCATGAAGTACGGGCGCACGGGCCGCGAGGCCCTGCGGCGCCTGGCCGAGTTCCACGAGCTGTGGCTGCGCGACCTGCTGCGCGTGCGCTACGGCGCGCGCCCGGAGCGACTGGCCAACGCCGACCGCGAGGCGGACCTGCGCCGGCTGGCGGCGTACGCCGAGCCGCTCGAGGTGCGGCGCCGCCTGCTGGTGCTCGAGGAGATGCTCCGGTCCATCGAGGGCAACGTCACGCCCGAGCTGGCGATGTTCTCGGCGCTGTCGCGTCTGACCGCCCGGCGGGCCGACGCGGCCGGCTGGCCCCCGCACCCGACCGCGCGCTGGGACTACTGAGCCCGCTGCCCCCCAGATGCAACCCGGTTGCATATGGGCCGGGTCCGGCGTAGCGTCCGCGGCCCGCGGGCGGACCCGCCCGCGACCCGACCCGAGGACCCCACTTATGCCGGCTTCGCCTGCCGCGGCCGCTCCGTCCCGGCGCGACCTGCTCCGTTCCGCCGGGCTGCGCTGCACGCCCGCGCGCGAGGCCGTGCTCGCCCACCTCGCGCGGCAGGCCCGCCCGCTCGCGCACCGCGAGCTCGCCCGGGCCCGGGCCCTGGCGGCGCTCGACCGCGTCACCCTCTACCGCACGCGGGCGGCCCTGCAGGAGGCCGGCTTGGTGCACCGCGTGCGGGATCAGGCGGGCGCGTGGCGCTTCTGCGCTCACGTGCGGCGGGGAGAGCGCTGCCCCGCGAACCATCCGCACTTCCTGTGCACGCGCTGCGGCCGCATGCGCTGCCTCACCGGGCAGACGCTGCCCTGGATCACCGTGCGGGGCGGGGAGCGCATCACCGGCAAGCAGCTCGTCGTCTACGGGCTGTGCCGGGGCTGCCGCGAGCGGGGGGCGCGGTGAGGCACGGCGCGGTGACCATCGTCACCGGGGCGTCGGGCGACGGCAAGACCGCCCTGTGCCGCGCGCTGGCGGACGCCGCCCGCGGCGCCGGACGCCAGGTCGCCGGACTGCTCTGCCCCGCGGTGTTCGAAGGCTCGCGCAAGACCGGCATCGAGGCCGTGGACCTGCGCAGCGGCGAGACCCGCCGGCTGGCAGGACCGCGAGAGAGCGGCGGCGGCGCGCCCGCCGCGGGCCGCCGCTGGGTCCTCGACGAGGCCGTGCTGGCCTGGGGCGACGGCGTGCTCGGGCGGGCGGTGCCCTGCGACGTCCTGATCGTGGACGAACTGGGCCCGCTCGAGCTCGAGGAGGGGCGCGGCTGGACCGCCGGCCTCGCCGCCGTGGACTCCGGCGCCTACGACGCGGCGCTCGTGGTGGTGCGGCCGGGGCTGCTGGCGCGGGCGGGCGCGCGCTGGCCGCGCGCCGAGATCGTGGACGCCGCCGCGCCGGGAGCCCGCGCGCGGCTGGCGTCCCGGCTCGCCCTGCCGGAGGACGCGCCATGATCGAGCTCGACGGCCTCTCCGTGCGCTTCGGCGCGCAGACCGCCCTCGCGGGCGTCTCGCTGCGCATCGGCGCCGGCGAATCCGTGCTGGTGGGCGGTCCCTCCGGCTGCGGCAAGAGCACCCTGGCCCGGCTGCTGGGCGGTCTGCTGCCCGCCGTCGTCCCCGCGCGCGTCGAGGGCCGCGCCCGCGTCGCCGGGCTCGATCCGCTCCGCGCCCCGCGCGGCGGCATGGCGGCGCGCGTCGGGCTCGTGTTCCAGAACCCCACGACCCAGCTCTTCTGCCTCACCGTCGAGGAGGAGGTCGCCTTCGGGCCGCGCAACCTCGGCCTCGGCGAGGACGAGACCGCGGCGCGGGTGGCCTGGGCGCTGGAGGCGACCGGCCTGTCGACGCTGCGCGCCCGCGCCCCGCTCGAGCTCTCGGGTGGCGAGCAGCAGCGCCTGGCCATCGCCGCGGCGCTGGCGATGCGGCCGCCGCTGCTCGTGCTCGACGAGCCGCTCGCCAGCCTCGACCACGACGGCGCGCGGCAGGTGCTCGACACGCTGGCCGACCTGAACCGCCGGCACGGCGTGACGGTGGTGACGATCGAGCACCGGCTCGCCGAGGCGGCCCGCATCGCCGGGCGCATCGTGCTGCT
>JAXDBZ010000006.1:0-11976 GCA_034678345.1 Candidatus Eiseniibacteriota bacterium
CCATCGCCACCGCGCGAGCCCCGAGCGAGTCGCCGGCCTGCTGGCGGGCGTCGAGCAGCGAGATGTAGAGCCCCGAGCGGTCGTCGTCGGCGATGGCCAGCGCCGTATCGGCCAGCGCCTCGCGCGCGCGGGCCTCGAGGCGCGCGACCAGCCCGGCCCGTCCCGGCGTCGTGTCCGGCAGCGCCAGGGCCGCACCCAGCCCGTAGGCCGCGGTGGCGGCGCCCGAGGGCGTGCCCTTCAGCCGCGGCCAGGCCTCGTCGGCCAACGTCGCCCCCGCGGCGTAGTCCTCCTGCTGGTAGTGGGCGAACAGCAGCGCCTCGACCACGCGCGGGTAGGGAGCCCAGTCGGTGGGCGCCGCGGCCAGCGCCTCCTCGTAGGCCTTCGCCGCCGCGGCGTACTCGCCGGCGCCGTAGGCGCGGTCGGCGCGCGTCAGGGCCGCGGCGGCCGGCCCGCCGGCGCGGCCACCCGCGACCGCCGCCTCGCCGTCGTCGAGCAACCGCTCGAACTGGGCGAGGGTGAACCCGCCCGTCCAGCGCAGGGCCACGCGCTCGTCCTTGGGGTCGAGGACGTAGTAGGTGGGCAGTGCCGAGATGGCCAGCTGCTCGCGCAACGGCGCGTTCTGCTTCCGTTCGGTGTCGATCTCGAGCCAGACGAACCGTCCGGCGTGCCGCGTGAGGGACTCATCCGAGAGGACGAAGGCCCTCATCGACCGGCAGGTGTGTCACCACGGGGCCCAGGCTTCGATGAAGAGCGGGACCTTCCGGGCCCGCGCCTCGGCCAGCGCGCGGGGGTAGTCGTCCTGGATGAACGGCAGGGCGAGACGCGGCGCCGCCGCGCTCTTCGGCTTCGCGGCGGAGGCGGCGCGCGCGGGACCGGCGGCCGGGGCCGCCAGCGCGACCGCGAGCGCGAGCGAGAGTGCTGCGATATGGGATTTCATGCGCCCGAGCCTAGCAGAGCGCGGCGGCCGCGGGACACGGGAAACACGGGCGCCTCCTCCCCGCCGACGGGCGCGGGGCGGCCCTCCCGGCTGGACTGTGGCCTCGCCCGGAGGCACCATGCCCACGACCATGCGAGCGATGCTCCTCGAACGGATCGGCGCGCCGCTGCGCGCCGTCGAGCGGCCCGCGCCCGAGCCGGGTCCGGGGCAGGTCCGCGTGCGCGTGCGCGCCTGCGCGGTGTGCCGCACCGACCTGCACGTGGTGGACGGCGAGCTGCCGGAGCCGAAGCTGCCGCTGGTGCCCGGACACGAGATCGCCGGCGTGGTGGACGCCGTCGGCCCGGGCGCGGCGCGCTACCGCGTGGGCGACCGCGTCGGCGTGCCCTGGCTGGGCTGGACCTGCGGCGAGTGCGCCCACTGCCGTTCCGGACGCGAGAACCTCTGTGCCGCGGCGCGCTTCACCGGCTACACCCTCGACGGCGGCTACGCCGAGCATTGTGTCGCCGACGAGCGCTTCTGCTTCCCCCTGCCCGCCGCCTTCGGCGATGTGGCCGCGGCGCCGCTGCTGTGCGCGGGGCTCATCGGCTACCGCTCGCTCGTCAAGGCGGGCGACGCCGAGCGGCTGGGCATCTACGGCTTCGGCGCCGCCGCCCACGTCGTGGCGCAGGTCGCACTCTGGCAGGGCCGTGAGGTGTACGCCTTCACGCGGCCCGGCGACATGGCGGCGCAACGCTTCGCGCGCGAGCTCGGCGCGACCTGGGCCGGCGGCTCCGACGAAGCCGCCCCGGTGGGGCTAGACGCGGCGCTCATCTTCGCCCCGGTGGGCTCGCTGGTGCCGCTCGCCCTGCGGGCGGTGGTCCCCGGCGGCACGGTGGTCTGCGGCGGCATCCACATGAGCGACATCCCCTCCTTCCCCTACGAGTGGCTCCGGCACGAGCGCAGCGTCGTCTCGGTCGCCAACCTCACCCGCCGCGACGGCGAGGAGTTCCTCGCGCTGGCGGCGCGGGTGCCGGTGCGCACCGAGACCGAGACGTTCCCGCTCGAGCGGGCGAACGAAGCGCTGGCCCGCCTGCGCGAGGGCCGTCTGCGGGGCGCGGCCGTGCTGGTCGCGGGATGAGCCGCGTTTGGCACCCGGACGTTGACCCGGCCGCGCCGGCTGCCTAGTCTCGCGACGTCCCGACCTCACGCACCTTCCCCGGGGGATCCCGTCATGCGCTTCGCGCCGTTCCGCGCCGCCACCTGCGGCCTCGCCTTCCTGTCGTGCCTCGCCCTGCCGGCGCTGGCCGAGCCCACCGCCACGGGTCTGTTCGCGCCGGTGGCCCGGCAGCACCACGCCGATCTCGTCGAGCTCCGCTCGCTCACGCCGGAGACCGTCACGCCGGAGCGCATCGAGCTCCTGCTCGCCACCGGCCAGGCCGACCTGGCCGCGCACGAGCTGGGTCGCCTGCGCGGGGAGCCGCGCGCGGTCGCGGTGGCGAAGGCGCGCGTGCACCTCGTCCGCCAGGACTTCGCCGCGGCCGAGCCGATCGTGACGGCGATCGCCGCGCGGCCCGATCCCGACGACCGCGAGCGCCAGGTGGTCTTCACCTGGGCCCGGGCCCACGACGACGCGGCGCGCGTGGACACGCTCACCCTCGGCGCCTCGCTGGCGCCCGGCACGACCGCCCCGCTGCCCGACCTGCTCGCCGCCGGGCGGCTCGCCTACGAGCTGCTGCGCTACGCGCGGGCCGAGTCCTGCTTCGCCCGGGCCATCGAGCGCACCGCGACGCCCCTGCCCGCCGGCTCCGCCGAGGAGCTGCGCCTCGCCCAGCGCTCGGCCGCCCTCGGCGGCATGGCGCAGGTGCTCATCAAGCGCCGCGACTACGACGGCGCGCTGGCGCGGCTCGTCGCGGCGCTGGAGGCCGATGCCACCTCTCCGGCGCTCATCGTGCTCACTGAGGCGCTCATCCGGCTGGGCCGAACCGACGAGGCCATCAGCGCGGCCGAGTGGGCCTGCCGGCTGAACCCCTACAGCGACGCCGCCCACTACTACCGCGGCAACGGCTACGCGCGGAAGAACTACACGCAGCTCCTGGAGTCTAGCCCGCGCGCCTTCGCCGACGCCTGTGGGCGGGGCGCGCTGGCCCGCGCCGACAGCCTGCTCGCGGCCGGGAACCGCGCCGGGGCGCGGCGCGCCTACGAGGCGATCCGCCGGGCGCATCCGGGCTGGGCGGACGTCGTCGTGCGGCTCGCCTCGCTCGACTTCGAGGACGGGCGTTTCGCCGCGGCCCGCGACCTGGCCAACGAGGCGCTGGCCCTCTGCCCCGAGTACGGCCGGGCGCACGCCGTGCTGGCCAAGGCGCTCGAGTCGCAGCGCTTCGCCGTGGACGTGCACCGCGCCGGCTACGAGAAGCGCTTCGCCGCGGCGCCCGTGCCCGCGGTGCCCGGGATCGAGGACTTCGTGGTGAACTGGAAGTCGCTCTCGCCGCGCCACCAGAAGCGCGTGGCCCTCTCGGTGGCGCCGTGGCGCCAGTACCTGCCGGTGCTCAAGGCCGGCGGGCTCGACTATTACATCAAGCCGCTCTACATGCTGCTGTCCGAGGTGCCCGGCCAGGGGACGCTCAAGGACCAGCGCATCGGCTACGACTCGCGCCTGTGGGACGACGTGCGCGGCTGCGGCGGCTACCACACGGTCACCGGCATCGAGGACGTCGAGCGCACGATCTTCGACCGCTACGACACCGTGCTGCACGAGATGACCCACCAGGTGCACAGCGTCCTCACCTACGACCAGTCGCGCGAGATCCTCGAGCTGTACCGCCGCGCCAAGGAGCGCGACGACGTGGACCACGACTCCTTCCTGTCCCGCTACGCCGGCGGCGCCGTCGAGGAGTACTTCGCCGAGGGCGCCAACGCCCTCGAGTCGCGCGACCGCGACGCCTACGACCCGCGCGACGTGGTGCGCAGCCGGCTGGAGAGCAAGGATCCCGACCTCCAGGCCCTGGTCGAGCGGCTCATGGCGCAGACCGACGTGAGCGCCAGCTACCCGGTGGCCTACACGAACGCGGGCGACGACCGGGTCTATCGCGGGCGGGTGGACGAGGCCCTGCCCTACTACGAGAAGGCGCTGGAGCTGAAGCCCGACGAGGAGAGCGCGCTGCTCTCGCACACGCGCGCGCTCGACCTCGGCAACCGCGGCCCCGAGATGCTGGCCGCGGCCAACCGGGCGCTGGCCGCCCACCCGGCCAGCGGCGCCATCCTGACCGCGGTGGCCGAGGCCATCTGGCACGGCGGGCTCGGGCTCGGCCCCGCCCTGACGCTCGTGCGCACCCGGCGCGACGGCGTGCGGGCCGAGGACCGCTGGCTCGTGGACCTGGAGACCGCCCGGCTGGCCTGGATCCACGGCGACGCGGACCTGGCGCTGGCCGCGGCCGACTCGGTGCTGGTGCGGCAGACGGACAACCCCGGCGGGCTGCGCGCGCGCGCCGCGGCGCTGGCGCTGGCGAAGCGCTGGGACGAGGCGTTCGCCGAGTACGACCGCGCCGTGCGCCTGCGCACCGGCCTCGTGGACCTGCGCTGCGACTACGCCTTCGACCTCCTCCGCGCCGAACGGTTCGAGGAGGCCGGCCGGCAGCTCGACGAGGCGAAGCTGCTCGACGAGAAGGACCCGACCGCCGAGGCGCTGCGCGGGCTGCGGGCGCTGCGGCAGGAGGATCCCGACCAGGCCCTGCTGCACGCGCGGCAGGCGCTCGCGTGGGGATCGTGGTCGGATCTGGCGCGCATCGTGCTCGGCCGGGCGCTGCGCGACACCGGACAGGGATCCGAGACGGAGGCCGCCTGGGCGCCGGTGCGCGAGCGCATCGCCCGCAACGCCCCGCTCGAGTGGCTCTACCGGCAGGACATCGCCACCTGGGTGCCCACGCACCAGCTGCCGGCGATCGAGCGGGAGCTGCTGGAGGAGCTGGCGGCGGACGACCGGTAGGCGCGCGTCAGCGCAGCAATACGAGCCGCTGCGTGCGCGAGACGCCCGCGGTCTCGAGACGCACGAGATAGACGCCGGGGCCGACCCGCCGGCCCCGCTCGTCGGACCCGTCCCAGGCGATGCGGTGCGTGCCCGGCGCGTACGTGCCGGCCGCCAGCGTGCGCACGCGCGCGCCGCGCACGTCGAACACGTCCAGCCGCGCCGCCGCCGCCCGCGGCAGGACGAAGTCCACGGTGGCGCGCCCCGGAGCCGGGTTGGGCCGCGGGGCCAGCAGCGCGACCGCCGCGGGCAGCCGCGGATCGTCGGCGTCCAACGCGCCGGCGGTGCGCAGGATCCACTGGTCCGGGTCGATGAGCACCGACTCGGGCGCCTCGGCGACGTGGAAGACGAAGGTCTGGCTCGGCAGCGAATCCCAGGCGACGAAGGTCTGCGGGCCGCCGGCCGTGTGGACGACCACGTCCACCGGCATCCAGAAGGTCTGCCATTGCTGGGTCTGGGCGATGAGCACCGACACGTCCCAGCCCCCGGCGGCCGGCTCGCTCCACCACAGATAGCCGTAGACCGGGTAGTACTCGCCGTAGATCCATTCGGCGAAGAACGCCCCCAGGTCCCGGCCGGCGAACTCCTCGCACACGGCGCGGAAGTCCTCGGTGGTCGCGGTGCCGTAGCCGTGGCGCGCGCCGTACTCGCGCACGGCCTGGAAGAAGAGCGTGTCGCCCAGCACGTGCCGCAGCATGTGCGGCACCCAGGAGGCCTTGTTGTAGGTGAGCGAGCCGCTGAACATGCGCGCCACGCTCGCGTCCTCCGGCACGATGATCGTCCCCGGGCCGAAGAAGCGGGCGCCGGCCATCTCGGCATGGTAGGCGGCGAGCCCCGCCTGGGCCTCGGCCCACAGCGCCTCGGACCAGGTGGCGAAGCCCTCGTTCAGCCACACGTGGGTGAAGTCGCGGCAGGTCACCCAGTCGCCCCACCACTGGTGGGCCAGTTCGTGGACCATGAGGTACTCGGACGTGACGCTGCCGAGGCTGGTGATGGTCTGGTGCTCCATCCCGCCGCCCCAGCCGAACTCGACCTCGCCGTACTTCTCGTCGAGGAACGGGTACTCACCGAAGCGCGCCGCGAACGCCGCGATCGCCCCCCGCACCTTCGCGTTCACCGGCGCGGCCAGGGCACTGTCGGCGGGGAACATCCAGAAGCCGAGCGGCATCGAGTCGCCGCCGGCGGTCACGTACCAGTCGGTGGCGTGCGTGTAGGGGTGGCTGGCCAGCGACACCAGGTAGGTCGCGATCGGATGGCGCTCCACCCAGCGCGCGACCGCGTGCGCGCCGTCGTCGCTCGACTCGACCAGCACGCCGTTCGAGACGGTCTCCATCCCGCTCGGCACGGTGACGCGCATGCTCACCGAGTCGGCCTTGTCCTCGGGGTGGTCCTTGCACGGCCACCACTGGCGCGCCCCGTACGGCTCGCTCAGCGTCCACAGGAGCGGCAGCCCGTTCTTCGAGGTGAAGGCGAAGACGCTGCCGAAGGCGCCGCGGGCGGGCGTGCCGTGGTACCAGACGGTGAGGTCCAGCGCCTCGCCGGTGAGCCAGGCCCGGTCCAGCGTGACGGCGAGCAGGTCGAGCGTGCGGCCAAAGGGCACGGTCGTGCCGGCGACGTGGACGCTGTCCACGACCATGACGTCGTCCAGGTCCAGCTCGAGGCTCAGCAGCGGTCCGGCCGTGACGGCGGCGCGGATGCGCACGCTGCCCCGCAGCACCTGCGTGCCGAGGTCGGGCACGAGGTCGAGGTCGTAGGCGGTCACGTCCCAGGCCTTCTGGTTCGAGGTGGGACCGGCCAGCGTCGCCGCCGGATCGAGCACGGCGCGCAGCTTGTGCAGGGCGAGATAGTCGGCCAGGTCCCCCGCCTCGACGGTCGCGCCCGGCCAGCCGGCGGCCGTGGGCGGCAGCCACTCGGGCCCGGAGCCGATCGCAGCGGTGGGCAGGAGCAGGGCGAGCAGGGCGGCCAGAGGGATCCAGGGGCGTCGTGTCATGGCCTCATTCTAGCCCAACCGCGCGGGCGGGGCACCGGTCGGGGACGAGCGCGGGCGACCGCCCGCCGGACGCCCCGTCACCCGCCGGCACGAGTCCGGCGGGGCGAAGACACGAGGTGACGACCGAGCGCATGGTGCCTCTGCTCGGCGGGCACCCATCGAAGATGGGTCGCCTCGTGCGAGCCCCGCCGGTCCCTTCCGCACCTGCCTACGCGTGCAGCTCCACCACGTCCCGGTCGGACAGGACGTGGTCGCGGTCCACCTGCTGGCCGTCGAAGCGCGCGTGCCCCCAGATCCGCGCGAAGCGCAGGTGCTCGGCGATCTCCTTGTGCACCGTGCGGGCCAGGTCGTGCACCGTCGCCCCCGCGTCCATCACGAACGGCCGGGCGAAGTCCGGCTTGTGACCCGGCTCCTTGGCGTAGATGCGGATGCGCCCCAGGTCGGCGAACAGGCGCCCGCGCAGCTCCTCGAGCCCGTGGCCGTGCTCGGCGGAGACGCGGAAGACCGGCAGCTCGTCGCCGGCCGCGGCCCGCGCCAGCTCGGCGAACGTCCCGTCGCGGTCCTCGTCGGCCTTGTTGAGCACGAGGAACACGGGCCGCACGACGAGCAACGGCGAGGCGTCGGGCGGCAGCGGTCTCGCCCGCGGCCACACCCGCGCCCGCTCGAGCAGCGCCCGGCAGGCGGCGAGCGCCTCGTCCACGTCGTCGGCGCCCGGGTCCACGACCAGCAGCACGCCGTCGGCGTTGCGCACCAGGTTCGTCATGTAGGGCTCGCCGTGCAGCGCGCTCACCGCCGGCGTGTCCACGAGCTGCACCTGCACGTCCTCGAAGGGCATCATGCCCGGCAGCGGCACGTGGGTGGTGTACGGATAGGCCGCCACCTCGGGATGCGCGTGCGTCAGCGCCGCCAGCAGCGCCGACTTGCCCGCGTTGGGCGGGCCGATGAGCACCCACTGGCCCGCGCCCTCGCGGCGCACGTGCCCCGGGTCGGCGCGGCGGGCCCCGCCGCGGGCGCCCTGCTCGGCCTCCTCCTCCAGTTTCGCCATGCGGCGGCGGATGTCGGCCTGGAGCTTCTCCGTGCCCTTGTGCTTGGGCAGGAGCGCCATCATCTCGCGCAGCGCGACCAGCTTCTCCTCGCGCGTGACCGCGGTGCGGAAGCGCTCCTCCGCCTCCTTGTACTGGGGTGTGAGGTTCGCCGGCATCGGCCCCATGATAGGAAGGCCGCGGCCGCCTGGGAAGCCCCCCGGCCCCGCGTCCGTCCGCCCCGCGGCGGCGGGCGTCACCTGGTCCCCGGGGCGCATTGACTCCCCCGCCCCGGCGGGCCACCATGTCGCGCCGCCTGGTCCGCCCGGGTACGGACGGGAGCCCGATGCGGCAGGTCGGGGCCGGACGGCGATGATCATCGGCATCGGTGTGGACGTGCTCGAGGTGGCGCGGATGGAGCGGGAGCTCCGGCGCGACCCCGGTGCGTTCGCCGCCGGGCTCTTCACCCCCGCCGAGATCGCGGACTGCGAGGCCGAGCGGCATCCGGCCCCGCACTACGCGGCCCGGTTCGCGGCCAAGGAGGCCGTGTTCAAGGCGCTGGGCGCCGCCGATCGTGACGGCGCTTCGTGGCGCGAGGCGGAGGTGCGGCGCCGGCCGGCCGGGGCACCCGGCCTCGTGCTGCACGGCCGCCTCGCGGCGCTGGCCGGCGTGCGGGGCGCCGACCGCTGGTTCGTCAGCCTCACGCACACCCGGGACCTGGCGGCCGCCGCCGTGGTCCTCGAAGCATCCAGGAACCCGTAGTCCGTCCGAGGGAGAGGGCGCAGCGCATGAGCGATCCGATCACGTACGAGGAGCGGCTGAAGGAGTTCGACTGGGCCATTGCCGAGCGCGAGCTGGGCTGGAAGCGCGGCGAGCCCATCAACATCGGCTGGTACTGCAGCGACCGCATCTGCCGGCAGGGGCACGGCCAGCGGCCGGCGCTGCTGTGGGAGGGCTCCGCCGGCGAGGAGCGCCGCTACACCTACGACGACCTGCGCGTGCTCTCGAACACCATCGCCGCCTACCTGCAGCGCCTCGGTCTCCGGCCCGGCGAGCGCGTCTGCCTCTTCCTCGACCGCGTGCCCGAGCTCTACATCGGCTTCCTCGGCATCCTCAAGATGGGCGGCATCGCCCAGCCGCTGTTCTCCGCCTTCGGCGACGAGTCGCTGCACACCCGGCTCGACAACGCGCAGACCAGCGCCATCGTCACCCAGCGCAAGCACGTCGCCAAGGTGCGCAAGATCCGCGACTCCCTGCCGTCGCTCCGGCACATCATCGTCGTGGACGGCGCCGAGGGTCCGCCGCTGCAGGCGCGCGAGGTCGCCCTCGACCTCGACCACGAGCCGCGCGTCGAGAGCTTCGAGTGCTTCCGCTCCGAGGCCGAGACGCCGTCGGTGCTGCACTACACCTCGGGGACCACCGGCCAGCCCAAGGGCGCCCAGCACGTCCACTCCTCGCTGGTCTCCCAGTACCTGACGTCGAAGTGGGTGCTCGACCTGAAGCCGGACGACATCTACTGGTGCAACGCCGACCCCGGCTGGGTGACCGGCACCTCCTACGGCATCATCGGGCCGTGGGCGAACGGCGTGACCCAGGTCGTGCTCGACTCCGGGTTCATCGCCGAGCGCTGGTACGCCTTCCTGCAGAAGCACAAGGTCACCGTCTGGTACTCCGCTCCCACCGCCATCCGGCTGCTCATGCGCGAGGGCACCGAGGTCGTGCGGAAGTTCGACCTCTCGGCGCTGCGGCACCTGGCCAGCGTCGGCGAGCCGCTCAACGCCGAGGCGGTGCTGTGGTCGAAGGAGGCCTTCGGCCGCCCGTTCCACGACACCTACTGGCAGACCGAGACCGGCTGCATGGTGATCACGAACTTCCCCGGCATGCCGATCAAGCCGGGCTCGATGGGCAAGCCCTTCCCCGGCATCACCGCCACCGTGCTGAACGCGCGCACCTACGAGCCGGTGACGCACCCCGGCAGCGTCGGCCTCATCGCGCTGAAGCCCGGCTGGCCCTCGATGATGCGCTCGTACTGGAGGAACCCCACCGCCTACGAGAACAAGTTCAAGAACGGCTGGTACCTGACCGGCGACCGCGCCAGCATCGATGCCGACGGCTACTTCTGGTTCGTCGGCCGCGACGACGACGTCATCAACACCGGCGGGCACCTGGTGGGCCCGTTCGAGATCGAGTCGGCGCTGCTCGAGCACCCGGCGGTGGCCGAGTCGGCGGCGGTGGCCAAGCCCGATCCGGTCAACATGGAGGTGGTGAAGGCCTTCGTGGTGCTCAAGCCCGGCCACGAGGCGGGGCCCGACCTCGAACTGGAGATCATGAACTTCATCCGCAAGCGGCTGTCGCCGCTGGCCATGCCGCAGGAGATCGAGTTCGCCGAATCGCTGCCCAAGACGCGCAGCGGCAAGATCGTGCGCCGCATCCTGCGCGCCCAGGAGTGGGGCGAGCCGATCGGCGACATCAGCACGGTGATGAACGACTGAGAGACCCCCAACCCGGGAGCTGACCATGGACGACCTCAAGCAGCTGATCCTCGACTACGTGAAGCGCGAGTACCTGGAGGAGGGCGACGACCGCGTCATCACCGAGAGCACGCCGCTCATCAGCGGCGGCATCGTGGACTCGTTCTCGATGGTGTCGCTCAAGCGCTTCCTCGAGCGCAAGTTCAGCATCGCGATCCCCGACGCCGACGCGAGCCCGCAGGCCTTCGACAACGTGAACAGCATCGCCGCGCTGGTGACGCGCTTCCAGCAGAAGGGCTGAACCATGGGCTACGCCGACAGGGTCCGCGAGCACTACCGGAAGGAACTGGCCGGGCTGAAGGAGCAGGGCCTCTTCAAGGAGGAGCGCTTCATCCACTCGCCGCAGGGCGCCGACATCGAGGTCGAGTTCCCGGTCGGCGACATGGGGCACAAGGTCATCAACCTGTGCGCCAACAACTACCTCGGGCTGTCCAGCCACCCCGACGTCGTGGCGGCCGCGCACCGGGGGCTCGACCACCGCGGCTACGGCATGTCCTCGGTGCGCTTCATCTGCGGCACGCAGGACATCCACCGCGAGCTGGAGAACAAGCTGACGGCGTTCCTCGACACCGAGGACACGCTGCTCTTCCCCTCCTGCATGGACGCCAACGCCGGCGTGTTCGAGGCGGTGCTGGGCGAGCAGGACGTGATGATCTCCGACCGGCTCGTGCACGCCTCGATCGTGGACGGGATGCGGCTGTGCAAGGCGATGCAGGACACCTACAAGCACTCCGACATGGGACACCTGGAGGAGAAGCTCCAGGAGCACCAGGACAAGCGCTTCCGCCTGATCATCACCGACGGCGTCTTCTCGATGGACGGCGACATCGCCAAGCTGGACGAGATCGTCGCCCTGGCCGAGAAGTACGACGCGATGGTGTTCGTGGACGACTCGCACTCGTCCGGCTTCATCGGCAGGACCGGCCGCGGCACGGCGGAGCACTGCGGCGTGCTGGGGCGTATCGACATCATCACCACCACGCTCGGCAAGGCGCTGGGCGGGGCCTCCGGCGGCTGCGTCAGCGGCCGCCGCGAGCTGGTCGAGATGTGCCGCCAGCGGGCGCGGCCCTACCTGTTCTCGAACACGGTGGCCCCGGTCATCGTCGAGGGCGCGCTCAAGGTGATGGACCTGATCTCGAGCACGACCGAGCGGCGCGACAAGCTGGAGTGGAACACGCAGTACTGGCGCAGGCTGCTCACCGAGGCCGGCTTCGACCTCAAGAAGGGCGACAGCCCGATCGTGCCGGTCATGCTCTACAACGCCAAGCTGGCGCAGGACATGGCGCGCGACCTGTTCGCCGAGGGCATCTACGTGGTGGGGTTCTTCTTCCCCGTCGTGGCCAAGGGCCAGGCCCGCATCCGCACGCAGCTCTCGGCCGCCCACGAGAAGCACCACCTCGACCAGGGCATCGCCGCCTTCAAGAAGGTGGGCGCCAAGTACGGCATCCTCGGCCTGAACAAGCAGCAGATCATCGAGAAGTACGGCATGTAGGCCG
>JAXDBZ010000007.1:0-15091 GCA_034678345.1 Candidatus Eiseniibacteriota bacterium
GGGCGGCGCCGGCCAACTCGGCCAGGCGCCGGTGCGCGTGCTCGAGGAGCCAGGCCGCGGGCACCGCCCGCGCCACCAGCCCGATCGACTCGGCCTCGCGCGCCCCGACGAGCCGGCCGGACAGGAGCAGGTCCGCCGCCGCCCTCGTTCCCACCAGCCGCGCCAGCCGCAGCGTGGCGCCGAAGGCCGGATGGAACCCGAGCAGGACGTCGGGCAGGCCGATGCGAGTGCGCGGCTCGTCGGCGGCCACGCGCGAGCCGCAGGCCAGCGCCAGCTCGGCGCCGACGCCGAGGCAGACCCCGTCAATCGCCGCGACCGTCGGGCAGGGCAGCTCCGCCAGCCGCCCCACGGTGAGTTGCGCGAGATGGACCGCCTCGCGGACGGCGGCGCGGTCGCCGACCGGACCGATCGCCTCCACGTCCGCCCCGGTCGCGAAGGAGCCCGGCCTGCCGCTGCGCACCACGACGCCGGCCAGCCCCGGGCGCTCCTCCAGGTCGCGCAGCGCGAGGTTCAGCTCCTCCATCGCCGCGGCGTCGAGCACGTTCGCCGCGTGCGCGGGATCGTCCAGCACGAGGTGGACGGTCCCGTCGGGACCGGGCACGCCGGCCGGCGCCGGCTCGATGCGGAAGAGGCTCATCCGTCACGCTCCAGCAGGAAGGCCATGCCCTGGCCGCCGCCCACGCACAGCGCGGCCAGGCCGAGGCGCGCACCCCGGCGCCGCATCTCGAGCAGCAGGGTGAGCAGCAGGCGCGCGCCGGTCGCCCCGACCGGGTGACCCAGGGCGATGGCGCCGCCGTTGACGTTGAGCCGCTCGAGCGGAATCGGGCCCAGCGGCCGGTCGCGGCCCAGCTCGGCGCGGGCGAACGAGGACGATTCCGCGGCGGCGAGACAGGCCAGCACCTGCGCCGCGAAGGCCTCGTTGATCTCGAACAGCTCGACGTCCTCGAGCGCGAGCCCGGCCTCGTCCAGCACCCGCGCCGCGGCGTGCACCGGCCCCAGGCCCATGCGGTGCGGCTCGAGCCCCACCGCCGCCCAGGCGCGCAGGCGGCCGAGCGGGGGCAGCGGCCAGCCCCGCGCCGCCGCCTCGTCCCCCACCAGCAGCGCCACCGCCCCGTCGCTGACCGGGCAGGAGTTCCCGGCGGTCACCGTGCCGTGGCGCCGTTCGAAGCGCGGCCGCAGCCGCGCCAGCTGCTCGAGCGTCGCGTCCGCGCGCGGCCCCGCGTCCGTCGCGAGCACCTCGCAGGCCGGCGGCGGGAAGACCGGCACGATCTCCTCGCGCCGGCTACCCGCCGCCGCGACGGCGCGCTCGTGGCTGAGGAGCGCGTACTCGTCCTGCCGCGCCCGCGGCAGGGCGAACTCGCGCGCCAGGCGCTCGGCGGTCTCGCCCATGCCCAGCCCGGACACCGGGTCGCGCAGCGCCTCGAGCAGAGCGGAGCGCGGCCGCAGCAGCGCCGGCCGGAAGCGCAGCGCCGCGGCCGCCCGCGGTCCGGGCCCACGCGCGCGCGACAGGTCCTCCAGCCAGGCCCCGTAGCCCGGCGGAAAGAGGAGCGGGGCCTGGCTCATGGACTCCGTGCCGCCGGCGAGGACGAGTCGCGCCCGGCCCGCCCGGATGCGGTCGGCCGCCACGGCCACCGCCTCCATGCCGGAGGCGCAGTTGCGGTGCACCGTGACCGCGGGCACCCGCGCCGAAATGCCGGCGCGCAGGGCGGCCACGCGCGCGACGTTGGCGGCCTCCGCCGGCTGGGCGCAGTTGCCCAGCACCACCTCGTCGAGGCGGGCCGGATCCAGGTCGTGGCGGACCAGCGCGCCGTCCAGCGCCAGCGCCCCCAGCTCCGCGGCGCTCAGTTGACGGAGCGCCGTGCCCGCCCGCGCGAACGGCGTGCGGACCCCGCCCAGGACCCAGACCGCGGCGGCGGTCATCGGCGGCGCCGGGTCAGTCCTTCCTGAGCCTGGCGAGCAGCTCGCGGGCTTCCGCCTGGTAGCGCGCGTCCAGCGGACCCGGCTCCGGCGGCAGGGCGATCGCGCGCTCGAGCTCGCCGCGCGCCTCGGCCTTGCGCTTCAGCTGCAGGAAGGTCCGTCCCAGCTCGAGCCGATGGTTCACGTATTGCGGTTCGAGCGCGACGGCCCGCTGCAGGTGGGCCACGGCGTTCTCCATCGTGGCACCCTTGGGCACGCCACCCAGCACCGTCTTGGCCACGGTGCGCTCGACGAAGTTCAGGCTGGCCAGTTTGCGGTTCCAGACGCCCAGGACATGCCAGCCGCGGCCCTGCGACGGGTCGATGGCCAGCGCCCGGTCCACCTCGGACTTGACCTCGCGCGAGAGCGAGAGCTGGGTCTTGGGTCCCTCCTTGAGCGCCTGGCGGCCCAGCGCCACGGCCAACTCGAGGTGGCCCGCCGCGCTGTCCGGGGCGAGCTTGACCGCCTCGCGGGCGTGCGTCACCGCCGCCGCCACCAGTTCGCGCGATTCCTCGCCCGTGGCGGTCTCGGCCAGCATGGACTCGACCCGGGCGAGGCGGTGCAGCACGGTGAAACGCACCGGGGCGCTGCCCAGGGCCTCCAGGTAGCCGGATCGCGCCCCCTTCAGGTCCCCCCGCGACAGGAGCGCCTCGGCCGAACCGAGCGCCGCCTGGGATTGGACGGGAGAAGAGGACAGCAGCAACAGGAGCAGGAGCACGGCGCTCCACGCCGTCGGCTTGCCGATGCGCATCAGAGCCTCCCTGGCGCCGCGGTGGGCGCCCGCGGGCGTCCGGTCGCATCGCTCCCGCTTCCCGGAGCCGCCCGGAACGGGGCCGGCACCGCAGCGGTCACGACATGCGGCCGGGACGCGGAACCTCGGAGGGCGACTCTCCCGCACGGACGGCGGGGATGTCAACGGACGAGGCACCCGGGCCCCCGGGCGCGGTCCCCGGCCCCACTTTGTGCTTGTCGGACTTCCGCCCGGGGTGCTAACGGTTCCGAACCTGCGCCGGGTGACGCCCCCGCCGGTCGAACCACGGGGCGACGGGACCGGACTCCGGACACGGGAAGGCCTGGAGGGACACGGCATGGCCCGCACGTTGATCCGCCTCTTCCTCGACACGGTGGACACCTGGCACAAGCCCGCGCAGTACATGCGCCGCGGCGAAACCGGCTGGGAGTCCATCTCCGCCGACCGCGTCCTCGCCGACGTCGAGAGCCTGGCGCTCGGGCTGCGCCAGCTCGGCATCGCCCGTGGCGAGCGGGTGGCCATCCTCTCCGAGAACCGCTACGAGTGGGTCGCGGCCGACCTGGCGATCGTCGGCCAGGGGGCCGTCACCGTCCCCATCTACACGACCCTGACGCCGGAGCAGTGCCGCGCCATCCTGGCCGACTCCGGGGCACGCGCGATCATCGTGTCGAACGCCGAGCTGCTCGGGAAGGTGCGCGCCGTCCGTCCCGACCTGCCGGCGCTCGAGTCCGTGGTGGTGGTCGACCCCGCGCCGGACACCGCCGCGGGGGAGACGACCTGGGCGGCGGTCTCGGCCCGCGGCGCCGCGGCGCGTCAGGCCGACCCCGCCGCCTTCCGCCGGCTCGCCGACGCCGTCCAGCCGGACGACCTCGCCACCATCATCTACACCTCCGGCACGACGGGCGAGCCCAAGGGGGCCATGCTCTCGCACGCCAACATCTCGACCAACTGCGAGGCCGGCCTGAAGGTGCTCGACCTCGGCCCCTCCGACACCTGCCTGAGCTTCCTGCCGCTGTCCCACATCTTCGAGCGCATGGCCGGCTTCTACACCATGCTGACCGCCGGCGTGACCACCGCCTTCGCCCGCAGTATGGACACGGTGGCCGCCGACGCCGCCGAGGTGCGGCCAACGATCATCACCGCGGTGCCGCGCTTCTTCGAGAAGGTCCGGACGCGGGTGATGGAGAACGCGAGGACCATGCCGCTGCTGCGGCGCGGCATCTTCTACTGGGGCATCAACGAGGGGAAGCGGCGCGCCCGTGCCCACCTGGCCTGGCGCCCGTACGCCTCGCCGATGGCGGCGCTGGCGGACCACTTGGTCGGCGCCAAGGTGCGGGCCCGCATGGGCGGCCGGCTGCGCGTCTGCGTCTCGGGCGGCGCCGCCCTGCACCCGATGGTCCTCGAGTTCTTCTTCGCCGTGGGCATCCCCATCATCGAGGGGTACGGGCTCACCGAGACCTCGCCGGTCATCTGCCTGACGCCGTTCGGACGCGAGCGGGCCGGCGCGGTGGGACCGCCCCTGCCCGGCGTCGAGGTCCGCATCTCCGACGAGGGCGAGATCCTGACCCGCAGCCCCCACGTGATGCTGGGCTACTGGAACAACCCGGCGGCCACCGCCGCCGCCATCCGCGACGGCTGGTTCCACACCGGGGACCTGGGCTTCCTCGACGCCGACGGCTACCTGCACATCACCGACCGCCTCAAGGACATCCTCGTCACCGCCGGCGGCAAGAACGTCGCCCCGCAGCCGATCGAGGCCCGGCTCAAGGCCAGCAAGTGGATCACCGAGGCGGTGCTCATCGGCGACCAGCGGCCCTACGTCGTGGTCCTGCTGGTGCCGAACCTCGAGCGCCTCGAGGGCCTGGCGCGGCGCAACGGCTGGCCCTTCGCCAGCCGGAAGGAGCTGCTCGAGCGGCCCGAGGTCCTGGGCATCGTGCAGCGGCGCCTCGACCGGCTGAACGAGTCGCTCGCCCCCTTCGAGCGCGTGCGGCGCTTCGCGCTGCTCGACCACGAGATGACGCAGGAGGGCGGCGAGCTCACGCCCTCGCTCAAGGTGCGACGCAAGGTCGTGCTCGAGCGCTATGCCGGGCTCATCGAGAGTCTGTATGCGGCCCCCGCCGCGACCGGCGCGGGGGATGCGGGCCACGGACCCCAACCCGAGGAGATCTGAGCCGATGAGACGACACCGGAGCTTCCTGCCCACGCTGGTGCTGATGGCGCTGCTGCTGCCCGCCGTCGCCGGGGCGACCGGATACGCGATCTACGAGCAGGGCGCCGCCGCCCTCGGGATGGCCGGCGCCGTGACCGCCGGCGTGAAGGACGCCTCGGCCGTCTTCTTCAACCCGGCCGCGCTGGCCCGCCTCGAGGGGACCCGCCTCTACGTCGGCGGCAGCGCCCTCGCCCCCATCACCTCCGTCACCGGCAACGGCGTCGGGACCCGGCCCGCCTACGGCGAGGCCGAGGACATGGTGAAGCAGGTCTTCTTCCCGCCCACGATCTACGCCACGCACCGGCTGATGAAGGGCCTGGGCTTCGGCATCGGCGTCAACTCGCCCTACGGCCTCGGGGTCGAGTGGGACGCGGACGAGTTCTCGGGCCGCTACATCACCACCAAGGTGGACCTGCAGACGCTCAACGGCAGCGCCTGCCTGGCCTGGGCTCCCAACGACCAGTGGAGCTTCGCCGGCGGCGGGGACGCGCTGTACGCGAAGGTGCTGCTGCGGAAGCGCTCGCTGTACAGCAACCCCATGCTCGGCGTCAGCGACCTGGACATCATCAACCTCGAGATGGACTCCGACTTCACGCCGGGCTACGGCTGGAACGCGGCCGTGCTCTACACGCCCGCGGCGCAGTGGCGCGTGGGCGCCTACTACCGCAGCAAGGTCGTCGTGCACGTGGACGATGCGGAGGCCGACTTCACCCAGATCCTGACCGGGATTGCCCCGGTGGACGCCCTCGTCGCCAGCCAGCTGCCGCCCGACCAGGGCGGGAGCACGGTGCTGCGCTTCCCGGCGTTGTGGTCCGCGGGCGTGGCCTTCGACCCCGAGCCGGACTGGACGCTCGAGGCCGACTTCCTGTGGTACGAGTGGAGCGTCTTCTCCGACCTGCCCATCCGCTTCGAGACCACGCCGGCCCTGAACACCACGCGCGTCGAGGACTACGAGGACTCCTGGCAGGTCCGGGTGGGAGCCGAGCACCGGCGCGGCGACCTCGCTTACCGCTTCGGCTACTACTACGACCGCTCGCCCGCGCCCGTGCACGCGGTGAGCCCCCTGCTGCCGGACGCCGACCGCATCGGCGTGAGCCTCGGCCTCGGCTGGGCGTTCGGTCCGAACCGGAACTGGACCCTGGACGGCTACGGTCTCGGCCTGTTCCTGGCCCGGCGCGCCGGCTTCACCGAGGACGCCTACGGCGACTTCCAGGGGGACTACAAGACGTTCACCGCCATGGCGGGGGTGGGCCTCGGCTACCGCTTCTGAGCGGCCAGGGGGTCCTCACGCCGAGGGGCGGGGCCACGTCGGCCCCGCCCCTCGGCCAATCCCGGAGCGTCCCGCTCAGCCCCGCAGACGCATCGGCGGGGCATCCGCCCGGCCCTTGAACCACGCGGCCAGGCGGTCGAAGTAGCCCGGCGTCGCTTCGGCGCCGGCGTGCCCCGCCTCGGGCAGCTCCCAGACGACGTCGAGGCTCGCCGCGCGGGCCAGAATCGTCCGGGTCGCCGCCGCGGGCGTCACCTCGTCCCGACCCGCCAGCACGACGAAGAGCGGGCTGCGCAGCCGGGCGACCGCCGAGATGGCCTCGTCGCCCCGCCGCACCAGGCGGCGGTGACGCAGCTCGACGTCGCGCAGCACCGAGGTGCCGTTCGCCATCAGCGCCTCCTGCGCCGTGCCGAACAGACCCTCGACCGCGACGGCGTCGCAGCGCCCGCGCCCCCGGGCCGCCGCCGCCAGTGCCACGACGCTGCCCAGGTCCTGTCCCCAGGCGAACACCTGCGCGGAGCCTCGCCGGCGTGCGTAGCGCAGCGCTCCCTCCATGTCGTCCACCCACTGGGAGTTGAAGACGATGTAGCGCAGGCTGTCCACGGCCGCGGCGGAGGCGTGCGGCCCGAAGCCCCTGTAGTCGAAGGCGAGCACCCCGAAGCCGCGGGCGAGGAACTCCTTCGCCGCCGGCAGCATGTCGGCCATCGTGCCCGAGCCGCGCGAGGCGATGACGATGACGGGCGCGCGGGCCGGGCCCGGGAACCACCAGCCGGTGACCCGGGCGCTGTCGGCGGCGGGGAAGCTGACGTCCTCGCCGTGGAGTCCCAGGCTCGCGGGGGTCCGGGCGTGCGCCAGGCCCGGCTCGACCGCCCGGGCCGGCGGCGTCGCCCTCGGGGCGATGCCCGCCGCCGCCGTTATCGCCAGGCACCACACGATCCGACCGAGTCGCCGCGCACGCCGCGTCATCCGTCCACCCCCAGTCGCTCCCAGAGTTCTTCGCGCAGCAGCGCCGGAGCCAGCGCACCGCACGCCAGCAGCGCCGCGTGGAAATCGAGCCGGTCGTAGCGCGGGCCCATGCGCTTGCGCGCCTCCTCCCGCAGCTCGAGGATCTGCATGCGCCCGACCAGCGCGCCGATGGCCCGCGCCGGGGCCAGCGTCAGGCGCTTCGCCTCCGCCAGCGCCGCCGGGCGCTCGAGCAACGCCTCCTCCGTCAGGTAGTCGGCCGCCTGGGTCACGGTCATGCGGCCCCGCTGGAGCGCCGTGTCCACGACCCCGCGCGCGGCCGCTGCCATCAGGTCGAGCACGAGCCCGAGCCGGTCGGCCGGCGCGCCGCAGAAACCCTCCTCGACCATCAGCTCCTCGGCGTAGAGCGCCCAGCCCCCGATCATCGTCTCGTTGGCGGCGAGCCGCCGCAGCCGCGAGCCGCAGCGGATGGCGAGGCCGCCCTGCAGGTGCCGGCCCGGCCACCCGACGCGCGCCGCGTCCAGCCGGGGCCCGCGCCGCCCGGGGTGGCCCGGCGCCGCCTCCGACGGCACCAGTCGCACGAGCCCCGTCGGCTCGACGTCGAAGGCGCCCGGCGGCACGTAGTCCGCATCCCCCAGCAACGGTCGCTGCCAGGCCGGAGCCACCACGGTCTCGAGCGGCACGTCGGGGACCGGCGCCAGGCGACGCTCGGTCACGAAGCGCCGCGCCTCGGCCAGCGCCCCGACCATCGCCCCGGCCGGCGCCTCCGCGGTCGCCTCCGCCCGTGCCGCCTCGGCCGCCACCTCGCGCCACGGGCGCGAGGGATCGAGGCGCCCGGCCTCCTGCTCGGCCGCGCGGCGCAGGGCCTCGACGTGCCGCCGGGCCCACGGCTCGAGGGCCTCGCTCCGCAGCGGCAGCATGTGCTCGCGCTCGAGGCGGAAGTCGAGCCAGCGCTCGCCCAGGGCGAAGTCCCCGCCGGCGCCGGATTCCAGGTCGTCCTCCAGCGCCCGGCGGAACCCGGCGATGGCGGCATTGGCGCGCACGCCGGCGTGCTCGATGCGCTCGGCGTCGTTGGGGAAGGTCCGCAGCAGCTCCTGCACGACGTCCTGCACGCAGCCGGGCGCGCCGTCGGCGACCTCGAGCGCCAGCCCGAGCCACACCGCCGGCACCGGGCCGAGACCCGCGCGCGCCCCGGCCAGGTAGTCGGACGTCGCCATGAGCCGGGCGAGGACGGCCTCCTTGCGCTCCTCGAGCGGGACGAAGGGCCTCGACATCAGCAGGGTCACGCCGTCGAGCGCCGTACGCAGGACCCGCACCGGATCGCGGAGCGGCACGTGGGTCTCCTCGAGATCGGCGCGCAGCACGCTGATGCGGGAGCGCAGCAGGGCGTAGTCCACGCGCTGCTCGGTCGGCATCTCCTCCCAGACCACCGAAGCCGCCAGCCGCTGCTCGAGGTCGCGCAGCCAGGCGGCGCGCGCCTGGAACCCCTCCGCGCTGTCGTCGGGGAGGCGGTCGTCGTAGTCGTGGATGCCCGCGGCGGTGGCCGACACCGGCCACAGGCGCAAGCTCTCCTCGACGAACTCCTCGCTCAGCGCCGTGAAGGTCCTGACCGTCTCGAGCATCCGACCGCTCCCCCTCTGCGGCGGCAGGCCCCCGCGCCGCGCGGCGCGAAGGCCCCGCCATTCCGACGTCCGCGCCTACCCGAGCGGAGTGACGTTCGCCGCCTGGCGTCCCCTGGGCCCCATGACCACGTCGAACTCGACTCGCTGGCCCTCGGCGAGTGAGCGGAAGCCGTCCCCGCGGATGGCCGAGAAGTGCACGAACAGCTCCTCGCCCGAATCGTCGCGGATGAAACCGAAACCCTTGGCCTCGTTGAACCACTTCACCGCGCCCTGTTCCCGCGCGCCGCCGGAGGGGACGGCCGCCGGCCGTGGCTCGCGACCGCCGCGTGACGCCGGCGCCCCGGCTCCGGCGCGCGCCGGACGGCGCGCCTCGTAGCAGTCCCGGCAGTACACCGGCCGGCTCGACACCGGCGCGAACGGCACCTGCGTCTCCGCGCCGCAGTCGGCGCAGACCGCGGTGTGCATCTCGCGCGCCGCCGACCGGCGCGGGCGGGCGTCCGCCGCCGGCGCGCCCGGACCGTCGCCGCGCCGGTGCTTGCGCAGGTCGCGGCACGCCTTGCAGCGCGTCGGCGCGTTCGTGAGCCCCTTGGAGGCGTAGAAGGCCTGCTCGCCCGCGGTGAAGAGGAACTCCTCGCCGCAGTCCACACACTTGATCCGCTGATCGCCGCCGTCGTTCATGGCGCGGAGCACGACCTCCAGGAAAGGGGGACGGGACCGATGCGCGAACGCCCCGGCGGGCACGCGCCTGCCAGGGCGATGGACTCGACGAGAGGGACCACCCGGTACGGGGACTGGACGTTGACCTGCGACGAGAAGCTCACGGACGAACCACGCTGAATGGCCCACTCGCTCCGGAACTGCGGCCGAAAGTATAGGAGGGAGAAAAGAAGGGTGTCAACGAATCCGGGCACCAGCGCGGCCGCGGGCGGCCCCGCCGCGGGGCGCGGGCGGGCGGCACAGCGCCCGCAGGATGTCGGCCATGGTGATCACGTCGAGCAGGTTGTGGTGGAACACCGGCACCAGGCGGTACGGGTCGCCGTGCTTGACGAAGTCGTGGTAGAGGCCGGGGATCTCGTCGCCCGGCACGTCCCCCACGCGGCGCCGCCGGCAGACGCGGCTCTCGATGGTCTTGAGGCGGCAGTCGGCCAGCTCGCCGCGCCAGCGCCGCCGCGCCGCGTGGAGCAGGTCGAGGTGGCGCGGCGGCAGCGACAGCCGCACGCCGTGCACGACGGCGCGTGCCTGCAGGAAGGGCACGTCGAAGGTCTTGCCGTTGAACGTCACCAGGTGCCCGAAGCCGGACAGGGACTCGCCGAGCGCGCGCAGCAGCGGACCCTCCTCGCCGTAGTGGCGCGCGAAGTACTGCCGCAGCACGAAATCCTCGCCATTCCAGTGCATGGTGCCGGCGAGGAAGACCGTGCTCGAGGCGAGCCCGCAGGTCTCCAGGTCGAGGAACAGCGCCTGCTCCAGCCCGTCCGCGGCCAGCGCCGCCAGCTCCGGCTCGGCGGGCGGGGGCGGGTCGAGGCGGCCCCAGTGGGGCTTCGGCTTCTCGATGCCCGAGCGCAGCCGCTCGTGCACGTACACGGCGCCGGGACGGCCGGTGAAGTCGGGGCTGTCGCGCCACTCGCCCCCGGGCAGGAACTCCTCGACACCGACCGCGGGCGCGGAGAAGCCCGGCGGCGGGGCGGATGCCGCGGCGGAGGCCGGTGCGGCGGGGCGAAGACGGGGGCCGGAAGGCGAGCGTGAGCTTGCGTAGCCGCCTTCCGGCTCCCGCGAGCCCCGCCGCTCGTCACCCTCGCCCCGCCGCATGCCGTCGTGCGCGTCCGGCGCCATGCGCTCGCGCCGGCGCCGCGCCAGCTCGCCCAGCCGCTCGCGCAGCGCCGCCCGGTCAGCCGTTCCCATCGTCCCGGGCCGCCAGCAGGATCAGGCGCCGGCTCTCCGTCGTGTAGGCGCTGCGGTTCGCCCCACCCCACACCTCGCGCACCGCGAGGCCGTGGCGCGCGCAGAGCGCCTCCAGCTCGGCGCAGGTGTAGGCGCGCAGCGTGGATTCCTTGGTGATCTGCGCGCCGGTCTGCGGCGTGACGAGGATCTGGCGGTTCAGCACCAGCGAGCGGCGCAGGTCCAGCGAGGTCTCCTCCATGAGGAGCGAGCCGTCGGCGAGCGGGTTCCACACCCGTTGCTGCGGGTGGGTGAGGATGCCGTCGCGGTTCAGCACGTCGAGCAGGAAGCGGCCGCCGGGCCGAAGCGCCCGGGCCACGCCCGCCAGCACCCGCTCGTTCCCCGCGTCCGAGAAGTAGCCGAACGAGGTGAAGTACGAGTAGACGGCGTCGAAGGCGCCGGCAAACGGCAGGGCGCGCATGTCGGCCCGCGTCCAGCGCACCGCCACCCCCGCCGCGGCGGCGTCGGCCGCGGCGGCGGCGAGGTAGCCGGCGTGGAAGTCCACGCCCGTCATGCGGTAGCCGCGCCCCGCCAGGCCGATGGCGTGGCGGCCGTAGCCGCACGCCAGGTCGAGGACGTCGCCGCCCGCCGGCGGTGCCAGCGCCGCGGCGAGGAAGTCCACCTCGGCCGCGGTCGCCTCGGGCGAGATCATCGCCCGGTAGATGCGCAGGTAGTCGTCGTCGAAGAACGCGACCGGCCACTCGTGCGGGTTCATCGATCCTCCTCGAGCCAGTGGTGCAGCAGGGCGCGCGCCGCGTCCTTGCCGGGGATGCCACGGCCGTGCTGCAGGTCCGGGTCCTGCTGCTGCGCCGGCCGCAGGTTGGGCAGCCCGACGCACGCCGGGCAACCGTCGGCGCAGCCGCACGCCTCGAGGTGCTCCAGCGCCGCGCGGAACAGCTCGTCGAGCCGCGCCCAGCCCTGCTCGCAGAAGCCCAGCCCGCCGGGATAGCGGTCGAACAGGAAGAGCGCCGGCCGGCCGACGTTCGACGAGTCGATCATCCCGCCCAGGTCCGACGGATCGCACATGCTGAGCATCGCCAGCAGGGTGACGACGAGGTTGCGCACGCCCATCAGGCCCTCGACCGGGTTCAGGCCCCGGCGAGCGACCGCCTGCCAGGCGGCCGGGCCCGGCGCCAGCCAGAAGCCCGTGGTGTCGAGCGTGAGCCGCGGCAGGTCGAGCGGATGGTAGCCGATGCTGTCGAGCGAGTGGAACCGGACCTTCTTCATCGCCACCGTCTGCCAGGAGTAGGTCAGCTCGCCCAGCACCACGCGCTCGCCCCGCCACGCGCGCGAGCGCAGCTCGCCGCGCACGCGGATGCCGGTGTCGAGCACCGGCTGCGTGTAGTAGTCCACCGCGCGCGGCTCGACCTGCGCCGTCTTCTGCTCCAGGTCGAGGTGGCGCACCCACCAGGTCTCGCCCTCGTGCAGGTAGACCGCCTCCGGGTAGACCAGCTCGAGCGCGCTGATCGCGTCCACCGTGCCGAGCACGGCGTTCCCGCGGGTCGCGTCGAGGATGGTGTAGGTGTCGCCCGAGATCGTGCGCAGGTTGACGGCCGCCGCCGGGAAGTCGGGCTTCGCCCAGTAGGTGTGCCCGTCCACCGTGTGGGTCTCGCCCGCCTGCTCGAGCGCCGTGACGATGGCGCCCATCTGCGGGCCGAAGCGCGCCTCGTCGGCGGAGGTCAGCGGCAGCTCGTGGGCGGCGCAGGCCAGGTGCTGCGCCAGGATGTAGGGGTTGTGCGGATCCACCACCGCCGCCTCGGGCGAGCGGCCGAAGCAGTACTCCGGATGCCGCATCAGGTACTGGTCCACGGTCTCGTTGTAGGCCACCAGCACCGCCAGCGCCGACCTCGCCGCGTCGCCGCCGCCCCCGGCGCGGCCGTGGGCGCCCCGCCCGGCGCGGCCGGCCTGCTGCCACAGGCTGGCGAGCGTCGGCGGCGCCCCGATCGAGACCACCGCGTCCAGCCCGCCGATGTCCACCCCGAGCTCGAGCGCGTTCGTGCTCACCACGCCGCGCAGCTCGCCGGCGAACAGCGCCTGCTCGATGCGCCGCCGCTCCTCCGGCAGGTAGCCGCCGCGATAGGAGCGGATGGCCTCCCCCAGGCCGGGCCGCACGCGCTCGAGCCGCTCGCGCGCGTAGCGGTACACGAGCTCCGCCGCCACCCGCGACTTGGTGAAGACCAGCGCCTGCGCGCCGTGCTCGACCAGCCCGGCGAGCAGGTCGGCGCCCTCGACGTTCGAGGACCGCCGCTCGATCCGCGTCCCGTCGGCGTAGGGAGGGTTCCAGAAGGCGAAGCATCGCTCGCCGCGCGGCGAGCCGTCGTCGTCCACCACGGTCACGTCCCGTCCGATCAGGGCGCCGGCCAGCTCGCCCGGGTTGCGGATGGTGGCGCTGCACATCACCACGCGGAAGTCGCCGCCCACGTGCCGGGCGGCGCGCTCGAGCCGCCGCAGCACGTTGGCCACGTGCGAGCCGAAGATGCCGCGGTAGGCGTGGATCTCGTCCACGACCACGAAGCGCAGGCCGCGCAGGAACCGCGCCCACTTCGCGTGGTAGGGCAGGATGCCCTGGTGCAGCATGTCGGGGTTCGAGAGCAGGAGGTTCGCGCCGTCGCGCAACCGCCGGCGGGCCGGTCCCGGCGTGTCGCCGTCGTAGACGCCGGCGCTGACCGCCCGCAGCAGCGCCGGATGCCCGGCGGCCAGCCGGGCGAGGCCCTTGCGCTGGTCCTGGGCGAGCGCCTTGGT
The DNA here is from genome assembly GCA_034678345.1 of Candidatus Eiseniibacteriota bacterium. Classification (GTDB taxonomy): domain Bacteria; phylum Eisenbacteria; class RBG-16-71-46; order RBG-16-71-46; family RBG-16-71-46; genus JANXPZ01. The sequence goes on from JAXDBZ010000007.1 coordinate 13,446, forward strand.
CGGGAACAGGTAGAGCGCGGTGGCGCCCGGCTCGGCGAGCAGGCGCTCGAGCACCGGCAGGTGGTAGCAGAGGCTCTTGCCGCTGGCGGTGCCGGTCACCACGACGGTGTCGAGCCCGGCGCGCAGCGCCTCGATGGCCTGGACCTGGTGCGTGTAGAGCCGCTCGATGCCGCGCGCGGCGAGCGCCTCGGCGAGCACGGCCGGCAGCGGCAGGGAGAGCCCGCCGTGGCGGGCGGGGCGCGCGGGCAGCACCTCGAGATGGGCGAGCGCGCCGCGGTTCTCCGGCCGGCGCGCCAGCTCCCCGATCCACGCGGCCAGCGGGCCGGCGGGCGCGGGCGGCCCCTCGAGGAATCGGCCAGGACGCGGTTGCATGGGACGACCTCGCGGACCGCGCGCAGTGCGGTCCGGGCGGTGGCGACGGGCGTGCTCGGGGACGCCGGAAGGACGGGCGGCAGTATACGCGGGCGACCGCGCGCCGTCCAAGGCGCGGGGCCGCCGCCCGGTGCCTACTCGATCACGCGCGGGACGGCAGCGATGGCGTCCACCCGCCAGCCGTCCCCGTCGCGGTCGAAGCCCACCTGCCACGCCTCGCGCGGGCCGCGGTAGAAGACCAGCTCGTCCTCGCGTCCGGCCTGCCCGGGAGCGACGCGCCACGGCGCCCGCGCCGTCGCCCAGCCCGCCTCCTGCGCCTGCGCGACCAGCGCCGGGCGGGTCACGCAGCGCAGCGCCGCCTCGTGGTCGCCGGCTGCCAGCGCGTGGATGAGGTCCACGAAGACCACGTAAGGCGAGGCCACGATGCGATCCTCGACGCCGCGGAAGCCCTCCAGCTCCCAGCGGAAGCGGCGCTCGTGCACGACGTGCGGGCAGGTCGGGCACTCCTCGAAGCGCGGCGTCGGCCGCCAGGTCCGCGTCGCCAGCCAGGTCGTGCCGTCCTCCGCGCGCTCGAAGGCACCGGTCCCGACACCGCCCAGCGAGTCCGGCCCGAGCGTCTGCACCTGTCGCAGCCCCCCCGCCGCGAGCCAGACCATGACGAAGGGCTGCGAGCCGCCGCCGGCGCGGCGGCTGAAGAGGCCCGCGATCGCGGGGGCCGCCGGGGCGCCGCCGGCGACCGGGGCCGCGCCCAGGCCGCGCGTGGCGAGGGCGAGCAGGCCCATGCCGCCGCCCTCGACCTCCCGCGCCTCGATCGTGCCGGCGGCGTCCCAGAACAGCCAGGGCCACGAGCCGGCCGTCGGGTCGCCGCGCGAGAAGAAGTTGACCGCCAGCGCCCCGGGCGCGCCCGCGCACTCGGCGCCGACCCCCAGGGAGTCGAGCAGCTCGCGCGCCCGGGCCTCCCAGGCCGCCGGGTCCGCCGGGAAGCGCGCGCGCAGGTCCGCCAGCAGCAGCTCGGCGCTGAGGCGCGCGGCCTCGGGACCGGCCTCGGCAACGACCCAGCGCTGCTGCACCAGGCGCGCCTGCTCGGCGAAGGCGTCCTCCCCCGCGACGAGGGCCGAGTCGGCGGAGGGCGGCACGAAGCGGGGCTCGCGGCTGCACCCGGAGAGCGCTCCGAGCACGGCAAGGAGCAGGACGGGCCGCGGGCCGTGCCCCCGCGCCCCGCCCCCCCCCCCGCCCCCGCGCCGCCTGGTCACCGCGTCCCCGGGGCCGGACCC
>JAXDBZ010000008.1:0-8508 GCA_034678345.1 Candidatus Eiseniibacteriota bacterium
CCGGCGCCGCAGGCGCCCGCGCCGCGCGTGGCGCACGCAATCGCCGGGCTCGGGTCCGACGCGCGCGCGCCACTCGCCGGTCCACGCGGCGACGGCGGTACGCCACTCGCGCCGCGACGCGTCGGGCGGCAGCGCCCGGACGTCGCCCGAGCGCCAGGCCAGCGCCGCCTCGAGCAGGGCGCGGAAGTCCTCCGGCCCCGGAGCGGCCGAGGCGGCGAGCGCCGCGGCGCCGTCGGGGTACTCGCCGCGCGAGAGCGCCGCGACACGCACGATGTCGAGCGCGCACTTGAGCACCGCGTGCCGGGCCAGCAGGCGCGGCAGCGGCGCGGCGGCCAGGTCGGGCCATGCGAGCAGCAGCTCGAAGGCGCGGTTCTCGAGCAGGAGCTGGATCTCCTCGGCGCTCACGTCCGCCGGCCGCCAGCGCGGCACGCGACCCAGCCAGGCGGGATCGCCCCGCCACATCCGGCCGTGCCGCGCCAGCTCGAGCGTGGCCGGCCGCGCCGGCAGTCGGGCGAGGTCGTCCGGCGTCAGGAACGAGGCCTCCAGCGGGGCCGCGAAGCCCCAGTCCAGGAGCCGGCGCCGCAGCCCCGCGCGGTCGGCGCGGGCCCGCTCCACGGCGGCGCGCTGGCGGGCGCGGTCGGGTACCGCCGCGTAGACGTCGAGGTCCGAGAGGCAGAGGCGGCGTCCTTCGACGCTCGCCCACGTGGCGGTGCCCGAGGCATGGCTACCGCCCAGGATCAGCGCCAGGGCACCTTGCGCCCAGGCGTCCACCAGCTCGAGTGGAGCGGCCAGCGGGTCCACGGATCCCGCCGCCTTCGCCACCGACTCCGCGGGGAGGGAACGGGGAGCGCTCACGGGGACCGGGCAGGGCGGATCAGATCCGCCGGTAGATGAATTCCGGGATCTCCAGGCGGCGGCGATTGAGCACCGTCCCGAGCACGCGCCCGCCCGAGCGACTCACGAGGTCCACCGCGCGCGCCAGCACGGGCCGCTTCGTGCGCCCGGCCTGCACCACCACGACGACCCCGTCGGCGGCCTGCCCCAGCAGCGCCGCGTCGGGAGACTCGAGCACGGGCGGTCCGTCGAGCAGGATCCAGTCGTACCCCGCGCCGACGGCCTGGAGGACCTCACGCATCACCTGGGGCGCCGCGCCGCCGGCGGCGACCACCGCCTCGGGCAGGGGCATCAGGGCCGCCCGTGCCACGGCGACCGTACCGTGGCCGGGGACGGAGCCGGCACCGTCCCCGGGGCTTCCATCCGGGTTGTACGCCGGCCGCCGGGCGTGAACGTCCACCAGCAGGACGCGCAGCCCCGGGTCCGCCGCCAGCGACCGCGCGAACTGAGCGGTCAGGGTGCTCGTGCCCTCGCCGCCCTGCGAAGCAAGGAACATGACGACGCGCGGCATGCGCTCGGTGAGCATGGCCTCGAGGCGGACGCGCAGTCCGCTCATCTCCTTGGCCACGTCCGCCGGCAGATCGCCGACCGCGGGGAGGGGCACGATGCTGCGACATGCCGCCTCGATGGGCAGGGAGGCGAGTTCGAGAGCCGGCCGCGCCGCCCGGGCCTCCTGGGTCGGGAATGCCGACGGCCGGGGGACGGGTGCCAGGGGCACCGGCCCACCCCCGGAGCGGGCCTTGCGGAGCGCGTCGAAGAGCCGGGTCATGCCGCGTCCTCCCCCGCGTCGGGCCGACCCCGGCGGCGCCTCCGCTCGCGGACCGCGGCGAGCACGGGCAGGCGGGTCTCCTCCTCCGCGTGCCCGGTCGTGTGGATCGTCAGATCGAGGCCGTCCACGAAGAACGCGAGGCCCACGCCCACGACCAGACTGAAGGCGGGCGCGAGTCCGAGACGGACGTAGTCGCGCGCGTTCTGCGGCCGTGCGGGGCTGGCCGGATTGAGCAGGAGCACCGAGGTCATCGGCGTCGTATTCTCGGTGACCAGCGCCTGGCTGCTGCTCTGCGTGAGGTCCGAGTAGCGGGTCTTCCAGGTGGCGATCTGGTTGTCGATCTCGGAGGAGCGCGCCTCCAGGCTCCCGATCCGGGCCAGATCGGAGCTGGCGCCGGCGATCTCCCGCTCCACCGCGTCCAGCTTGGCTCGTGCCACCTCGACCCGCGACCGGGAGATGGCGTAACGGGCGTCCACCTCCCGCTGCAGCATGGCGCGCAGCGAATCGAGGGTGGCCCGGGCGTTCACGATCTCGGGAGAATCGTCCCGGTAGCGCTCGCGCAGCCGGGTCAGGCGGCCCTGCTGATCCATGACGGACCGCTTCGCCAGCTCCAGCGTACCGTCCGCCGCGGGCTGCAGCAGACTGGGCAGGTCCACGTCGGGATTCCGGCGAAGCTGGCCCATGAGAGAGTACTGCGCCTTCGCCTCCTCGAGGTCCGACGCGGCCTCGGTCCGGCGCTGCTCGAGGCCGGAGCGCAGCGTGATGATGGTCGCGCGCTGGGCGGTCAGGTCCACGATCCCGGTCTCGCGCGAGAACTCCTGACGCTTCGCCAGCCACTGCTCCAGCTCGGAGCCCGCCTTCGCGATCTGCTCGTCGAAGAAGCGCTTGGGATAGGACAGCAGCGCCCCCTGCCGGTATTCCACATAGGCGCGCAGCAGGGCGTCACAGGCCCGTTCGGCCACCCGGGGATCACGGTCGATGTAGGCGATGGCCAGCACGTTGGTCTTCCCGGTCACCTCCGCGTCCACGCCGTCCGCGGAGAGCACCAGCCGCGGCCTGTCGCCCTGCTCCCGGTCGAGGATCTCCTGGGCGAGCCGCAACACGGGCCAGCTCTTGGCCGTGTGCACCTCGCTCCCCAGCTCGATCTCCCATTCGTTGGTGACCGCGAAGTTCGGCTGCAGGCTGCTCCTCTGCTCGCCCCGGCGGACCAGCACCTGCCCCGACGAGATGTACGTCAGCGGGGTGCGCAACGAGATGAAGAGCACCGTGCCCAGGGTCGCGGCGAAGAGGCCGATGATGATCCAGCGACGGCGGAAGATCACCGCCAGGAATTCGCGGGCCGTGGCGCGCTGCGCGCCGACAGGCGTCTGGGGACCATCCGGTGTCATGCGAACATGCTCCTACGGGGAGACCGAGCTCGTGCCCACGACCTGGAAGATCCGGTCGAGATGGAAGAGCTCCCAACCGACGAGGGCCACGCTCCCAATCCGGGCCAGACTTCCGGCGAACTGGCGGGTGAACACATCCAGATTGCCGATGGCCGTGCGCGGCACGTAGACGATGTCAAACCGGGACAACGGCACGTCGCCGCCCTTGCGCAGCAGCCGATCGGCGCGGATCCGCGCGACGCTCACCGTGCCGAGGCCGATGCGGTGCATGACCACGACGCTGTTGGTCGCCGCGTCGTCCTCGAACCCGCCGGCCTCCGCGAGGACCTGCAGCAGGGTCGGGATCGACGTCACCGGCACCGAGCCCGGCCTCTTCACGCGTCCCAGGACGTGGATCTGGTTCCCGGCGGACTTCGCGACCTCGACCACGATGCGCGGCTGCTTCATCTCGCCGGCCAGCAGCCGGACCAGTTCGGCCTGGAGCTCGGCCGGGGTGTGCCCGGCCGCCACCACGTCACCGACCGGGAAGACGGTGATGCGGCCATCCGTGCGCACGATGACCTTCCGCACGATGTCCGTGTCGTAGATCTGTCCCGGCCCGAAGTTCAGCGCCAGCTCGTCCCCGGGGACGATGCGGTACTCGGGCGTCTGCCCCCAGTCGATCTGCTCGAGGGGGGTCTGGTCCTGCGCCTCGGCCGCCCGGGCCGGGGCCGGGGACAGCGCCAGGAGCAGCAGGACCGCCAAGGCAAGGTAGCGTCTCACGACCACTCCGCGGATGGAGACCGACTCGGATTCCGTGCGACGACAAGCCAGGGGGGGATGCAGAGGCGGACGGACCCGATGGCCTACCGGACGCGCGGTGTACCCGGGATGACCCCGGTCACAATGCAGCGGCAGGGGTCAACTCCTGACCACCCTGCCCGAAGCGGTAGCAAGACGCGTCTCTGTGGGCCTCCGCCTTGGAATCAGCCGGGCACCGCAAGTGGCGATGCCGGATGGACTTGAATTCTAGGCGGATTCGGGCCGTTCTGTCAACCGGCCTGCCCCCTTGGGCACGGGGGACGCATCGCAAGGCGCGTGCCGCGCCGGGGATCGACCGGGCGGCCCGGGGGCGCCGGCCCCCCCGCGGGCCCCCGGGGGGGGCTCCGGCCGCACAGGTCTCAGGCCCCCGGCTTCGCCTCTTCGAGGACCACGCTGATCGAGCCGATGACCACCTTGCTCTTCATGAGCACGGGCATGCGCCGCTCGTCGTCGGTGAGCCAGATCACCAGTCGCCCCGAGCTCTTGAAGATGCCCCCGGCCTTGAGGATGGGCTCGATCGCCACGCAATCGAATTCCCCGGCGGGGGTCTTGACGTGCTCGCGGCCCAGGATCTTCACCTGCAGCGGCTGGCTCTTGCGGCTGTTGTGGTAGTGGAAGACGATGCTGCCGCCCACCGGCAGGGCCTGCGTGCGCGCGTAGTAGAACGACGAGAGCGCGTCCTGCACGCGCGGCGGCACCGGGAACGTCCGGCCGTCGGAGTAGACCGCCTGGTTGCGATCGGCGTCGAAGGTGATGTCGTTCCTCGCCCGGTACTTCCCCTCGCGCCTGTCCTCGGTGTAGCGGCGGCTGAAGCGTCCGCCCCGGTCCCACAGGGATACGATGCGCTCGCGCACCTTGTAGAACCGGCTGAAGAAGGCGTTCGATTCCGCGCGCGCCACCAACTCGTAGACGTCGTGTCCCTTCCACGGGCGCACCTGCGGGACCTCCAGCCAGGCGCTGCCGGCGTGGATGAAACCGTAGCGCACCGAGAAGCGGAGCGATTCGCCGACGCCGAAGGGGGCAGCCGGCGCGGGGAGCACCTCGCCCTGACCGGGCGCCGGCACGATGACCGAGCCCGCGATGTCGCCGCTGTCCGGTGGCGCGACCAGCACGGGGTCAGCCCCCCGGCCTGGACTGGCGAGGAGCAGGATCAGCAACCCGGCAGCCAGGGCGACCCGGCCGCAAAGGCCGGGCCCCGCCGCCGATCGGAGCTGCTCGGGGGAGCGCGTCGTGGTCATGCCCTACCGCCGGTATGCAAGACCGGCGCCGGGGGCGGCGTCGTGCTCATCGTTGGCACTATGTTGTCCTCCCCGGCCGCTGTCAAACCTCTGTGCCCGGGGGGGGCGGATGCCAACAGTCGGCTGCGACTGCCAGAATGACAGTCCAATTCTGAGACAGCATTCCATGCCATAAAGACCAATCGCCAGGATTGGACAGCGCAAATGTCTTGAAATCGGACCTTGTCAAGCGTTCGGCTCCGGATATGATGGTCATTGGATGGTACCAATCAGCAGTTGATTCGGTCCAAGCAGGAGGACAGGTGGAACTCTCCATCGACCGCGCGAGCCGCGAGCCCATCTACCGGCAGATCTCCCGGCAGATCCGCGACCTCATCATCGCCGGTCGTTTGCCGGCCGGTTTCAGGCTCCCGCCGGAGCGGCGCCTCGCAGAGGCGTTGCGGGTGAGCCGCAGCACGGTGCTGATCGCCTACCAGGAGCTCCGGGCGGACGCGCTCATCGACGCCCACGTGGGGCGCGGGACCACGGTGACCGCGCTCGACGGCGTCGTCGGCCGCGGGGACGGCGCCGCGGAGCTGCCGTGGCGTCAGCTGTTCGGGACCGTCGCCTCGGGCTTCCGCGACCCGCTGGTCGGCGATCTGCTGCGCCTCACCGAGCGCGACGACGTCATCCCGCTCGCCTTCGGCATGCCCGCCGCCGACCTCCTGCCCTTCGACGAGCTCCGCGCCCTGTTCGCCGAGGTGCTGGCCGATGTCGGCCCCGCGGCCCTGCTGCACAGCCCCACCGAGGGGCTGACGCCGCTGCGCGAGACGCTGGCGCGGATGATGGCGGCGCGCGGCGTGCGCTGCTCCCCCGCCGAGGTGATGGTGCTGTCCGGCTCGCAGCAGGGCCTCGACCTGGCGGCGCGCATCTTCCTCGACCCCGGGGACACGGTGGTGGTCGAGCAGCCCTCCTTCATCGGGGCGCTGCAGACCTTCCGCGGCGCGCGGGCGCGCCTCATCGGCGTGCCGGCGGACGAGCACGGGATGCGCACCGACGTGCTCGAGAGCGCGCTGGGCCGTTTCCGGCCCAAGCTCATCTACACGCTGCCCACCTTCCAGAACCCGTCCGGCAGCGTGCTCTCGCTCGAGCGGCGCCAGCAGTTGCTCGCGCTGGCCCGGCGCTTCCAGGTCCCGGTGCTCGAGGACGATCCCTACTCCGAGCTGCGCTACGAGGGCGAGCCGGTGCCCTCGCTGCGGGCGCTCGACCCCTCGGGCAACGTGCTCTACCTCTCGACCTTCTCGAAGCTGCTCTTCCCCGGCATGCGGCTCGGCTTCCTGGTCGCCCCGCGCCCGGTGGTACAGCAGTTCGCGCTGGCCCGCCAGACCGCCGACCTGCACGCCAACACGCTCGGCCAGTGGGTGCTCGAGCGCTTCGTCCGCCGCGGCCGCATGGCGGCCCACGTGCGCACGGTGCGCGAGGCCTACCGCCGGCGCCGCGACGCCATGGACGACGCGCTGCGGGCGGCGGACGTGCCCGGCCTGGCCTGGCAGCGCCCGCAGGGCGGCTTCTACTTCTGGTGCCGGCTGCCGCGCGGCGTCTCCGCCCCGGGTCTGCTCGCGCGGGCGGCGCAGTCCGGCGTCACCTACCTGCCGGGGCGGCCCTGCTTCGCCGACGAGCCCCCGGCCGAGTACATCCGCATCAACTTCTCCCACCCCGACGAGGAGGCGATCCGCACCGGCGTGACGCGTCTTGCCGCGGCGCTCCGGGAGGAGATGGGACGTTCCCAACACTCGGAGTTCGCGGCCGCCTCGACGCGGCCGATCGTCTGAGATCGAGGAGGTAGCGATGACCGCACGATTCGCGCGCCGGCTGGACGTGATGAAGGCCTCGGAGATCCGCGAGCTGCTCAAGATCACCCAGCGGCCGGAGGTGATCTCCTTCGGCGGCGGGCTCCCCGCCCCCGAGCTGTTCCCCATCCACGACCTGAAGGAGGTGGCCGCGGACGTGCTCGAGCACGAGGGCACGAAGGCGCTCCAGTACTCGACCACGGAGGGGCACCCCGGGCTGCGCGAGCAGATCGTCCGGCGCATGAATCGCGACCTGGGCACCTCCTACGCCGCCTCCCAGGTGCTCGTCACCTCGGGCTCGCAGCAGGGTCTCGACCTGACCGGCAAGCTGTTCCTCGACGAGGGCGACGAGGTGCTGTGCGAGAGCCCGACCTACATCGGCGCCATCAACGCCTTCCGCGCCTACCAGCCCCGCTTCGTGGACGTGCCGACCGACGACGACGGCATGATCCCCGAGGAGCTGGAGCGCTGCATCGCCGCCGCGCGCAGCCCCAAGTACATCTACGCCATCCCGACATTCCAGAACCCGACCGGACGCACCTGGACGGTGGAGCGGCGCCGGGCCGTGCTCGAGGTGGCGGCGCGTCACGGGCTGGTGGTGGTCGAGGACGACCCCTACGGCCAGCTCTGCTTCGAGGGCACCACGCCGCCGGCGCTGGCGGCGATGGCGAAGGACGTGCCGGTGGTCTACCTCGGCACCTTCTCGAAGATCTTCTGCCCGGGGATGCGCATCGGCTGGCTGGCGGCGCCCCCCGAGATCTACGAGAAGTACGTGCTGGCCAAGCAGGGGCTCGACCTCAACACCTCGACGCTCGGCCAGTACCAGCTCCTCGCCTACCTCGAGCGCTTCGACCTCGACGCCGGCATCGCCCGCATCCGCGAGGTCTACCGCCGGCGGCGTGCGGCCATGCTGGCGGCGATCGAGGCGGAGTTCCCGGCCGGGGTGTCGTGGACGCGGCCCCGCGGCGGGCTGTTCCTCTGGGTCACGCTCCCCGAGGCGGTCAGCGCGCGCGAGGCCCTCGTGCGGGCGCTCGAGCAGAACGTGGCGTTCGTGCCCGGCGGCTCGTTCTTCCCCAACGGCGGCCACGAGAACACGATGCGGCTGAACTACTCGAACATGCCCGAGGACCGCATCACCGAGGGCATCCGACGGCTCGGCGCCGTGCTGCGCGGGCTGTGCGACGGGACGGCGAAGGCGGGGAAGGCGGCCGCCGCGACCCGCTAGCCAGCCGGGGCCGCGGGGCGAAGACCCGAGCCGCCGGCCGAGCGCATGGTGCCTTGCTCGGGCGGCGGCTCGGGCGAGCCCCGCGGGCCAGCGTCGGCGCCGGGGAGCGGGAGACGGCAGTCTGCGCCTACGCCTCGAGCGGCCAGTCGCGCTCGTCCAGCGGCCGCCCCCCCGTCGGGCCGAGGGCACACAGGGTGAAGCGGCCGGGGCGGAGCACGCGCCGCGCCATCGCCACGACGTCTTCGCGGGTCACGGCGAGGATGCGGGCGAGTTCCTCCTCCGGTCCCCCGCAGGCGCCGTGGTAGAGCTCCTCGTGCGCCCGGTAGACCATCCGGGTCGAGAGGCTCTCCTGCCCCATGACGAT
>JAXDBZ010000009.1:0-7940 GCA_034678345.1 Candidatus Eiseniibacteriota bacterium
CGATCTCGCAGGGGGTGCGGAGCGCGGCCCACGCCGAGGTGGACCGGACCGACCCGCAGCACCACACGCTCATCCTCCGCGACGCGGCGCAGGACGAGTTCCTGCGCTTCTGGTGGGACGGGAATGACCAGCGCATCCACCACGGCCGCGAGGCCGATGACCGCGGCGCGGTCGTCCAGACCCCCGTGACGCGCTTCCAGCTCGACACCCTGACCCGGCTGGTGGACATCCAGCTCGTCGAGCTGCGCGCCGGCGACGGCCAGCTCGTGCGCATGGCCTCGGCGGCCGCGCTCTACAACCGCGAGCCCGAGCCATGACGCCCCGCCCGCGGCGCCGGGAGACCGGCTTCGTCCTCGTCGGCGTGGTGATCTTCGTGCTGGCGCTCACCATCATCGGCATCTCGCTCTTCAGCCTGTCCAGCTACGAGGCGCAGTACCTGCAGCTCTCGCTCGACGGCGAACGGTCCTTCCAGGCGGCGATGGGCGGGATCGAGCGGGCGAAGTTCGTGCTCGAGCAGTGGGGCAGCCGGTTCGAGGACGTGAAGCAGGACGCCCCGCCGGGGACCTGGGCGGTGGCCTGGGACGTGGAGGGCGGCCTGATCGACTCCACGGACGGCACGGTGGACTGGGACACGGGCAATCCAGTCTTCATCCGCGTGGCCGCGGGGGACGGCACCGCCCGGCGCATCGTCGAGGCGTGGTTCCGCCCCTCGAGCGCGCAGAACTACTACCGCCAGCTCATCACTATCGGCGGCGGCATCGAGGTGCGCCGCTTCGGCTTCTTCCCGGCCACGGACCGGTCCGGGACCATCCTGCTGGACGGTCCGATCTGGGAGACGTCCGGCCAGCCGATCGGCGACTGGCGGCAGTGGCTGGATCATCCCTGGCCCGATTCCGTCCAGACGACGCCTCAGGTGCCCGTCCCCGGCGTGCACGAGTTCATCGCCGCGCACGCGAACGGCACGCAGCCAGTCATCACCCACCACGGCGATCCGACCGACCCGCTGTCCACCTACGTCAGCCGGTTCGCCCTGACCGGCGGGGCGAGCCAGCCCCTCTACACGACCTCCGACGACACGAGCGATCCGACCTGGTCGTTCTACGAGGGCATGAGCATCGACCTCAACGAGGTGCGGGTCTCGGGCTGTGTCGTCTGGCTGTTCCCCCGCGGCGTCCGGTTCTTCCAGCCCGTCCAGATCGAGGGGACCGGCGCCCCGGGCGCCGACTGCCTCGTCATCGTCGCCGGCCGCAACGGGCCGACCCCCAACACCGACCACGACGAGGACGGGCTGGCGACGGCCGGCATCTGGTTCAACGGCGGACTGCAGTCGGGCATCCCCCTCGTCCTGGTGTCCGACGGCAAGGTCGTGATCTGGCACGACAACAACTACGCGGGCGGGAGCACGGCGGACAGCTGGGCGGGGGACCTCAGCATCTTCGCGGAGTCGGTCAACCTGATGGGCCCCGAGCCCCATCACGGGGCGTTCCACAACTCCATGCGCTTCTACCGCCAGGACCACGGCCGGCTGAACCAGCGCTTCCTGCCCATGCTCCTCGGCAACGGCGCCCTGCCCAACCTCACCTCCGAGACCGGGCACCGGCTGGCCCTGCAAGCGGGCACTTGGCGGGCGAGCACCCCGTAGCCTATAACTTGCGCCCATGAGAGCCAGCCTGGTGGCCCGGCCGTGGGCCGGACTCGACCTGGGGGCCTTCAGCGTCAAGCTGCTGGCCCTGCAGCCGGGTGTCGGCACCCCCCGGGTGGCCGCGGCCGAGGCCTTCTACCCCTCCACCCAGCGCGACGACGGGCCCGGTCCCGACGCGGTCGCGCAGGCGGTGGCCCAGTGCGCCGAGCGCGCCGGCGTCTCGCTGCGCGGCGTGCGTGGCCTCACCCTCGGCATCTCCGGCCCCGACATCATCGTCAAGCAGATCCAGCTGCCCCTCATGGACGAGGCGGAGGTCGGCTCCGCGTTGCGCTTCGAGGCGCGCAAGCACCTCCCCTTCGATCCGGCGACCATGGTCATCGACTACCAGGTGCTCGGCCGCTACGTCTCCGAGCGGCGCATCGAGATCCTGCTCGCGGCCGTCACGCGCGAGCACCTCGACCGCCAACTTGCCCTGCTGGCGCGCCTCGACCTCGCCCCCGACATCGTGGACGCCGCCCCGCTGGCGCTCGCCAACGCCGCGCTGCACGGCACGGGCAGCGACCGCAGCGCCCGCCTGCTGCTCGACATCGGGCACGCCTCTTCGCACCTCACGCTCTACCAGCGCGGCGAGCCCTTCTTCTCCCGCCGCTTCGAGTTCGGCGGCCGCCACCTCACCCAGGCCATCGCCGAGCAGCTCGAGGTGCCGTTCGGCGAGGCGGAGGAGTGGAAGCTGGCGGCCGGCTCGGACGAGCCCGGTTTCCGCGTGGAGTGGAGCAGCCGCGAGCTGCAGGCGGTGCGGCAGGCGCTCGAGCGCGACCTGGTGGACGAGGTCCGCCGCTCGCTGGCCTTCTACCGCACGCTCGGCCACCTGCCCGAGTCGCTGCGGCTGCAGCTCTCGGGCGCCACCGCGCGGCTGCCCGGCCTCGCCGAGCGGCTCGGCGAGATGCTCGGGCTGCCCGCCTCGGTCTTCGATCCGTTCGCCGACCTGGGCGGCGCTGCCCGCGCGCGCATCGCGGGCGGCCCGCAGTTCGCCCAGGCCTTCGGCCTCGCCCTGAGGACCTCGTGAGCCCCTACTTCAACATCAACTTCCGGCGCGAGATGTACCAGCAGCAACTGGCGCGCACCCGGCGCCGGATGCTGAGCGTGGGCGTCTGGCTGGCCTACTTCGGCCTGCTCGTCGTCGTGCTCGGGCTCTACGGACTGAACTGCGCCTCGCTCTCGCGCCGCACCGTGCTGCTCGAGGCGCAGAACCAGCGGCTGAGCGGCATCGGCCACACCGAGAGCTGGAAGCCGGCGCCCGCCGAGATGGCGCAGGCCGAGCGGGCGCTCGCCAATCCGCGGCGCTGGGGGAGCCGCCTGGCGCGGCTCGCTGCCGTGCTGCCCGCCAACGTGGCGCTGACCTCGGTGGCCGGGAATCCCGAGAGCGTCGCCTCCAGCACCGACCAGGAGAACCTCGTGCTCAGCGGCACCCTGCGGCCGACGGCCGGGCAGGACCGCATGCAGGCCATCATGGCCCTGGTCTCGACGCTGCACGGCGACTCCGTCTTCGCCGCGCAGTACCGCTCCATCCGGCTGGTGGAGTCCCGCATCGGCGGCGCCGACGTGCCCGCCATGTTCCGCATCGAGTGCCGCCGATGAACCCCGCCTGGACGCGGTTCGCCCGCCGGAACTGGCAGGTCCTCGCCGCCGTCGTCCTCTTCGCGGCCTTCACGGTCGTGCACGCGGCCGCCTTCCGGCCGGCGCTGGCCCGCTATCGCCGGGCCGCCGAGCAGGCCGCCCGGCTCGGCGTGCCGCTGGACGTCACGAACCCGCTGCCGGCGCCGTCGGCGCGGGTCGCCTCCCTGCTCGCCCGGAACTCGCTGACCCCGGCGGCGGCCGAGGAGCAGGGCGCCTCGGGCGCGCTCACCTCCGCGCTGCTCGCCGACGTCACCCGGCTGGCCGCGCGCAACGGCCTGCAGGTCCTCTCGACCGAGCAGGGCCTGGTGACCCAGCTGCCCGGCAGCGTCCTGGTGCGCGCGCACTTCCAGATGAGCGGCGGCTACGGACGCTTCGTGGCGCTGCTGGACGACATCGCCCGCACGGGCACGCTCCTGACGCTCGAGCGCTTCACCATCAACGGACCGACGGCGCCCGGCGGGAACATCGAGATCTGGGTGAGCCGGCTCATCCTCAAGCGCAAGGGGGCGGCGCGATGAAGCTCGATCCCGCGCGCCTGGTGGGCTGGCTGATCGCCCTGCTCCTGCTCGTGCTCGTCGTGCAGCAGACCACCGGCGCGCTGCGCGACTCGGGGGTCTGGACCCGCCCGCGCGGCGGGGCCCCGGCGGTCAGCCCCTACGCCGGGCTCGAGCGGCTGCTCGGCGGGACGCGCCCGGACGCCGGGGCGGCGCTGCGCGACCCGTTCGCCTTCGGCCGCGCCCCGGCGCCGGCACCGGTCCGGCGGTCGGGCCCGGTGCGGCCGGCCGCGCCCGTCGCGCTCCCGCCGCCCCAGCTCACCACGATCGTATGGGTGGAGGGCAGCCCGAGCGCGACCATCCGCTGGAACGGGAAGGACCACGCGGTGCAGGTGAACACGTTGTTCGACGAGTTCCGGGTGCGCAGCATCACCCGGGAGCAGGTGATCCTCGAGCGCGGGGGCGAGACCCTCGTGCTGCAGCTTCCCAGGAAAGGAGACTAGGCGTGAACCCCTCCTCCCGCGTCCTCCGCGCCGCCGCGCTGGCCCTGCTGCTGCTCGGCGCCGTGGCCGGCCCGTCCCTCGCCATCGCCGCGACGACGGACCGCCTCATCACCCTCGACGCCGAGGACGCGCCGCTGGCGAGCGTGCTCAAGATCCTGGGCGAGAAGGGGGACCTCAACATCATCACCGGCACCGGGGCCAACACCGCCAGCCGGCTCACCATCCACATGAAGGACGTGCCGCTCGATCAGGCCGTGAACCTGGTGGTGCGGGCCGCCGGCCTGGCCTACGAGCGCATCGGCAACTCCATCCTGGTGGCCGACGCCCGCGCGCTCAAGGAGGAGACCGGGCTCTCCTCCTACGTCGTGGACCTGCGCTACGCGAACGCCGAGGACGTCAAGACGGCGCTGCGCAGCATCGCCCAGGACATCCAGGTGGACAAGGGCGGCAACCGGCTGATCGTGGTCACCAGCCCGCGCGTCATCTCGCAGATCGAGGAGATCGTGCGGGTCATGGACGTGCCGGCCCGGCAGGTCGTGCTCGAGGCGCGCATCCTCGAGGTCTCGACCGGCGACGCCATGCAGCTGGGCATCAACTGGGACGACCTGAACCGGCAGGGCGTGGTCATCGTCGAGGGCGGCTCGGGCGCCACCCAGCGCGGCGTGGTGCCCGACTCGCTGCCCTTCTTCGGCGCCGGCGGCGGCTACCGGAACATGTGGTCCACGCGCGGCATGTCGCGGCAGGCCTTCGCCTGGCAGACCACCATCGACCTGCTCATCCAGAACGGCAAGGCCCGCGTGCTGGCCAACCCCAAGATCGCCACCCTGAACGGGCGCGAGGCCTCGATCCTGGTCGGCGAGCGCATCCCCTTCACCGTGACCGGGACGGTGTTCGCCGGCGGCGCCGCCGCCGAGACCCGGCAGGTCGAGAAGGAGGAGGTCGGCATCAAGCTCAGGATCACGCCGCTCATCAACGCCGACGGCTACATCACCACGCAGATCACGCCCGAGGTCTCGTCGGTCATCGGCTACAAGGGGGTCAACAACGACCTGCCGGTGGTGGCCACGCGCCAGGCGACGACCACGGTCCGCCTGAAGGACGGCGGCTCGGTCATCATCGGCGGCCTGCTCAGCGAGGAGAAGACGACGAACGTCAGCAAGGTGCCGATCCTCGGGGACATCCCCCTGCTCGGCTACCTGTTCCAGCACCACTCGGTCACGACCTCGAAGCGCGACCTCGTCATCGAGGTGACGCCGCACATCATGCCGGAGCAGCCGTAGGAACCCGGGATCGGCGATCCCGCGCAGCCTACAGCCGGGCGAGCAGGCTCACGTGCATCACCCCCGCCATCCACCCCAGCCACCGGCCGAGGGCGACGGTGAGGGCGACGGCCACGACGGCGAGTCCGGCGGAGGCGAAGACCGGGGTGTGGCGGCGCATGCCGTAGAGGCCGACGATCAGCAGCGGGACGAGCAGCCCCTTCACCAGCACGAACAGCCCCCAGTGGCCGTGCGCCAGGGACGCGAGCAGGGGGTTGCCCTCGCGGTTCCCGAACCAGTGGATGCCGAGGGCGGTGACGACCAGGTCGAGGCTGTTGGCCAGGAGGGCCAGTATGAACACGCTGCGCATGGGAACACCCGGTGCGGGGACGTGCGGCCGTCGTGTCGCGCCTCGATTCTCGCAGAGTGCCGGGCGCGGCTCAACCCCGGAGAGGCGCCATGGGCCCCGCTGAGGCCCTGCTCGCCTCGCTCGCCGCGGTGTACGGCCTGGTCATGGGCAGCGCCGCCACGGCCATCACCTGGCGGGTGCCGCGCCGGCTCTCCTGGGTGCGCGGCCGCTCGGCCTGCCCGTCCTGCCAGGCCCCCCTGGGGCCCCTCGACCTCGTCCCGGTGCTCTCCTTCGCGCTGGCCCGCGGCCGCTGCCGCCACTGTGGGGCGCGCATCGGCTGGCGCTACCCGCTCACCGAGCTGACCTGCGCCGCCTGGGCGGTGCTCCTGTTGCTGAAGACGGGACCGGTCTGGGCCTACCTGCCCCTGTCGCTGTGGGGCTTCTTGCTCATCGTGCTGCTCTGGATCGACCTCGAGTTCAAGCTGCTGCCCGACGTCCTGACCCTGCCCGGACTCGCGCTCGGCCTCGCCGCCACCCTGCTCGCGCTGGGCTGGCTGCCCGGCGCCCGGCACGCCCTGCTCGGCATCGCCACCGGCGCGGGGCTGCTCTGGTTCCTCGCCTGGGCGTGGCTCACGTTCCGCAGGATCGAGGGCATGGGCGGGGGCGACATCAAGTTGGCCGCCATGTTCGGCGCCGTGCTGGGTTGGCAGCTCACCCTGCTCACGCTCTTCATCGCCGCGCTGGCGGGCAGCCTGTGGGGTGCCGCGCTCATGCTGCGGCGCCGCGGCGGCATGCGGAGCGAGCTGCCCTTTGGCACCCTGCTCGCCCCCGCCGCGCTGGTCGTCTTCCTCTGGGGCCAGGGCTGGATGGACGCCTACGTGAGGCTGCTCGTCGGGCGCTGATCAGCCCGCGAGCGCCGGCAGCTCGACGGAAAACGCCGCGCCGCGCGGCTCGACGCGCGCTGCGCGCGCCTCGCCCCCGTGCCGCAGCACGATCTCGCGCACGATGGCCAGACCCAGCCCCGAGCCGCTCGAGCTGCGCACCGCGTCGGCGCGGTAGAAGCGCTCGAAGACGTGCGGCAGGTCCTCGGGCGCGATGCCGGGGCCGTCGTCGGCCACGGTGAGGCGGGAGCGGTTTCCCGTGGCTCGCTCGAGCGAGAGCGTGACCGTCCCGCCCGCCGGCACGTAGCGCAGGGCGTTCACCAGCAGGTTCTCGACGACCTGCTCCAGACGGCGCCCGTCCGCCTGCACCCAGGCCTCGGCCGGCTCGTGCGCCCAGCGCAGCGCGAGCCCCGCCTCGCGGAAGCGCGGCTCGAAGCGCCGCCCGGTGTGGCGGCACAGGGCCGCCCAGTCGAGCCGCTCGAGCTGCAACGCGCTCGCGCCGGCCTCCAGCCGCACGAGGTCGAACAGGTCCTGGATGAGCAGATCGAGGCGCATCGCCTCGTCGCGCACGTCGCGCAGGTAGCGGGCGCGCTCCTCCGGTGTCGTCGGCACCGCCGGATCGAGCATCGTCTCGACGTAGCCGCGGATGGAGGTGAGCGGCGTGGACAGCTCGTGCGTGATGTCGGCCAGCAGCCGGCTGCGCTGGCTCTCGGCCCGATCCAGCTCCTCGCGCGCCGCCGCCAGCCGCGCGGTCATGCGGTTGAAGCGCTCCTCGAGCCGCCCAATCTCGTCGAGGCCGCCGGACGCGACGCGCGCGCCCAGATCGCCCTCGGTCACGCGGTCGGCCAGCCGCTCGAGCGCCCGCAGCCGCCGCGCCAGGATGCGCACCATGACGAGGCCGGCCACGCCGGCGGCCAGCACGGCGAAGGGCAGGAAGAGCAGGAGCGCCCTCGCCTCGGGCCACCCGCGTCGCCCGGGGCCGCCGAGCGGGCCGACGACCACCACCTCGCCCACCGCGGCGTACCCGTGCAGGACGGTGCGTCGGGCCAGCACCTCCATGCGCGTCCCGCCCGGGCCGGGCCCTCGCCCATCGCCGCGCCCCGGCGGCGCCGGACGGTCCCCGGGCCGACCGAGG
>JAXDBZ010000010.1:0-3788 GCA_034678345.1 Candidatus Eiseniibacteriota bacterium
TCAGGCTTGTTGCGGTGCGGTCGGTCAGGCCGCGCGTGTAGTGCGTCTGGCCGCCGCGGTGCGTGACCCCGCTGAGCCCTTCCGCCTCGACCGCGCCGAGTTTGGCCGGCGTGTAGGTAATCGTTCGATTGGCCATCGTTCACTCCTGTCTCGACTTCCCTTATCTGAACACTCCTGGCTCGTAAGTGAATTTCAGGCGCCCGTCCGGCGCCTCGATCACCGGCCGGAAGTGCCGGCTCGGGCGCGGCGCGGCTTTAGTTCAATCCCGAGGGTCTGCAGGCCTTCCAGGGCGTCGTATCGGAGATCGTATTGTTGCGTAAAGTGCGCAGGCGGGCCGGAACGTGGGTGCCGGCTCTTCTTGTGCGCGGACCGCAACGCCGGGGCGGGCTGCCCCGAGGCCGGCCGGTCGGCGCGAGGCTGAGGAGGCTGAGCATGCGTCGATGGGATCGCCTGGTGGAACTGTACCTGGAGGAGTACGCGGCGCGGGGTGTGTGCGCGGAGACGGTGCGGCACGTTCAGCGCGAGCTGGATCGCTGGGGGGCGTGGCTGAAGCATCGCCGGCCGCGGCCGCGGCTGGAAGAGATCAATGCGGACCTGGTGGTCCGCTACATCCGGCAGCGGGCGTCGTTCCGGTCGAAGGCGCTGGTGCGCGGCATCCTGGGCGCGCAGCGCGGGCTGGGCGAGTTCCTGGTGCGGCAGGGTCTGTGGCGCGGCAACCCGCTGCGCTGGATGCGGGGTCCGAAGGTGCGGGCGGGGGACCGGGTGCCGCGGCGCATCAACCGTTCCGCGCTGCGGCAGTTGCTCGAGGGTGCGGCCACGGGCGGGCGGGCGTACCACCGGCATTTGTGGCTGGCGGTGCTGGCCGTGCTGTATGGCACGGGGCTGCGGCGCGGGGAGCTGATCCGGCTGGACCTGGCGCACTGGCAGCGTGACAGCGGCGTGCTGCTGATCGACGGGCGCAAGACGGGCTGGCAGCGCTGCGTGCCGCTGCCGCCGCTGGCGGTGCGGTGCCTGGAGGGGTACCTGGTGGCCCGGCACAACCTGCTGGAACAGCTCGGCCGGCTGGACCAGCCGGCGCTGTTTGTGAACAAGGACGGCGGCCGGCTCAAGCCGGCGGGGCTGTCGCGCGGCATGGCCCTGCTGGCGCGGCGCTGCGGGCTGGGGCGCGTGACGCTGCACCAGTTCCGGCACACGTGCGCCTCGGACCTGCTGGAGGACGGGGTGGGTCTGCCCGAGGTGCAGCGTTTCCTGGGGCACCAGACGATCGCGACGACCGTGCGCTACCTGCACATCGCGGACCCGCAGCGGCATGCGGCCGTGCGGCGGCACCCGGTCAACGAGATGCTCGCGGGAGGTGCGGCATGAGTGGTCCGGCGCTGGATGCGGTGCTCGAAGGCTACCTGGCGTACCTGACGGACGTGCGGCGGCAGACCGGGCACACGGTGACCGATGTGCGCTGCACGCTGCGGCGGGTGAGCAGGGCCATGGCCGAGCTGCGGCCCGGCGCGGCGCTGTGGGAGCTGCGCCTGGAAGATTACATTCGCTGGCTGGAGCGCGAACGGCGTGGCCCGGGCAGCGGGGCCAGCCTGCCCAAGTACCTCAGCCACCTGCGCGGCCTGCTGGACTACGTGTGGCGCAGCGGCCGGTCCGACCGCAACGTGCTGGACGGCTTCACGCTGCAGGATGATGGCCGGCGGCGTCTGCCGCGAGCGCTGGACGTGGAAGAGGCCCGGCGACTGGTGACCGCCTGCCCCCAGCACACCCGCGACGAACGGCAGGAGCGGGCCATGATCCTGCTGCTGTATGGCTGCGGGCTGCGGACGGGTGAGCTGTGCCGGCTGGACGTGGCGAACGTGGATCGCGAGCGTCGGGAAGTGCACGTGCTGCACGGCAAGGGCGACCGCCAGCGGGTGGTGCCGATCCCCGACGGGGTGTTCACCGCGCTGCTGGCCTGGCTGCTGGAGCGCGGCGGGCGGCGTGGGCCGCTGTTTCGCACGGCGGTCCGGCGGCGGCGCCTGGACTGCAGCTACGTGTGTGACGTCGTGGCGCGGGCGGCGGCCCGGGCCGGGCTGAGCGCCGCGGTGACGCCCAAGGTGCTGCGGCATTCCTATGCCACGCACCTGATGGACCGCGGCGTGGACCTGGCCGTGATCGCCTCGCTGATGGGCCACCGCAGTCCGGCCGAGACGGGGGTGTACCTGCACGTGCTCGGGGATCGGCCGCGGCAGGCGGTGGACCGGCTGGCCCGGCGCAGCGGAGGTGCTTCATGAAGTGGGCCTATGCCATCAGTCTATATACCCAGACGCACTGCACGGCGCGGGGGCTGCAGCCGCGGACCATTGCGGCCTACCGCAGCACGCTGTGGCAGTTCCACGCCTGGGTGCTGGTGCACCAGGCCGACCTGTCGCCCGCGGGCGTCACGGCGCGGGACGTGCTGGAGTACCTGGAATACCTGCGGCGCCAGCGGCACAACGGCGATTCCGCGGTGAACCGCCAGCTGACGATCCTGAAGAACTTCTACCGCGCGCTGGTGGCCATGGAGTTCCTCGAGCCGGCGGCCAACCCGCTGGTGCACTTTCCGAAGATCAAGGCCCGCCCGCGCAAGCTGCCGGTGACGCTCACGCCGGCCGAGACGGAGCGCCTGCTGGCGCGGCCGTCGAAGGCCACGCTGCTGGATGTGCGCGACCGGGCGCTGCTGAGCCTGCTGTACGGAACGGGTATTCGGGCCTCGGAAGCCGCGAGCTTGCAGGAAGGGGCCGTGGACCTGGACGACCGGACCATCCGGGTGACCGGCAAGGGCGGGCACGAGCGCGTGATCCCGCTGAACGAGCGGGTGGTGGAGATCCTGCGCGCCTACCGCCGGCTGCGGGGGCCGCGGCCGCCGCGCTCCGCGTTCCTGCGCAGCCGCCAGGACCGGGCCCTCTCGCGCGGTGCGATCTACGAGCGGGTGCGCTGCTGGGCGCAAAAGTGTGGTCTGACCAAACGGGTCTCGCCGCACGTGCTGCGGCACACGTTCGCGACGCACCTGGTGCGGGCGGGCGTCAGCATCGTCACGATCCGCGACCTGCTGGGGCACCGGCTGATCACCAGCACGCAAATTTACCTGCACGTCACGGCGGAGGATCTGCGGGCCGCGGCGCTGCGGCACCCGATCGGGCGCCTGGCGGAGTCGCTGGAGGACCTGCTCCCGCAGGTGCACCTGCCGCTGCAGCCGGCGCCGCGGCGTTCGTCCGGGTAGGCCGCCGCGCGGCGCAGCCCTCGGGAAATAGACTTGTATCGTACCGCTGCGGGTGGTATGACGGGGACGGTACGGCCCGAGCGTCGCGGACGGGCAGTGGGTCCGTCCGGCGCGGGGCGTGCAGGACTGCCGAACCGGCACTTGGCCCCCGAAATCCTGCCCGGCACGAACCCCGAAGACTAGTGAAGCCTGAACACCACAACTTGCTTCATCCGCAACGACCCGCGGGGAATCGAACTAAATACTACTACGACCAGGCCACGCCCGGGACCGGCTCGTCCAAAGGCGGCAACGGCCTGCTGACGCAGGTGAAGAGCTACTACGACGACAGCAACTCGAATAGCACCGCCTTCACCTACGACTACCGCGGCCGACGGCTGCTGGTTACGCCGCCGGCGGCCCCGTACACGCTGAGCAAGTACGACAACCTGGATCGTGTAATTGCAGTGGGGACGTTCAGCAGCGCACCGTCTCCGACTGCCGACCCGACCAGCACGTCGAGCAACCGCCTGAGCCTGTCCGAGACCGCTTACAACAACCGCGGGCAGGT
>JAXDBZ010000011.1:0-5713 GCA_034678345.1 Candidatus Eiseniibacteriota bacterium
CGCCGCGCAGGGTGCGGCCGAAGCGCCACTGCGTGAGCGCGACGGCGCCGAGCCCTACCCCCACGACCCAGAACCGGTTCCACCAGAACGGAGCGTCGTGGACCACCGGTGACCGGTTGTAGAAGTCCACGCCCCGGTCCACGTTGAGCCAGGTCTCGTTGAGCCAGCGGATGCCCGCGGGGTCGAGGATCATCAGCAGCCGGTTGAGGGCGGGGCCGAGCCACGACGGCGACCAGTTCCACAGCACCGTGAAGCCGAGGACGATGCCGGCGACCGGCAGCAGGAAGACCAGCGCGGCCACGCGCGTCAGCGTGCCGAAGGCCAGGCTGGTGCCGGCCACGAACAGCAACGATGGCAGGGCGAACAGGAGCGCCGGACGGACGTAGTTCATCCAGACCAGGGGACCGATGACCTCGATGTTCTCGCCGTGCGGCAGGCCGTGGTTGAAGAGCAGGATCAGTCCCAGGTTCACGACGAAGACGGCGAGGAACCCGGTCGTGACCGCGAGGTACTTGCCCCAGACGTACTCGCCGGGCGTGAGCGGCGTGGCGTGGAGCAGCTCCCCCACCTTCTGGTCCTCGTCGCGCATCACCGACATGCCGGCGGCGACGGCGACGAAGAGCGGGTAGATGGTCCCCACCAGGATGGCGAGCAGCTGGGAGATCGCGAATTCGGAGGTGATCCAGGCTCGCGTGCCTCCGACCGCCGTGTTGCCGGACTGGATCGTGGCGTTGCCGGTGGACAGCTCGCGCGCGAAGAAGGCCATGATCGCCAGCAGCAGCCAGTAGAGCGGCCGCCGCAGGGCGTGCGTGAACTCCTGGCGGAAGACCTCGCCCAGACGCCGCGGGTTCATCGCGGCGACCCGGCGGCGGCCGTCGCGGTGGCCGCCGCGGCGCCGCTCCCGCCGTTGGCCGAGCGCATGAGCACGAGGTAGGCGTCCTCGAGCGTCGGCGTCGCGGGCTCGAAGCCTGGCGGCACGGCCCCCGACGGGTCGTGCACGCGCACGCGGTGGCGGCCCTCGACCAGGATGGCCTGCGTCACCGCGCGCTCGCGGCGCAGCGCCGGCAACTCGGTGGGCGCGACCGTGCCCTCGAAGATCGCGCCCTCGAGCGCGGCGCGCGCCTCGCGCGGCGTGGTGAGCGCGATCAGCCGCCCGTCGCGGATCACCGCGAAGCGCGGGCAGAGCACGGCCACGTCCTCGACGATGTGGGTGGAGAGGATGACGGTGCGCCCCTCGGCCAGCTCGGCGAGCAGGTGGTAGAAGCGCAGGCGCTCCTCGGGGTCGAGCCCGGCGGTCGGCTCGTCCACGATGAGCAGGCGCGGATCGCCGGCGATGGCCTGCGCGATGCCGAGGCGCTGGCGCATGCCGCCGGAGAAGCCCTTCACCTTGCGGCGCGCCGCGTAGGCGAGGTTCACGCGCTCGAGCAGCTCCCGCGCGAGCGCCCGCTCGCCGCCCGGGGCCGAGACGCCCTTGAGCCGCAGCAGATGGACCAGCATCTGCTCGCCGCTCAGGTGCGGATAGAAGCCGAAGTCCTGCGGCAGGTAGCCGAGCCGGGCGCGCAGGCGCTCGGGCCGCGCGAGCACGTCCTCGCCGTCGAGGCTCACCTGGCCGGACGTCGGCTCGAGCAGGCCGGCGAGGATGCGCATGAGGGTGGACTTGCCGGCCCCGTTGGGCCCGAGCAGCCCGAACATGCCGAGGGGGACGTCGAGATCGATCCCCTGCAGCGCGGCGACCGGCCCCGGATAGACCTTGACGAGAGAGCGGATGGACAGCATGGGACACCTCGCGTAGGGGGGCGACGGCCCGAGCGGGGCCCGGGCGACACGGGTACTACGCGGGGGCTGCGGCCCGGGTTACAGCCGGGCGCTAACGCCGTCTCAGCAGCAGGAGGAGCAGCGCGGCCACGAGCGCGGTGAACACGGCGACGGACGTCATCGCCACCGCCGGACTCGAGCCCCGGCCGCCGCTCACGCCCAGCCCGACCGCGAGTGCGACCGCCAGTCCCACCGCCGCCACCCCAGCCGCCACCGCGATGGCGACGCGCGGCGCGGTCGCGTCCGATCCGCCCGCCTGCGCCAGGGCGATCCGCGCGGCCTGCGCCACGTCGAGGCGGTTCAGGTCGGGGTGCTGTTGCCGGTACTGCTCGATGGCCTCGGCCAGGCGCTGGCCCAGCTCCATGGCGCGGGGCGACGGCGGCGGGGGCACGTAGGGCACGAAGGCGGGCATGGTTCCTCCACGGTTCAACGCGTCGTGCCGTCCGGGCCCACGGTGGCGACGGCGGGCACGCCGGCCCCGTCGAGCTCGCCGTGGGACGGCTCGCGCGCGGTCCACGAGTGCGGGATGGCGAAGATCGCCAGCGTGACGAGCGCGGCAAGAACGACCGCCGGACGCCCGATCCACCGGCGGCCCACGACCGGGGCCGCCAGGAGCCAGAAGACGAAGGCGATGAGCGTCTTGGTGTCCGTGATGTCGTGGCCCACGGGCCAGCCGGTCCACCACTCGCCGAAGGCGTAGTACGTGACGAAGACGCCCAGCACGATGCCGCCGACCAGCATGTTCGCCACCGTCCACCAGGCGAGTCCCTTCATCCGCGGAGCGCGGCGGAAGGCCTCGAACCCGGCGCGCGTCGAGAGGAGCATGGCGAGGAACATGAGCACGATGTGCGGCACGAGCACCGCCGCGGGCACCTCGCCGCGGAAGCGGATGGCCGCCGGACGGTCGGGCGGGATCAGCAGGGCGGTGGCGCCGCGCTCGAGTCGGATCCGGTACCAGAGACGGCCGGCCGGGGGCTGATGCGGTAGCGCGGCGGCGAGCGCGCCGCTCTCGCGCCGCATCGGGACCCGGGTCCAGGCGTCCGGCGAACCGGCCGGCTTCCATTCGAGCGTCCCGGCGATGTCGTCCGGCAGGCCCCCGAGACGCACCACCTCGTCCCCCGGGCCGGCGTGGGTGCGGTGGAGGACGTAGCCCACCTGCTCGCCGCCCAGCACCGCCCGCCCCGAGAGCGGGTAGGTCGGGCCGGAGGTGCGCTGCCAGCGGGCGGAAACGAGGGTCAGGACGAGGGCGAGGATCCAGAGCCAGACGGACGGCTTCATCGGGGCACCCCGGGGTTCGCTGGGACTCGAGGCGGCAGCGGCGGGCCGCGTGGGCGGGCATCATAGACGATGGCCCGCCCGGAGCCGCAATCCCGGGGAGGGTCCGCCCGCGGGGTCCGCGGCCGGGCCGCGGGACGGCCGGCGTCAGGCCGCCCGGGACTCGTCCGAGGCGCGCCTCGGGGCGGGCGCCGGAAGGCGCTCCGGCCGGGGGACGGGCGTGAGGGACGCCCGGGGCGCACGGGCGGCCAGGGCCCGCGGCACCCCGGCGAGCGCCAGCAGGACGGCCGCCGACCCGAACCACGGCGGGGCGGACAGGAGCCTCAGGTACTCGGCGCCCAGGACCTGGAGCTGGAACTCCGAGTCGGGCGAGGCGTGCGCGACGGAGAAGGCGCAGTAGGCGAGCAGCCCGCACAGGATCCCGACGGTCCCGAGCACCCAGGACGCGGCGCGGCCGAACCCGTCGGGACGGGTCCCGCGCGAGCAAGACCAGGCGGCCAGCCACCCGACGCCGGGAGCAGCGAGCAGCGACCAGGCGTCGAAGACCGCGGCCGCGCCGGACCACACGGCCGCGCCGAGGAGCGCGCCACCAAGTCCGTGCAGCACGGCGAGGGAATGCTCCGCCACCGGCTCGTCCCGGTCTTCAGGGGATGGGTCCATGAGGGCGTTTTCGACCGCCGGGCCGGAAGCCTGAACGAGGCTATCGAGCCGCCGGATTGGCTCACGATATTTCGTGACTCACGAAATACCGTGAGCTATGATGGCCTCCATGGAGGCGCAGTGATGAGCGGTCAAGTCCAAGTCCTGCAGACGATTCAGCCGATCCTGACCACCCTGGCGGATTCCGCGGCCTCCTCGGCCGACGCCGTGGCGGCGCAGGTGTGGCTGATAGGTCCCGGCGACCTCTGCGCCGACTGCCCTCGCCGCTCCGAGTGCCCCGACCGCACCTCGTGCCTGCACCTCGCCGCCACCGCCGGGGCCCTTGACGCGGCGGCCGTGCCGGGCTCGCGGCTCCCCTTCGGAACGAACCCCGTCGGCCGTGCGGCGTCGGCCGGCGGCACGCTGGTCGAGCGTTCCGACCTGGCCGCCCTCGGCGTGGCCGAGGCGGCGTGGCTCCGCCGCGCGGGCATCAAGGTGGTCGCCGTCCTGCCCCTGCCGCAGGGACGCCAGAACCTCGGAACACTCGTCGTCCTCCTGAAGTCGAAGCCGTCCGACGAGCAGCTCCGCTCGCTCGCCGGGACGGCCCGGCTCGGCGCCGAGGCCATCGGGAACGTCGAGGCCTACCGGACCCTGGCGGCCGAGCGGAACAGGCTCGCGGCGAAGAACGCTCGGCTGCGGGGCGCCCCGGCCGGAGGATCCGACCTCGGCCAGCCGGAGGACGAACGGCCCGCCCCGGCGACCCCCGCGCCGGCACCGGCCTCCGTGCCCGAGTCCGCACCGCTGCCCGCGGCCGGGACCCCCGCCGGCACAGGCGCCATGCTCCACTCGGAGCGGTTCACCCTCCCCCCCCTGCGCTCCTTCGCCCAGATCCAGCGCGAGGGCATCCTCCACGCCCTCGAGCACACGGGCTGGCGGGTGAGCGGACCGCGCGGCGCCGCCGCCGCGCTCGGGCTCAAGCCCACCACGCTCGAGTCCAAGATGAAGAGGCTGGGCATCCGCCGCCCACGCTGATCGGCCGACGGGCCACCCGCGGCGCCGGCCTGGGCCCACCGCCGCCCATCCCGACGCCCATCCCGATGCCCCGCCCCTACACGCCCGCCGGGCGGCGCTCCCCAGGGCCGCCCACGTCGTTGCCGCCGATGTCAACGACGTAAACGATTGTAAATACGTCACATAACTACTTGACTCGACCTCGCGACGAGGCGTACTCATCTCCCACCCGGCCCCGGGGAGAGGAAGGGAGGTGAGGAGGATGAAGCAGGGTCGGAGGGCGTTCGCGCTGTGGGCGACGATCGTCCTGGTCGCCATGGCCGTGGCCGCGGGCCCCACGCTGGCGGCGCGCAAGTCGAGCGCGTCCCCGAGCACCGCGTCGGTCAAGGCGAAGCAGTCCACCCGCCAGTTCACGGGGGTGGTGACGGCGCTCGACAAGACCAGCCTCACGGTCGAGAAGGGCGGCAAGAACGCGCGCACGATGGTGTTCACCCGGCACGCGGAGATGCGCACCGTCGGCGGCGATCTCGAGAAGGACCGCCGTGTGACCGTCCACTACCGCACCGAAGGGCGCGAGATGGTGGCCGTGCGCGTGGTGGTGAAGACCGCGGGCGGCGAGACCGCCGGACGCTGAGAGGCGCCGGGCCGGGCGGGCTCCCGCGCCCGGCCCCGCGGAGGACGGCGGCGAGACCGCCGCTCAGCGCACGGTGCGGGCGACGCCGACCGCGCGCGCCAGCGCGATGCGCGCCGTGGCGGTGGCGCTGCGCGCGTCGATGAGCGCGTCGCGGGCCCGCAGCAGCGACGACTGCGCGTTGATGATCTCGATGTTGCCCGCCACGCCGTTGACGAAGCGCTCGCGCGCCTGCGCCAACTCCTCCTCCGCCAGGCGCTGCCGCTCGCGCGCCACCGCCTCCTGCTCGGCCCCCGAGGAGACGTCGAGCGCCGCGGCCCGCACCTCGGCCGCCACCTGCTG
>JAXDBZ010000012.1:0-4957 GCA_034678345.1 Candidatus Eiseniibacteriota bacterium
GGGCCGGGCGCCGCGGGCGCGCCGCGGCGGGGGCGGCCGGCGCCGTGCTGGCGCTGGCGCTGCTGCCGGCCGCCGCGCCGGCCGGGGGGGGCTCGCTCATGCGCGAGGGGCTGGCCCGCGAGCGCAAGCAGAAGTACGAGGAGGCGCTGGGCAAGTACCAGGAAGCGCTGGTGCTGGAGCCGGACGACGTGCGCATCCACTACGACCAGGGCCGGGCGCTCTATCGCCTGAACCGGCACGACGAGGCCGTCGCGGAATTCCAGCTGGGACTGCTGTCGAAGTCGCGCCTGCTGCGGGCCCGCAGCCTGTACAACATCGGCAACGCCCGGTTCCGCCAGGGCCAGCTCGACGCGGCCATCGCTTCGTACGCGCAGGCGCTGCTCCTCGACCCGAAGGACCTGAAGGCCAAGCAGAACCTCGAGTACTGCTGGAAGCTGAAGGCCCAGCCACCCGACTCGACGAAGCAGCAGCAACAGCCACAGCAACAGCCGCAGCAGCAGCAACAGCAGCAGCAGCAACAGGCGCAGGCCCAGCCGCAGAAGGGCGAAATCAGCCGCGACCAGGCCGACCGCATGCTCCAGGCCCTGCAGGGCAGGGAGCGCGAGGACATGAAGAAGCAGCAGCCGCGCGGCGGCCGGCCCGCCCCGGGCGGCAAGGACTGGTGATGCCCACGTCCCGCGGCCGCCGGACAGGCGACCCGTCCTCGTGTAAGGTCGCGGCGATGCGACGGCTCCCGCTCCTGCTCGCCCTCCTGCTCCTGCCGGCCACGGCCGGGGCGGCCGAGTTGCAGTTCTCCGCCTCGGTGGATCGCACCACCGTGGGGCTGGGCGAGCAGTTCCAGCTCGACCTGCTGGTGCGGGGCGAGGGCATGGTCTCGGTGCCGCAGCCGGTCCTGCCGCCGATGCCGGACTTCGAGGTAGTCGGCAGCACGTCGTCGCAGTCCACCAGCATCTCCATCGTCAACGGCCGGATGCAGAAGCAGGCCTCGGTGGACTTCATCTACGTGCTGGCGGCCAGGAAGCTGGGCCGGCTGGTCATCCCGCCGTGCAAGCTCACCTACGAGGGCCGCGAGTACGCGAGCCAGCCGCTCGAGATCACGGTGGTCAAGGCGCCCCAGGGCCAGGCCCAGCCGATGCCGGCCGCTCCCGGCGCGCGGGCCCGCGGCGGCGACGTGCCGATCGAGGGCAACCTGTTCCTGCTCGCCACGCCGAACCGCCGCAGCGTCTACGTGGGCGAGCCGGTCCTGCTCGAGGTCGCGCTCTACACCCGGCTGCGCCTCACCAACGGCGGCTGGGCCGAGGTGCCGTCGTTCGACGGGTTCTGGGCGGAGAACATCTTCGACGCCGACCGCTTCGACTTCCAGCGCGTCACCCGCGAGGGCAAGGCCTACGACGTCGCCCGGCTCAAGACGGTCGCCCTCTCCCCCATGTCGCCGGGGACCGTCACGGTGAAGCCGCTGGCCTTCAACGCGGTCGTGCTGCGCTCCTCCGGCGACCTCTTCGACATGTTCGGCACGCAGCAGAACGTGCGCGTCGAATCGAAGCCGGTCACCCTCCAGGTCCTGCCCCTGCCCGAGCAGGACCGGCCGCCCGAGTTCACCGGCGGCGTCGGCCGCTTCAGCCTCACCGCCGGGCTCGACCGCGCCACGACGAGCGGCAGCGAGCCCGTGAACCTCACCGTGCGCATCAGCGGCAGCGGCAACGTCCGGCTCCTCGAGAAGCCGGCGCTGCCGGCGGTGCCGGGGCTGCGCATCCTCGATCCCGAGGTCAAGGACGACGTGCGCGCCGGCGCCGACGGCGTGCGCGGCACGAAGACCTTCCGCTACCCGATCCTGCCGCAGGCCGACGGCAGGTACGTGATCGCCCCCATCCGCATCGCCTACTTCGACCCCCAGGCGAGGGCCTACCGGACGCTGAGCGCCGGGCCGTTCGAGTTCTCGGCCACCGGCTCGATGCGCGACGCGCCGCTGGTCGAGGCGACCGGGCTCAAGGTGCTGGGCACCGACATCCGCTACATCAAGGCCGACGCCGCAGCACTCGCCGTCACGCCGCTCGCCGGCCCGTGGTGGCCGAACCTGCTCTACGTCGCGTCGCTGGCGCTGGTGGGCGGCGCCCTGGGTTACCGGACGCACGAGCGGCGGCTGCGCTCGGACCGCGGCTACGCCCGCAAGCTGCGCTCGTCGGGGCTGGTCCGGGCGCGGCTGCGGCAGGCCGAGTCGCTGCTGAAGAAGAAGGACGAGAAGGGCTTCCACGCCGCGCTCGCACAAGCCGTGATGGGCTACGTCGGCGACCGCCACGACATCGACGCCCAGGCCATGACGCGCGAGCAGCTGCAGGCCGAGCTCGAGCGGCTGGGGGTGGACCCCGCGGCGATCGCCGCGGTGGTCGAGGTGCTGGCGCAGTGCGACACCGCGCGGTTCTCGCCGGGGCTGGCGACGGTGAAGGACCCGCGCACGCTGTTCGAGAAGGCCCGCGATGCGCTGGGCCGAGTATAGCCTGGGACCCGTGAGCGCCTGACATGCTCTCCAGCCTGATCCTCGTGACCGTCCTCGCCCTGGCTCCCGCGGGCGACTACAACCAGGGCAACCGCCTCTACGCCGGCAAGGACTACGCGGGCGCGGCCGAGGCCTACCGCCGCGCGCTGGCGCCCGGGCCGAGCGCCGCCGCCTCCTACAACCTCGGCAACGCGCTGTTCAAGTCGGGGCAGGTGGGCCGGGCCATCGTGCAGTACCGGCGCGCCTACCACCTCGCGCCGCGCGACGGCGACATCCGCGCCAACCTCGCCTTCGCCCGCGGCTACCGCGCCGACAAGGTGCTAACGGTGGAGGGGCCGGTGCTCCGCCTGCTCGACGAGGCGTTCCACCTGCTCTCGGCCCGGGAGGCCTCGCTGCTGGCGGCGGTGGCCTGCCTGCTCGCGGCGCTCGCCCTGTCGCTCTGGATCGTGCGCCGCTGGCGGCCAGCCGCCGTGGCGGCGGTCGTCCTGGCGGTCGTGTCGCTGTTCGGCTTCGTCACGCAGCGGGTCTGGATCGCCGAGATGGACGCCCGCCCGGCCGTCGTGGTCGTGCCCGAGGTGGACGTGCTGGCCGGACCGGACCCCGCCTCGCGGCAGATCCTGCTCGTGCACGACGGCACCGAGGTGCGGGTGCGCGAGCGTCGCGGCGACTACCTGCTCGTGCAGCTGCCCGGGGGCAGCGGCGGCTGGATGCCGGAGCGGGCGGTCGAGCGGGTGTACTAGTCGGGCCCATTTCGCGGTTTCGGACCACCGCCGCGGGTGCTACCGTCATCTCGGCGGTAACGAACCGGCTCCGGCGCCCTCGCGGCTCACATCTCGCCGGATCGGAGTGCCCGGACCGGGGCCGCCGGGTGCGCCCGTGCCGCCGCCGTGCCCGGTGCCTCCGTCCGCGCGGCACCAGGAGTCCACCCGTGCATCCCGGCCCCCTCACGTCGCGCCTGTTCTTCGCCCTCCCCGCCCTGGCGGTGCTTCTCGCCCCGGGCATCGCCGTCGCGGCCTGGCCCGATTCCCTCTTCACGCCGTATGCCTCCTACGCGTGCGGCGACGACCCGCACTACCTCGCCGCCGGCGACTTCGACGGCG
The DNA here is from genome assembly GCA_034678345.1 of Candidatus Eiseniibacteriota bacterium. Taxonomy (GTDB): domain Bacteria; phylum Eisenbacteria; class RBG-16-71-46; order RBG-16-71-46; family RBG-16-71-46; genus JANXPZ01. Next base: position 3,595 of record JAXDBZ010000012.1, read on the forward strand.
ACGAGACCCCCGATCTGGCCGTGACCAACGCCACGAGCGCCACCGTCTCCGTGCTGCTCGGCGCCGGAAACGGTACCTTCGCCGCGAAGACCGACTACGCCACCGGCACGAATCCGCGTGGCGTGCAGGCCGCCGACCTCGACGGGGACGACGACCTCGATCTCGTCGTCGCCGACCAGGGCGCCCACACCGTCTCCGTCCTGCTGGGCACCGGCAGCGGCAGCTTCGGGACGAAGACCGACTACGCCACCGGCACGTCGCCGGTCTGGGTGGTGACGGGCGACCTGGACGGCGACGGCGACCTCGATCTGGCCGTGGCGAACTCGGGCGCGGCCAGCGTCTCCATCCTGCTCGGCAACGGCGACGGCACCTTCGCCGCCAGGACCGACTACGCGACGGGGGCCACGCCGCGCATGGTGGTGGCCGCCCGGCTCGACGGGGACGCCGACCTCGACCTCGCCACGATCAACAACGGTTCCGGCACCGTCTCGGTCCTGCCGGGCAATGGCGACGGCACCTTCGCCGCCAGGACCGACTACGCCACCGGCTTCTACCCCTGGGCCCTGGCCTCGGGCGACCTCGATCTCGACGGCGACCACGACCTCGTCGCGACCAGCGTTCTGGCGGGTGGTGTGTCCGTTCTCCTCGGCAACGGCGACGGCACGTTCGCCTACCGCGTGAACTACGCCGCCGGATCGTTGCCGAGCACCGTGGCCATCGCCGACTTCGACGCCGATGGCCATCCGGACCTCGCGGTGACGGGCAACTCGGGAGCCGTCGTGTCGCTGCTCCCCGGCGCCGGCGACGGGACCTTCGCCGCCGCCACGACCTACCCGACGGGCAGCGGCCCGGAGGGGCTCGTGGTCGCCGACCTGGACGGTGATGCCCGGCCGGACCTGGCCATCGCCACCGAGTACGTCGACGCGGTCTCGGTGCTCATGAACACGGGGGGCGTGCCCCCCGTCGCCGTGGAGTCCGGCACCAACGCTCCCCGGACGCTGCAGGTCGCCGCCGGCCCCAACCCGGCCCGCGAGACGGCGACCCTCCGCCTTGTGCTGCCCGCGGCGGGCGAGGTCACCGTGACGATCCACGACCCGGCCGGCCGCCTCGTCGCCACCCCGTTCGACCGCCTCTGGTGTCCGGCCGGTCCGCGCACGGTGGCGCTCCCGACCGCCGGCTGGCGACCGGGGCTCTACCTCTGCCGCGCGGCGGCCGACGGCGCCAGCGCCCGAACCAGGTTCGTCGTCGTCCGCTAGCGCCGCCGCCGCGCCGCGGTGCCCAGCAGCGCGCCCATGAGCCCGCGCGTCACCTGGGTCGTGGCCCGCCCGGCGATGGTCTTGACGAGTGGCGACTTGAGCACGCC
>JAXDBZ010000013.1:0-3225 GCA_034678345.1 Candidatus Eiseniibacteriota bacterium
CCGGCGAGTGGGACGCGCTGCCCGACGACGTGCGGCGCTTCGAGACGCGCGAGGCGCTGCTCGCCGGTCCGCGCGGCCTCGCCGACCTGCGCGCGATCTGCGCCGGCGCGCCGGCGCACCTGGTGCCCGGCGGGCTGCTGGCGCTCGAGCTGGCCGAGATGCGCGCCGCCGAGGTGGCGGCGTGGTTCGACGGGGCCCGGGTGTGGGCGGGGGCGGAGGTGCGTCCCGACCTGGCCGGGCGTCCGCGCTACCTGCTGGCGCGGACGACGCCGGACGCCCCGACGCGCTGAAGCGCGCGGGGGCGGATCCGACCGTCACCGCGCCCGGGGCACCCGTTTCGGGCTGGCCCTGCCGTGACGGGGACGATTGGTATTGGGTGGTGCGCCCCACGCGGGTCCGCCGCCCCCGCGCTCCCGGGGATGCGCGCGTGTGCGGATTCCCGCCGTCGGTCGAGCGTCCGGCCTCGTTCGCCGCGCACGACGCGACGCTCGTCGCATGGTTGTTGCCGCGGGCTCCGCGGCGGGCGGAGAATATTCGCGTTGACCACCGCGCTCGCTCCGTGTTCCCCCACCGCGAGCGCCGGGCGCAAGTCCCGCTTGCCATCCCCCAAGCGCGACACCACGAGGCCGGACCGGGCTCGCGACGAGCATCGGTGCGGCCGGGGCCTCACTCGCTGCCCTCGGAAAGGGCGGAAAGGGCGTGCCATGAAGAAGGGTGCTATCTCCGCGATCGTCATGCTCGGGCTGCTGCTGCCCGCGCTCGTCTGGGCGCAGAGCCCGACGTTCATCCGCATGTGGGGCAGCTACGGCACCACGGACGGACAGTTCCGCTACAGCCGCAGCGTCGGCGTGGCCACCGACGGCACCGTCTACGCGGTGGACGGCTACAACCACCGCGTGCAGCGGTTCGCCGCGGACGGCAGCTTCCTGGGGCAGTGGGGCTCCAGCGGCACCGGCCCCGGGCAGTTCTCCTACCCGGTCGGCATCGCCGTCTCGCCCGCCGGCGACATCTATGTCGCGGACACCGGCAACCACCGCATCCAGCAGTTCACCGCCACCGGCACGTTCGTGCGGCAGTGGGGCTCGCTCGGCTCGGGCGACGGCCAGTTCAATTACCCGCGCGGCCTGGCCATGGACGCCGCCGGCACGGAGCTCTACGTGGTGGACGGCTACAACAACCGCGTGCAGGTGTTCAGCTCCACCGGCGCCTACCTGCGGCAGTGGGGTTCCTACGGCGCGGGCGGCGGGCAGTTCTCGTATCCGTTCGGCATCGCCCTCGACGCGGGTGGCGACGTCTACGTCGTGGACACGGGCAACCACCGGGTGCAGGTCTTCACCGGCGGCGGCGCGCTGCTGCGGCAGTGGGGCTCGTACGGCACGACGGACGGGCTGTTCAGGTCGCCCTTCGGCGTGGCGGTGGAGTCCTTCCACGGCCTGGTCTGCGTGGCGGACTACGGCAACAACCGCATCCAGGCCTTCACCCCCCAGGGCGTCTTCCAGAGCAAGTGGGGCACGTACGGCACGGCGCAGGGACAGTTCCGCTCGCCGTTCCTGCTGGCGGCGGACGCCTCGGGCTACGTCTACGTCGCCGACTCGGAGAACCACCGCATCCAGGTGTTCGGCAGCGTGCCGGTGAACACCGAGCGCACGACCTGGGGGCGCATCAAGGCGATGTACCGGTAGTCCCATCCGTGCGAAAGCGGCCGGCCCTTACCCCGGGGCCGGCCGCTTCGGTGGTGCCCCGTGTCCACCCGGGAGCGAGACGGGGTCCGGTCGGTGTCGCCGGCAACTGTACGACGTGGCCGGCGCCGGCCGGAGCGGACTCGTCCGCCGACCGCGTCGCCGCGCAAGGTGGTGCACGTGGGACCCACCGCCGGCTGAACCCCCTCCGGGCCCGCCTATCGTGCGATGTGTGTTGCCGCGGCCTCCCGGTGAGGAGGACAATATCCGCGGTGACCCTTGCGTTCGCCCGTGTTCCCCCATCGCGAACGCCGGGCGCGGATCCCGCTTCCCGTCCCCCAGGCGAGACACAGCAAGGCCGGGCCGGGCTCACGACGAGCCTCGGCGCGGCCGGGGATTCTCACGCTTCCCTCGGAAAGGGTGTCCCATGAAGAAGAGTGCCATCGCCACGATCGTCATCCTCGGGCTGCTGCTGCCCGCGCTCGTCTGGGCGCAGAGCCCGACGTTCATCCGCATGTGGGGCAGTTACGGCAGCGGCGACGGGCAGTTCCGCTACGCCCGCGGCGTGGGCGTGGCCACCGACGGCACCGTCTACGCGGTGGACGGCTACAACCACCGCGTGCAGCGGTTCACCTTCGACGGCACCTACCTGGGGCAGTGGGGCTCCAACGGTACCGGCCCCGGGCAGTTCTCCTACCCGGTCGGCATCGCCGTCTCGCCCGCCGGCGACGTCTATGTCGCGGACACCGGCAACCACCGCATCCAGCAGTTCACCGCCACCGGCACGTTCGTGCGGCAGTGGGGCTCGCTCGGCTCGGGCGACGGCCAGTTCAACTACCCGCGCGGCCTGGCCATGGACGCCGGCGGCATCGAGCTCTACGTGGTGGACGGCTACAACAACCGCGTGCAGGTGTTCAGCTCCACCGGCGCCTACCTGCGGCAGTGGGGCTCCTTCGGCAAGACGGACGGGCTGCTCAACTACCCCTTCGGCATCGCGCTGGACGCGAGCGGCGACGTCTACGTCGGGGACACGGGCAACCACCGCGTGCAGGTCTTCACCGGCGGCGGCGCGCTGCTGCGCCTGTGGGGCTCGAACGGCACGGCGGAGGGGTTGTTCAAGTCGCCCTTTGGGGTGGCGGTGGAGTCCTCCCACGGCCTGGTCTGCGTGGCGGACTACGGCAACAACCGCATCCAGGCCTTCACCGCCGAGGGCGACTTCCAGACCGCGTGGGGCACGTACGGCACGGCGGAGGGGCAGTTCCGCTCGCCGTTCCTGCTGGCGGCGGACGCCTCGGGCAACGTGTACGTGGCGGATTCGGAGAACCACCGCATCCAGGTGTTCGGCAGCGTGCCGGTGAACACCGAGCGGACCACCTGGGGACGCATCAAGGCGATGTACCGGTAATCCCGTCCGAACGACGGCGGCCGGCCTCGCGCGAGGCCGGCCGTCTCGGTCGCGCTTCGGTCCGGTCACGCGCACAGCCCGCGTGGAAGTGCGGCTCCTTCTCGCCGGCGCGGATCGCCACCGTGAGCACGTTCTCCTTCG
>JAXDBZ010000014.1:0-3417 GCA_034678345.1 Candidatus Eiseniibacteriota bacterium
GGCGGCCCGCAGGCCCAGGCCGCCGCTCAGGGCCAGCAGCGGGCCCCGCAGCAGGGGCACGGCCACGACCCAGACGCCGGCCGCGGCCAGCACCAGCGCCAGCCGTCCCGCGCGCGGGCCGCGGTCGGCCCAGCGGCCGCCCAGCGCGTAGCCCACGGCCAGCGCGGCGAGCGTGACCGAGATGAGCGCCGACCACAGGAACAGGCTGACGCCGTAGTAGGGGCCGAGCACGCGCGTGCCGAGGATCTCGAGCGCCAGCACGCAGGCCCCCGAGAGCGAGACGACGGTGAAGAGGACGGGTCGGCTCATGGGATCGGCCTCACGGGACAGAGTCGGGCATGGCGCGCAGCGGGCCGGTGACCTCGATCGTCACCGGCCAGCCCTCGAGCACGGCGGGGATGCGCGCCTTCAGCTCGGGGCTGCGCCGCTCGACCAGGACGAGGATGACGGGGGCCCCGCGCCGCACGCCCTCGGCGGTGCCCACCACCCCCGGCAGGGCCATCAGCCCGGGCGTGTGGGCGGCGAGGACCTCGGCGATGGGGCGTCGCGACTGCATGGGCGGCCTCCCGTCCGGAGCGGGCGCGCGACAGCCGGCGCCCGCGGCGAGGGTAACCCACAGGGCCACCGACGCAAGGCGCCCGGCCGGTGGCCGGGCGCCCGCGTGGTTGCGAGATGTCAGATCCACGGCGACGACTTCAGCGGGGCCTCAGTTCCCCACCATCGTCGCGCCCAGCTGGCTGAGCACGGCGTTGATCGGGTTGGCGATCGCCGTCGTGCTGCTGCCGGCGAAGAGCAGGCCGACCGCGCGCGGATTCGTGGTCACGTCCTCGACCATGAGCGAGCCCGAGTCGCCGGCGCTGATGAACTTCCGGCCGGCGACGAGCTGGCCGGTGTAGGTCTTCGTGTAGGTCGTGCCCGCGCACTCGGTCTCGTAGCCCACGTTCACGGTGGCGTTGAGCGCCGTGATCTTGTTGCGGGTCAGGCCGGTGGTGCGCCCGCTCTTCTTGACGGGCTGTCCCACGTACGCCGCCACCGTGCTCGCCGAGATCGTGCCGATCTCGAGGATGGCACCGTCGGTGCGCACCATACCCGCCTTCACCTGGGCGATGGCGCAGTCCACGTTGGGCGTCGAGGCCGGCGGATAGGTGGTCGAGAGCGACGACAGGTCGGCCACGATGTTCGCCGTGGCGTAGCTGCAGTTGGCGTCGATGAGGCCCGGCTGGCTGACGTCGTCGCCGAGGGTGGCGACCTTGCCGTTGCCGCCCGAGACCACGTCACCGCACAGCACGTGGCTGTTGCTCAGGATGTACTGGTTGCCGCCCTTCTGCACCAGCGCGCCCAGCGTGCCGCTGCAGCAGTAGCCGTTGGCCAGGTCGATCACCGAGCCGCCCGAGGTGCCGAGCTGGATCGGCGGCGTCTGCTTGGCGGTGTGGCTCACCTTGACCGTGGTCGTCTTCAACGCCTTGATCTTGCCGGTGACCTCCTCGATGACCGTGTAGCCGTCCAGCGTCGAGGGCAGGCGGGCGCCCATCGGCGTCTCGGTCATGATCAGGATGGCGGGCTGGCCCTTGGCATCGGCGGTGATGGCCGTGCCGACCACGCCCGGCAGGCCCATGAGCCTCGGCGTGTGCGCGTTCTGCACGCGGATCGCCGCCTGCACGCCGACGTCGGTGAGCCTGAGGACGAATCCGCCGGCTCCTTCATCCGCCACCGGCGCCGTGACGAGGGAGGACTGGCGTCCGCAGCCCGCGATGGCAAGTACGGTCGCGAGGAGCAGGACGAGGACGAGAACGGGACCCTTCCAGGAACGGATCACCCGACCTCCAGGGAGTAGGGGAGGACTGCCCGTGAGGCTGTCGGGCGCCGCAGGCGCCCACGAGACGTAGCATCCACCCGAAGGGGCGCCCCGCTCAATGGGAATCTTCGGTGAAGTGGGCCCTCGCTCGGGCGGAGCGCAGACACGGCCCGACCCACACTCCGTGTGGGTGCCCGCCGAGCGCATGGTGCCTTGCTCGGTCACCGGGCCGTGCCAGCTCCGCCGGCCGGGTCTCCCTCCGGTCCGAGGCGCTGGCTAGCCGTTTGCTACGGCCGGCTCGGGGTGCCTCTCGATCCAGCGGTTGAACAGCCATACCGCAAGGGCCGAGGCGAAGCCGATGACCATCAGGATGATCCAGCCCAGGGCGTTCTGGGCCGGCACCAGCTCGAGCAGGCCGTCCGGGCGGGTCGTCGCACCCCGGGCCATGATCTCGTTGAAGATGTACGCGCCCACCGGGCCGCCGGCCAGCGCGCCCACCGCCGTGGGCAGGCTGGCGTAGCCGAGGAAGAGACCCTCCTGCCCCTTGGGCGCCAGCGCCCCGATGAACTCGTACATGCGGGCGGAGGTGAACAGCTCGCCGAAGGCGATCATCGCCACCGTCAGGATGATGAACACCGAGCCGATCGGCAACCAGTGCGCGGCCAGCGCCCGCACGCCGCCGGCGGCGAAGATGGGGACGACGTTCAGCAGCATCGCCAGCCCGATGATGACCGTGCCGATGACGATCGAGCGCACCGCCCGCACCTTGCCGAAGAACGAGGTGACGAGGAGCTGGAAGGCGACGATGACGAACGGGTTCGCGGCGGTGTAGAGGTCCATGGCCGGATGCGTCTCGACCACGCGCTTCGTGTAGAGCGGCAGCACGTTGTAGACCTGGCTGTAGAGGAACCAGAAGCCGCTCATCACCAGCAGGAAGAGCGAGAAGCGCGCGTTGCGCAGCACCAGCACCATGTCGAGCAGGACGCGCCCGGGCGAGCGGCGCGGCCGCGCGGGGGCGGCCGCGGCGGCACCGGTCTGGTGGTCGCGGTAGAAGAGGAGTACCACGAAGAACGCCACGACCGCGGCGATGGCGGCCACCGCGAAGATGGACGACAGGCTCGACTCCGAGCTCTCGCCCGGCGGCACGGCCCGCAGCAGCAGGGCGATGGCGAGGCCGGCGCCGAGGATGATGAAGGGGAAGGGCAGCGCCGTCCACGCCGGGTGGGCCCGCTTCTCGCCCTCCTTCACGTGCACGTCCACCGAGCGCTGCACCAGCAGGATGACCAGGAAGGCGGCGAGGGCGCAGATGCCGACCACGGTGAGGATCACCGGCAGGCTCGAGCCGGTGCGCGTGACGAAGGCCACGCCGCGCCCGACCAGGGAGCCGATGTTGATGACCATGTAGAAGATGGCGAAGCCCAGCGTCGCGCGCGCGCCGGCCGTCTTCTGCATGGTGCCCGAGATGCAGGGCTTGATCACGGAGCCGCCCATGGCGATGAGCAGGATGGCGGCCACGACCAGCCCCACCGTGCCCGGTGCGGCGGTGACCTCCGGGCTGACGGTGGCGGAGAGCTGGGCTCCGCGGAACCACACCGGCGCGCCCATCAGGGTGTAGCCGGCCG
>JAXDBZ010000015.1:0-10314 GCA_034678345.1 Candidatus Eiseniibacteriota bacterium
GGGCCGGCGGGCGGGGTTCGCGGCGCGAACGGCCTGCGCGGGGGCCGGGGCAGCGCCCCCGCCGGACTGGGCGCGGGGACGCAGGCGGACGCCCACGGCGCGGCCCCCAGGGGCGCCGCCGGGGCTGAGGTGGCGTCAGGCGCACCTGCGGCCAGCAGCAGAACCCGAAACCACCCATGGGATTGCGCCCGCGCGCCCGCGCGGGGCGCGCCGCGCCCGATTCCCCCGCCCGCTCGGGCCAGAGCGGAACGGTTCCTGCCCGGTACGGGGGTGAGAGACCGTGCGGCCCGGGATGCCGCACGCCCTGTCGGCAGGGACCGCCCCGAGCACCCCGGGCCCGCTCGGGCCGGAGGAAGCCACCATGCAGCTCGACCGCGTCCCGCCACCCCGGCAGGCGCTCCCGGCGCTTCCCGGCCCGGACGTTCCGGGAACGGATCCGCTCCCCGGCGGTGTATGTCCGGACGACCGTTGCGGGGGGGACGGACAGACCCTTACGCCGCCGTGCCGCATCCGCGCCTGGCAGTGGGCCCTGCTGGCGTTCAGCGCCTTCGCGCTGCTCGGCCAGGGCGAACGCTGCCGGGTGGACCCGCGCTTCGGCACGCCGAGCGCGACGCTGGTGACCTACTGGTCGGCGCTGCGCGATGGCGATGCCGAGGCCGTGGCGGAGTGCATGCTCGACGACGCCGGGGGCCAGCCGTTCCCGGGAATGCTCTGGTTCATGCCGCCGACGAACGAGCTGCGCCTCGGTGAGTTCCGCTCGCTGCCGGTGTCGGCCGGGCGGCTGTTCGTGACCTACGAGGTGCGGTTCCGCCCGCTCGGGGCGCTGCAGGACCAGCGCTTCGAGACGGGCCACGAGCTGGTGCGTCGCGAGAGCGGTTGGCGCATCGCCCGCGGCCTCGGCGAGGCGAGCCTGCCCGAGTGGCAGCCCATCCCCCGCGCGGTTGACATCTGAACGAGGGGGCCCGTAGGCTCGCTCCTCGTTCCGTCGTTCCCCGGGACCGAGAGGCATGCCCCATGCGGATCCGCGTCGTCGTCAGCGCCCTGCTGGTCTTGCTCGTCCTGGCCGCTCCGGCCGGGGCCACGAAGTACGCGGGCGAGTTCCTGAAGATCCAGGTGGGGGCCCGTGCCCTGGGGATGGGCGGCGCCTTCACCGCCGTCGCCGACGACGCCACCGCGCCGTACTGGAACCCGGCCGGCATGGTCTACTTGCCGTACCGCGAGGTCATCCCGCAGCACCAGGAGAAATTCGGCAGCCTCGCCAACCACGACTACCTGGGCGGGGTGTGGCCGCTGGGTGGCCCGGCCGGGCGCAACGCGGCGCTGGGCGTGGGCGTGCTGCGCTTCGCCGTGGACGACATCCCCATCACGCCGCGCCCGGGCGCGCTGCGCGCCGGCGTGGACTTCCTCGACTATGGCCTCGACAACGACCCGACCACGCCGGACGAGGGCCAGGCCGACGGCGTCTGGCAGCCGGGCGAGCGGCTGCTCCTCGATCCCGACGACCTCTACATGGCGAGCAGCAGCGACCTGGCGATGATCCTGTCCTACGCGCGGCAGCGGGGCGAGCGCTGGGCGTTCGGCGGCAGCCTGAAGTTCGTGCGCCAGAGCATCCCGGACACGTTGCCCGGCGAGCACGTCACCTCCTTCGGCGCCGGGCTCGACGCCGGCCTGCTCTACATGCCCTCCGACGCGGTCACGCTTGGCGCCGCCATGCACGACGTCACCACGACCTATCTGGCCTGGAGCAACGGCACGCGCGAGCTCATCGCGCCGACCCTCGACACCGGGGCGGCCTGCACCTTCCACCCGGCGGAGCGCCACGCCCTCACCTGGGCCCTCGACCTGGCGTGGGGCTTCGAGAACCGCGACGCCGACGCGCAGCTCAAGCTGGGCGGGATGACGGTGGACGTGCGCACCGGCCTCGAGTACTGGTACCGGAACCTGCTCGCCGTGCGCACCGGCGTGAACGTCAAGGACCTCGCCTTCGGCGCCGGGCTGCGCTACAAGCAGGTGGGCGTGGACTACGCGGCGCAGCTGCACCGCTTCTTCGCCGCCGACCACGAGCAGTTCCCCGACGACACCAACCTGGACGTCACGCACCTCGTCTCCGCGTCGTTCTCCTGGTAGCCGCGCGGGGCATCCGCGCCGGGATCGGCCGCCGCCGGCTTGACTCGCCCGTGGCGGCTTTCTAGTCTGCCGCCGGGGTACCCTGTCCACCCTCGAGCCGGGAGAGCGTGGCGTGCGACGTGTCGTGGGGCTGGTGCTGGCGGGAGGCGGCGGCAAGGACCTGAGCGTCCTGACCGCCGAACGAGCCGTGGGTGCCCTGCCCTACGGCGGCAAGTACCGGGTCATCGACTTCGTCCTCAGCAACTGCGCCCACTCGGAGATCGGCCAGATCGGCGTGCTCACGCAGCACGTCCCGGCGTCGCTCCACGACCACATCGGCGCCGGCCGTGCCTGGGGCTTCGACCACCGCAACGGCGGCGTGCAGATGCTGCAGCCCTACCTGACGCGCAGCGACGCCGAGTGGTACCGCGGCACGGCGCACGCCATCGCCCGCAACTGGGACCGCGTCGAGGCGCTGGGGGCCTCGCGCGTGCTCGTGGTCTCCGGCGACCAGGTGTATCGCATGGACTACCGGCGCATGCTCATGGTGCACGAGCGGCGCGGCGCCACGGTGACGCTGGCGGTGACCCGCGTGCCGCCGGGCGAGGCGCATCGCTTCGGCATGGTGCAGTTCGACGCCGACGGCCGCGTGACGCGGCTCGAGGAGAAGCCGCGGCGCACCGAGTCCACGCACGCCTCGATGGGCGTCTACCTCTTCGAGACGGCGGCGCTGGGCGAGCTGCTGCGCGACCGGCCCGCCGACCTGGTGCTCGACGTCATCGAGCCCATGCTCAAGGCGGGGGAGGCCGTGCACGTCCACGAGTTCGCCGGCTACTGGGAGGACGTGGGCACGCTCGCCTCGTACTACCGCTCGAGCCTCGATCTGGTGGCGCCGACACCCCGGCTCGAGCTGCTGAACCCCCGCTGGCCGGTGCTGTCGCGCGACGAGGAGCGCCCGCCCGTGCACGTCGGCGCCGCGGCGGACATCGAGGAGAGCCTGGTCGCCAACGGCTGCCGCGTGGACGGCCGGTTGCGCCGCTGCGTGCTGTTCCCGGGCGCGGTCGTCGAGCGGGGGGCCGAGCTCACCGACGCGATCGTCTTCCCCGACGCGCACGTCGGCGCCGGCGCGCGCGTGGACCGCGCCATCCTCGACAAGCACGTCCAGATCGGCGCCGGGGCGGTCGTCGGGCAGGGGCCGGCGCCGCGCGACGCCGCGCACGCCTGGCTCGACGGCCTGGTGCTGGTCGGCAAGGACGTGCACCTCCCGGAGGGGATGCGGGTGGGGCGCGGCGTGGTCGTCGGCATCAACGCCGACCTCTCGGGCTGCGGCGGCGAGATCGCGGCCGGCAGCTCGCTGCCCAGCCGCACGTGGTACGAGGGCGTGGTCTGACATGGCGCGCTACGCGTTCATCCTCGCGGGCGGCCTGGGCAGCCGGCTCTGCCTGTTGTCCGAGCGCCGCGCCAAGCCGGCGGTGCCCTTCGGCGGCAAGTACCGCATCATCGACTTCACGCTCTCGAACTGCGTGAACTCGGGCATCTTCGACATCGGCGTGCTCACCCAGTACCGGCCGCTTTCGCTCCACCAGCACATCGGTACCGGCCGGCCGTGGGACCTCGACCGCACGCGCGGCGGCGTGCACGTGCTCCAGGCGTCGCCGGGCGCGGGGCAGGGCGAGTGGTACCAGGGGACGGCGGACGCGATCTACCAGAACCTCATCCACCTGCGGCGCCGCCGCATCGAGCAGGTGCTCGTGCTCTCGGGCGACCACGTCTACAAGATGGACTACAACCGGCTCTACGAGTCGCACCGCGCCACCGGCGCGTCGGTGACGGTGGCGGTCACCGAGGTGCCGGCCAAGGAGGTCAGCTCGTTCGGCATCCTCGAGACGGCGCCGGACGGCTGCGTGATCGGCTTCCAGGAGAAGCCGAAGCGGTCCACCTCGCGACTGGCGTCCATGGGGGTGTACCTCTTCGACCGCGACTCGCTGGTGCGCTGGCTCGCCGAGGACGCGGCGATGCCCGGCTCGGGCCACGACTTCGGCAAGGACATCCTGCCGCGCCTGGTGGCGCGGGGCGAGCCGGTGTACGCCTACCCCTTCGACGGGTACTGGCAGGATGTGGGCACGCTGGACTCCTACTACCAGACGAACCTGGACTTCCTGAAGCCGCAGCCGCCGCTCGACCTCTCCGACCCGGACTGGGTCATCCACACCCAGAGCGCCGACCGGCCGCCGGTCCGCTTCGAGGCGGGCGGGGGCGCGATGCGCAGCTTCATCGCCAACGGCTGCCGCATCGCCGGCCGGGTCGAGAACTCGATGCTGTTCCCGGGCGTGATCGTCGAGGCGGGCGCGGTGGTACGGGACAGCATCGTCATGCACGACACGCTGGTCGCCCGCGGCGCGACGATCGACCACGCCATCCTCGACAAGCAGGTGCGCGTGGGCGAGGGCGCCGTGCTGGGCCACGGCCCGGCCGACACGCCGAACCGGGCCTGCCCGGACCACCTGGCCAGCGGGCTGCTGGTGGTCGGCAAGGGGGCGCGGTTGCCGAAGGGCCTGCGGGTCGGGCGCAACGCCCGCATCGGCGCCTACGTGGCCGAGCGCGACTTCGACGACGACGTGCCCGCGGGCGGGGTGGTGGACGGCCCGCAGTCCATGCACTGAGGCGCGGGGATCGAGCGTCGGCGCGTCGGGCCCGGACGCTACGCGGGCCGGCGGCCGGGCGCCACCGCCGCGACCACGAGCTGGCGCCGCGCGAAGCGCGTGCCGAGCCACCACTGCGACTGCAGCGGGCGCAGCAGCCCGTCGTAGATCGGCCCCGGCAGCACGCTCAGCCCGCCCCAGTACAGCTCGTGGTGCACCACCCGCAGGCCGTGCGCCTGCAGCTCGGCGCGGAGCCCGGCCGGCGGCAGCGGCCGCTCGACCGCGTACGTCGCGCGCTCGCCGTCCGGCGCCACGTACTCCTGGTTCACCTCGTCGCGCACGCCCGCGAGGCGCTTCAGGTGCGCCGGCAGCGAGCCGTTGATGTCGCCCACCGCCAGCACGCCGCCCGGCGCGAGGTGACGGCGGACCCGCCCGAGGAAGTCCGGAAGCGGGTCGATGTGCGAGAGCGCGTTGTACACCCACACCAGGTCGTAGTCCGCGTCCCAGTCGGCCGTCAGGTTCTTGCGCTCGTTGCGCACGGCGAGATCCATGCCCAGGCTGCGCCGGCAGAACTCCACCCGGCGCTCCGCGGCTTCGAGCCGGTCCGGCCTCAGGTCCGCGGCCAGCACCTCGGCGCCCGCGGCGGCGAAGAGCATGGCGTACGTGCCGAAGCCCGAGCCGGCGTCCAGCACGCGGGGCCTTCGGCCCGTCGCGGCCGCGCGCGCCCCGATCCAGCGCGCCACCCAGCCGGCCTCCGAGCGCCACATGCCCCGCCGGTAGCGCGCCAGGGCCCGCGGTGCCGCCAGCGCCGGCAGCCGGCGGTAGTAGTCGAGGAACGCGGCGCGGCCGGGCTCCGCCAGGAAGGAGGAGGCCTCCCGGTACTCGACCTGGATCATCCAGCCGAGGAGCTTCTCGAAGGGATCCCGCGCCGTCGTGCCGCTCATCGTGATGCCTCCCTGCGCGATCGGCCGGGTCCGTGTCCGCCGGGCGGGGCGGCTAGGCCGGCAGCTTGAGCCGCTGGCCCTTGCGGATGAGCGTGCCGCTGAGGCCGTTGGCGCGCTTCAGCGCGGCCACCGAGACGCCGTGCTGGCGGGCGATGCCGCCGAGCGTCTCGCCGGCGCGGACGACGTGGGTCGGTCCGCGGGCGGGCCGCTTCGACGCCGCGGCGTGCTTCGCCGGCCTGGGCGCCTTGAGCGCCGCGATCTGCGCCGAGTCGGTGGGGGACGTCGCCGCCAGCGCCTCGTCGGTGCGGATCTTGAGGCGCATGCCGCGCGTGACCCGCGCGCTCTTGAGCCGGTTCCAGCGCATCAGGTCCTGCGTGCTCACGCTGTAACGCCCGGCGATCGAGGCCAGCGTCTCGCCGCGCTCGACCGTGATCACCGTACGGCCCTCGGTCGTCGAGTGGCCGTCGAGCGCGGCCGGGAGACCCAGCCGGCGCTCCGGCACGTAGGACGTGGAGGCGCGCGGGTCGGTGGCCGGGTCGACGACCTCGGGGGCGGCGCTGGCGCGCAGCGACGACGGCACCGTCAGCACCATGCCGCGCCGCAACGGGCGCTTCTTGCCGATGCCGTTCACCCGGGCCAGCTCCCCGGCGCTGACCGAGTACTGCCGGCCGATGGACTTCAGCGTCTCGCCCTTGCGCACCTTGTGCTTGAGCGTCAGGTTCACGGCGGGCAGCCGCTCGCCGCCCTGCAGGCGCTGCATGAGCAGCTCGCCCTTGCCGGGCGGCACGCGCACGGTCGTGATGCCGCCGGCACCGCGGGCCGCCGCATGCAGCACCGCCGGATTGAGCGCCTTCAGCTCGTCGAAGGAGCAGTCGGCCAGCCGCGCCAGCGCCCGCAGGTCCACGGAGCCCTTGAGCGCAATCTCGTCGAACTCTAGGGGGTCGTCGAACTCCACCTCGGCGAAGCCGTAGCGCGCCGGGTCACGCGCGATGGTCATGGCCGCCATGAACTGCGGCACGTAGTCCTCGGTCTGCCGCGGCAGCTTCAGGTCCCAGTAGTTCGTCGTGCCCTGCGCCTTGATGGCGCGCAGGACCGTGCCCTCGCCGGCGTTGTAGGAGGCGATGGCCAGCGGCCAGTCGCCGAAGATCGAGTAGAGGTGCTTCAGGTAGCGCGCCGCGGCGACGGTGGCCTTCTCCGGGTCCTTCCGCTCGTCCACCCACTGGTCCACCGTGAGCCCGAAGAGCTTGCCGGTGCTGCGCAGGAACTGCCAGGGACCGACCGCGGCCGAGACCGAGCGGGCGTTCATGTTGAAACCGCTCTCCACGAACACCAGGTGGACCAGGTCCGGCGGCAGTCCCTCGCGCTGCAGGACGGAGCGGAACAGGTCCATGTAACGGCCGGAGCGCTTCAGGTAGCGCTCGAAGGTCGAGCGGCCCGCGCCCATGAAGAAGTCCATCCACTTGGTGACCAGCTGGTGGTCCTGCGTCTCGACGTCGGCGAGGACGTCCAGCGCCTGGGCGCTCAGGATGCGGTCGTCGGCTTCGTTGCCGGGCTCGACCCGGACGTTGCGCAGGTCCTGCTGGGTGGCGTCGTACAGGTCGGACAGGCGCCCCTGCAGGGCGGCCAGTTCGGCCCGCTCCGCCGCGCCGGCGGGGCCTTCCCCGGGACCCGGCAGGGCCGAGAGGGCGGCCTCGATGGTGCGCAGTGCGGCCCCGGGATCCCCCGACTGGCGCAGGCGCAACGCGGTCTCGTGCGCCTGCCGGGCCAGGGCCACCGGGCCGCGCACCGAGTCCGCCGCCATGATGGACAGGGAGGGGTCCGGTCCCTGGGCCAGGCCGGGCGCTGGCAGGGCCGCCAGTACGGCCAGACCACAGAGCACGCAAATCCCTACGCGAAGGGTCACGATGGACACGTCCCCTTGGGTGATCGCTCGTTCGAACCCAGTCTTCGGGCCAATGTAGCACCCGGCATACTAGATGCAAATCGGCCTGCCAGCCCCTCCACTTGACCGTGGAAGAGACGCGCGGGGACATGGTGGCGGCGGAATCGCTGGGGGGCGCTGGCCGTCGGCCACAACTCGCTAGGCCGTTGACACTTGCGCGGCACGCAGAGTACGTTGCTTTTCGGCACGCCACGACTCGCCGCACGTCTCCACGGAAGGTACACGGATGGCAGAGGTACTCGCGGACAAGAGCCACTGGACCGTTTCGGCCCGCGCCGGCGGCGAGGTTCTGGCCGTGCAGGTCGGGGAGTCCGGCCTGCAGATGGGCTTCGTCGGTCGCCCGCAGGGCCTGGACGCCGGCGAGGTCAGGGGCTGGCTGAGCGAGCTCATCGGCATGTCCGCCGCCGCAGAGACCCAGCCGGTCGGAGGCGAGGCGGCGCCGGGTCTGCCCATCCCGAGGAGCCTGCATCAGGCCCTGACCGGCCTGCTCTTCCTGCAGTCCGAGGTGTGGGGGCATCCTTCGGATCGCGTCCCCATGGCCCTGGTGGTCGTGGAATGGGGGGACCGCGTGGCGCTCGGTTGGTCCGGCTCGGGCCGCGTGACGCTCACCCGTTCGGGTCAGCCCGCCGAGCCGGCATGGATCACCGTGCGCGACGACCAGGGCCGGGAAGCGCGCGCCCTCGTCGCCGACGGTGAGGGCGCGGTGGACGTGCGGGCGATCTGGAGCGCGACCGGTCCGGACGGGGTGCCCCTGGAGGGCGTGCTGGAAGCCGCGTGGCCGGGCCGCGGACGGACCGCGGCGGAGGCCGCGGGGACGCTCGCGGCCGAACATCCCGGGCCGGAAGCCGGGGTGTGCACGGCCGCCGCACCGGAAGGGGCGACGGGGGAGCCCTCCGAGCCGGCGGCGGAGATCCCTTCGCCCGTCGAACCGGCGGGCGGCGCGGGCGAGCCCCGGCCGGCGCGTCGGTCCCGCCCGTTCTGGCACTTCCGTGGATGGATGGACCGACTGGGTGGCTCGTCGAATCGGGAGGAGACCGTCGCCTCGGAGATCGCCGCGGCGGAGGATGCCCGCGCCGAGGAGGCCATCACGCCTCTGCCGACCCGCGACCTCGAGCCCATCGCCCACGACGTGCCCGGCGTTCCGGACCTGTTGCCCGAGCCGGCCATTCCTGCCGCGTCCGAGGCCGGGTCTGCAGCGACGGAGTCGGCGGCCGAGCCGGAGGCGAGCGCGCCCGAGGTCCCGGCGGCCGAGCCGGCGGTGAGCGCGCCCGAGGTCCCGATGGCCGAGGTGGAGGAGCCGGGGATTCCGGTGGAGGAGCTGCTCGAGCAGGGTCCCGCCTCGACGTTCGCACCTCCTGCCGAAGGGCCCGTGGAGCCCACCCGGGAGCCCATCGTCGAGAGCGCGACGCCGGACGCGGGGCCCGCGGCCGCGCGGCGGGCGCCCGCGCGCCGTCTCGAATGGCCAGAGGAGGAGCCACGTCGTTCCCCGCGCCTCCGGTGGCGGCGCTCGTGGACGGTCGCCGCCGTCGTGGTCGGCCTCTTCGCCTTCGGCTGGTCGCTCGGCCACCTCGACGTGCCCTCCGCCGGCCGGGCCGTCGTCTCGGCGTTCGAGGCGATCGGTCTCGGTCCGGCCCGCTTCGAGGTGGCCGTCACCAGCCGTCCGGCAGGTGCGTGGATCGCCGTGGACGGGACGGACCAGACGCGGCGTACGCCGGCGACGCTGACGCTCCGCCCGGGCCGCCACGAGATCACGCTCTCGCTCTCGGACGAGGGTGGTTCGACCCACGCGGTGGAGGGCAAGCGCGGCGAGCGCGTCACCCTCGACGTCGCGCTGTGGGGCGGGCTGCGCATCGACGCGCCGCCGGGCAGCGCGCCGCTCTCGGTCACCGTGGACGGCATGCCGCGCGGCTACGCGCCGCTGGTCATGGACCGGCTGTCGCCCGGCATCCACCGCCTGCAGTTCTCCGGTCCGGGCGTGGCGCCGTGGGAGCAGACGGTCGAGGTGCACGTGAACCGCACTGCGGAGGTGCTGGCCCGGCCGGTCGTCGCGCCGCCCACCGGCGTGCTCGAGGTCCGCGCGCGGCTGTCCGACGAGACCGGCGCCGAGCCGCTCGCCGGAGCGGCCGTGCGCATCGACGGGCAGCAGCGCGGCGTGACCCCGCTGCGCCTCGAACTGCCGCGGGGGCCGCACAGCGTCCGGGTGAGCTACCAGGGCGAGATGTCGGCCGTGCAGGTGATCGATCTGCCGGGCGGCAACCAGCGCTACGCCACCCTGGACGTCGGGCTCGACCTCGACGCGCCGCGGCTGTCGGCGTCGCTGCCCCGGCGTGTGCCGCTCGGTTCCCCCACCGTCCTGACCGCCACGCTGGACGGGGCGCGCGAGGGCGACGCGCGCGAGATGTGGCTGCACGTGCGCACGCCCGAGGGCGCCTGGCGTCGCTACGCGATGTCGCTGATGAAGGGGCAGGGCGGGCTCGTCGGTGTGGCCGTGTTCCCGACCGACCTGTTCGACCGCGGCGGCCGGACCTCGTGGTACGTGAGCGCGCTGGCGCCCACCGGCGACGAGTACTTCACCGAGATCCAGCCCGCGCAGACCGCCGCTGACTGAGCGGGGCGCGGCCGTCCACGCCGCGCCGCGTCCGTCCATCCCGTTGACGTCCGGGGCGCGCGCCCGCTCCGC
>JAXDBZ010000016.1:0-3170 GCA_034678345.1 Candidatus Eiseniibacteriota bacterium
TCCGGCTGCCGCGCGGCGACGCGGCGCAGCCGCGCCACCGCCGCGTCCACCCGCCCGGCGAAGGCGTCCACCTCGGCCGCCGCCCGCTCGTCGTCGAGCGGCAGCGGCACGCCGCGCGCGCGCAGCATCGCCTCCAGCCGCGTCACCGCCTGCCGGGTGGACGACAGCGACGGGTAGACGCTCATCGCCTGCCGGGCGAAGGCGCTGGCCCGCTGCGTGTCGCCGGCCATGGCCAGGAGCCGCACGCGGGTGACGAGCCAGGCCGCCCGCTCGGCGTCCGTCCAGCCCGTGCGGTCGACCCGCTCGAGGAGCGAGTCGGCGCACGCGGGCCCCGCCCGCGCCTGTGCGAGCTCGGCGCGGGCGCGCAGGCCCGGCCAGGTCCACGGCGTGCGCTCGGCCGGCACCGCCCACAGCGAGTCGGCGCGGGCGGTGTCACGGCCAGCCAGGTGGAGCAGGGCCAGCCGGTGCCGCGCGACCGCCGCCAGGTGCGGCTGCCCGGCGGCCGCGCTCCACAGGGCGAGGCTGTCGGCACGCGTCACCGTCGGCAGCGCGAGCCGGCGCGCCCAGGCCGGCAGCGACTCCGCCGGCGCCGTCCAGCGCACGGTCCCGGCCGGGTCGAGCACGGGGACGCCCAGGAGCGGCGGCGCGGTCGCGCCCGCCGCGAGCGTGGCGAACGAGCCGAGGGCGAGGGCGGCGAGCGCCGCCGCCCACGTGGCGGAGGCCGGCCTCACTCCCACTCGATGGTCGCCGGCGGCTTCGAGGTGCAGTCGTAGACGACGCGGTTGATGCCGCGCACCTCGTTGACGATGCGCGACGACACCCGCGCCAGCAGGCTCGCCGGCAGGCGCGTCCAGTCGGCGGTCATGCCGTCCAGGCTGTTCACCGCGCGCAGGGCGATGACCTTCTCGTAGGAACGCTCGTCGCCCTTGACCCCGACGGTCGAGACCGGCAGCAGCACGGCCATCGCCTGCCAGGTGCGTCCGTACCACTTCGCGCGGCGCAGCTCCTGGATGAAGATGGCGTCGGCGTGGCGCAGCCGCTCGAGGTCGGGCTCGGTCACGGCGCCGAGGATGCGCACCGCCAGACCCGGGCCCGGGAACGGGTGCCGGTCCACGAGGTGGTCGGGCAGTCCCAGCGCCCGGCCCAGCTCGCGCACCTCGTCCTTGAACAGCAGCCGCAGCGGCTCGATGAGCTTGAGGTTCATGCGCTCGGGCAGCCCGCCGACGTTGTGGTGGCTCTTGATGACCTGGGAGCCGAAGCCGGCCGAGGCGCTCTCGATGACGTCCGGGTAGAGCGTGCCCTGGGCGAGCCACTCGACCGGGCCGATGCGCTGCGCCTCGTCCTCGAAGACGCGGATGAACTCCTCGCCGATGATGCGCCGCTTGCGCTCGGGCTCGGTCACGCCCGCCAGCCGGTCGAGGAAGCGCCGGCGCGCGTCCACGATCTCGAGCCGCAGACCGCGCGCCACGCCCAGCTCGCGCGCCACCTCCTCGGCCTCGCCCTCGCGCAGCAGCCCGTGGTTCACCATCACGCAGGTGAGCCGCTTGCCCACCGCCCGGTGGCAGAGGGTAGCCACCACGCTCGAGTCCACACCCCCCGAGAGCCCGCACAGCACGTGGCCGCCGGGGCCGACGCGGGCGCGGATGTCGGCGACCGCCGCGCGCAGGAAGCTCTTCATGCTCCAGCCGCCGCGCAGGCGGGCGATGCCGAAGAGGAAGTTGCGCAACACCGCCTTCCCGTAGGGCGAGTGCACCACCTCCGGGTGGAACTGGATGAGGTGGAACGGGCGCGCCTCGTGCTCGACCGCGGCGAAGGCGCAGTTGGCGGTGTGCGCCACGCGGCGCCAGCCCGCCGGCAGGGCCGCCACCTCGTCGCCGTGGCTCATCCAGGCGCGGAAGCGCTTCGGCACGCCCTCGAACAGCGCCGAGCGCCCGTCGAGCACGAAGGTGGCCATGCCGTACTCGGCGCGCGCGGCCTGCTTCAGCTCCCCGCCCATCAGCCGCATCGTCGCCTGCAGGCCGTAGCAGATGCCGAGCACCGGACGGCGCAGCTCGTAGATGCCCGGATCGGGCAGCGGCGCCGCGTCGCGGTAGCCGCTCGCCGGCGAGCCGGAGAGGACGAGGGCGGCCGGCCGGCGCGCGGCGATGGCGGCGGCGGGGGTCGTGCCCGGCACGATCTCCGAGAACACGCCCAGCTCGCGCACGCGGCGGGCGATGAGCTGCGTGTACTGGGAGCCGAAGTCGAGGATGAGGACCAGCTCACGCGCCATGTCGGGCCTCAGTGCCGGAACACCCGGCGGTCGGTGAACAGCATCGCCAGCCCGCGCCGGTCGCAGGCGGCGATCACCTCGGCATCGCGCATCGAGCCGCCCGGCTGCACGAAGGCCGTCACCCCGGCGTCGGCGGCGTGCTCGACGTTGTCGGCGAAGGGGAAGAACCCGTCGCTCGCCAGCACCGTACCACGCAGGTCGCGCCCGGCGCGCCGGGCCTTCATCAGCGCCACGTCCACCGCGTCCACGCGACTCGTCTGTCCCGAGCCGAGCCCCGCCAGCGCCGTGCCGCGCGCCAGCACGATGGCGTTCGAGCGCGCCGCCGCCACCACCTCCCAGGCGAAGCGCAGCGCGCGCTCCTCCTCCGCCGTGGGGGCGCGCTTCGTCACCGCGCGCCAGGCGGGAGCCGACCCGGCGGCCGGGCGCGAGAGCAGCGCCCACGGCCCGATGGCGCGCACCGCCCAGGGATCCGGCGCCGCGACCGCCTGCGCGTCCAGGCGCAGCGCCCGCAGGTTCTTCTTCGACGCGAAGGCGGCGGCCGCCTCGGGGGCGAAGTCCGGCGCGGCCACGCATTCGGCGAACTGCTTCGCCACCAGCGCCGCCGCGGCGCCGTCGACCGGCCGGTTGAAGGCGACGATGCCCCCGTAGGCCGACTGCTCGTCGGCGGCGAAGGCCGCCGCGTAGGCCTCGGCCGGCGTGGCCGCCACCGCCGCGCCGCAGGGCTGGCCGTGCTTGACGATGACGCAGGCGGGCTCCGCGAAACGCCCGGCCAGCGACACGGCCGCCTCCAGATCCGCCAGGTTGTTGAAGGACAGCTCGCGCCCCTCCTTCCACGCCTCGAGGGCGCGGGCCGCGCCCGCGCGCGCGTACAGCGCCGCCGCCTCGTGCGGGTTCTCGCCGT
>JAXDBZ010000017.1:0-5075 GCA_034678345.1 Candidatus Eiseniibacteriota bacterium
ACTCGGCGGCGGCGCGCAGCTCGCGCAGGAAGTCGCGGACGACGGGCGCATGCGTCTGGATCACCTCGTCGAGGACCGGCCGCAGGTCCGCGGGCAACTCCGGCGGGGGCGGCGCGAGCAGCTCCGCCAGCGCCTGGCCGACCTCGGCGACGAGCGCCGGCGCCGGCGCGCCGGTGAGGAAGTGGGGACAGGCCAGCCGGCAGGCGTCCTCGTGGAACCGGGGGCAGAGGATGGACGTGTGCAGGAGGCGGAAGGCGCGCGGCAGGCTGGTGCGGACGACCTGCAGCACCTCGAGACCTGAGCCGCCGTCGGCGAGGTCGTAGCCGGCCACCACCGCCGCCCAGGGCTGGCGCGTGAGCACCGCCATGGCCTCGTCCAGCGTGGTGACGTGCATGCACTCGAAGCGCGGCGCGCAGGCCTGCTCCAGCGCCCGCCCCAGCCCCGCATCGCTCTCCACCAGCAGCACGTTCGGCTTCATGAGCGGCCCCCTTCCGTCGTCGCTGACGGTGGGCACCCGCGCTCTCCGCGCGGAGGGAACGGGCGGCCATGAACGGATGCCTGCCTGCCGTGGACCGGGCCCGTCGGGGGTGCGGGCCCTGGCCCGATGCCGGTCTCGGCCGGCCCCATGCTGCGGCGGCAGGAGTCAGGGGGGGCAACGTCAACTGACGCCGCCGCATCGCGGTGATACCATTCTATACTCGACTGTCACGGTTTCAGTAGAGTCTCCAAGTTGAGACATGGCAATCCCTTGCACCGTGGCGGAGAATGCGGGGCATCGAGGACGGGTTCCCCCGGAGCCTTCGTGACGGCTGCGGTGGAAACGTTCTCAAGCCCCGCGGAACGCCGGAGCCATCACGCTCGGGGGACGGGTGGCCGAGGAGTCCGCGGGGCCTTCTTTTCTGCCGTGCGGCGTCGCGCCGTGCACCAAAGCGAGGGGCGGGTCGGGAGAGGATCCCGGCCCGCCCGCTCGATTCTCCGGCGCCGGCGCCTCAGCGCCGCGTGCGCCCCCGCCCTGCCGACTCGCGCTTCACCGGCCTCGACTTGCTCGCCGTGGCGCGTGCGCTGCGCTGCCGCTGCGCCGTGGCCCGCTCGGCCTTCTTGAGTCGGCCGGTACCCGGCTTGGTCCTGGCCTTCTTCTCGTCCGCCGTGCGCCGCGGCTTGAGCCGCGTGCGATCGGGGCCGGCGCCGCGGGTCGAGGAGACGGCGCGCGTCGTGCCCGACAGCGGCTTCCCCGCCCGTCGCTTCCCCACGTGGTAGTCGGGCCGCACCGCCAGCCGGCTGATGTTCACACCCTTCTTCACCGGCTTGCGCATGGCCACCTGGTGGGTCGGGATGTCCTCGTCGTACGGCTCGGCCAGCTCGTCCTCGAGCGTCCCCGGCGGCGCGACCTCGCGCAGCACGAGCGCGTTGCCGTCCGGATCCAGCACCTCGGCGAAGAACCCGAAGTCCAGCTCGGTCGGCCGCGTCGCCAGGTGCACGTCGCGCGCGCTCAGCTCCTCGACCCAGGACTCGAGATCGAGCGTCTCGAGCGTGAACGAGACCGGGCGTCCCGCGTGCAACGGGTGGTGCAGCCCCGCCCCGCGCCGGTGCAGCGCCAGCCGGACCTCGCCGGCCTCGAACTCCACCCAGTGAGGGCTCACGTACGCCGTCGCCAACCCGACACGCTCGCGGTAGAAGGCCACGGCCGCGTCGAGGTCGTCCACGTTGAGGATGACGGCGCCGACCACCGGCCCGGCGTCCCCGGGGCGGTCGCCGCCGGCACGCAGCGCGATGAGGTTCCCGCCCGGATCGCGGAACTGCACCGTGGTCCCGTAGCTCTGGCCCTGCACCTCGCTCGTCGCGTGCACGCCCCAGCTGCGGAAGCGCTCCACCTCGGCCTCGACGTCGGGGCTGTCGAAGGTGAGCTCGATCTCCTGCCGGTGCCCGCCCTCGAGCGGGTGCAGCGCCAGGGTCGCACCGGCAGTGCGATACGAGGTCCAGTTCGGTCCCGCGTAGACCGGACGGAGCCCCATGCCCTCCTCGTAGAACGAGCGCATGGCGTCCACGTCGGGGGTGAAGAGGATGATCTGTACCAGGCGTCTCATGTCGTCCTCGCTGATGGTGTCGCTGCGATGCGAGCGTCCTGGATCGCTTCGGCGTGATGACGATCGTGTTCGGGGATCGGGGCCAGCATCCCTCCCGGCGCGTGCCCGCGCGCGCGCGCCGGCCGGCGCGCGCGCCCGCTCATTCTCACGCGCCCGCGCGCCCCCGCCGGGCACGCCACGCGGCCGACAGCACGAGCGCGGCCGTCACGGCCTTGAGCAGCTCCCCGGGGACGAACGGCCATGCCCCCGCCGCCAGCGCCTGCGGCAGCGGCACGAAGCGCGCCAGCCAGGCCGTGCCGAGCAGCAGGATGACCGCGCTGCCGGGCAGCATCGCCGCCAGCGCGCCGGCGAAGCTCCCGCCCGAGCCACCCGCTCGCCGCGCCGGCGCGGCGAGCATCCCGGCGAGCGCTGCGGCGAGCGGGAAGGCGGCGAGGAAGCCGCCCGTCGGTCCGGCGAAGAGCCAGGCGCCGCCCAGGCCGCCGGCGAAGACGGGCAGCCCGGCCGCTCCCTCGAGCAGGTACAGCGCCTGCGCGAGGAAGCCGCGCCGCGCACCCAGCGCCGCTCCGGTGAGCAGCACGGCGAAGGTCTGGCCGGTGAGCGGCACCGGCGAGCCGGGCAGCGGCACGGCCACCTGCGCGGCCAGCGCGGTCAGGAGGCTCGCGCCGACGACCAGGGTCGCGTCGCGGAGGACGTGGACGCCGGGCAGGGCGGCGTCGGCGGAGGTGAGCGTGCGGACGGTGGACATGGGCACCTCGGATGAAGTGGGAGGCGGCTGCCCGGCGCCGGGCGCGGGAACGACCGCGAAGCTAAACCGCTTCGGGGGATTCCGCAACGTCCGGCGGGGCGGGCCGCGGCGCGAAGGCTCCGCCGCGCGCCGGTCCGGCGGATCCCGCCGGCCGGCGGTCGGCCAGGACGTGGTCCCAGAATCCCCGCTCGCGCTCGACCAGCCGATCGATGTAGGCGGGCTCCGGCGCCACCTCGATGAGCAGCCCTTCGCCGTCGCGATACGACCAGTAGTGGCAGACCTCGGCCCCGGCGACTGCCAGCAGGTGCTGGAGTTGCGGGACGTACTTCGGCGGCACGAGGCCGCGCCGCGCCACGGCGTGGTCCGCCGCGCCGGGGCACTTCACCTCGAGCACCACCCGCCCGTCGGCGCTGATGCCGTCGAGGCTGCCGCGCATCCAGCGGAGCGTGCCGTGCTCGAGGCACAGGGGCGCGACGGCGATGCCCGTGCGCCGGATGTAGAGCTCGCGGGCCTCGGGCTCGAGCCGCTGGCCGCGGCGCATGGCGAAGCTGGAGGCCCGGGCCGCCGCCCGGCCGGTCTTCTCGAGCCACAGCGTCTCGACGTCCATCCACGGCGACACGCCCATGATGACGGGCGCGTCGGACGCGCCGATGCCGCCGCGCCGCCAGTCCAGCCACGCCGCGCTGCCCTGCTCGAGCTCCCTGCGGTACGCCATCGCTCCCCCTCCGCCGGACCGGCCAGCGGCGGCATCCTACACGAGCCGGGTGGAAGGCGCCGCGTCTGCTATCCTGCCGGCACGGGGCACCGCCCGGCCCGGAGACCACCATGCTCACCGCCGACCAGATCCGGCAGCTGCTGCGACTCCAGCCGCTCGCGCACGAGGGCGGCTGGTTCGCGGAGACCTACCGCGCAGCCGGCACGCTCCCCGGCGCGGCGCGTGCCGCCGCCTCCGCGATCTACTACCTGGTCGAGCCGGAGGCCTTCTCGGCGCTGCACCGCCTGGACGCCGACGAGGTCTTCCACTTCTACCTGGGCGACCCCGTCGAGATGCTGCAGCTCGGCCCCGGCGCGGAGAGCCGCGTGCTCCGCCTGGGCACCGACCTCGCCGCCGGCGACCGCCCGCAGGCGGTGGTGCCGGCGGGCGTGTGGCAGGGCACGCGGCTCGTCGCCGGCGGTCGCTGGGCCCTGCTCGGCACGACCATGGCGCCGGCCTTCGAGCCGGGCCGCGTCGAGCCGGGCCGCCGCGACGAGCTGGCCGCGCGCTGGCCCGCCCGCCGTGGCCTGATCGAAGCGCTGACCCGCCCGTAGCGCCGCCCGCCCCGCCCCCACCCCGCAGCCCCTGGACCCGCGAGCTATCCTTGTGATATCATCCTGACATCGCGAAAGGAGGACCCATGTTCCGCGAGAAGAAGATGCCGTCCGCGTCGGGGTGGTTTGCGCTGCTGGCGCTGCTCGTCGTCCTGCTGCTCTCCCTGTGGGGGCTCGTCGCGGCCATCCGCCTCGAGCACGTCCCCACCCTCATCGCCTCGCTGGTGGTGATGATCGTGGACCTCGTGTGCTTCGCGGGGCTGCAGGTCGTGAACCCCAACGAGGGGCAGGTCGTGCAGCTGTTCGGCGAGTACAAGGGGACGCTGCGCGAGCCCGGCTTCCGCTACGTGAACCCGCTCACGAACCGCCGCCGCGTCTCGCTGCGGGTGCGCAACTTCGAGAGCGCCAAGCTCAAGGTGAACGACCACGACGGCAACCCCGTCGAGATCGCCGCGGTCGTGGTGTGGAAGGTGGTGGACACCGCCGAGGCCGTCTTCCACGTGGACAACTACGAGAACTTCGTGCACGTGCAGAGCGAGGCCGCGGTCCGCAACCTGGCCACGCTGCACCCCTACGACGCGCACGAGGAGGGCGTCCTGTCGCTGCGCGGCAACACGGCCGAGATCGCCGAGCTGCTGAAGAGGGAGATCCAGGACCGCCTCGCCCAGGCCGGCGTCGAGGTCATCGAGGCCCGCATCAGCCACCTCGCCTACGCGCCCGAGATCGCGCAGGCCATGCTGCTGCGGCAGCAGGCCGGGGCGGTCATCGCCGCGCGCTCGCGCATCGTGCAGGGCGCGGTGAGCATGGTCGAGATGGCGCTCGAGGAGCTGGCCAAGCGCCAGATCGTGGAGCTGGACGCCGAGCGCAAGGCCGCCATGGTCAGCAACCTGCTGGTCGTGCTGTGCAGCGACCGCCACACCCAGCCGGTGGTGAACACC
>JAXDBZ010000018.1:0-12840 GCA_034678345.1 Candidatus Eiseniibacteriota bacterium
CCCGGAGGGACCGGGCGCGGCGGAAGCCACGGGCCCCGCTCCTGGGCCTCCCTGCCGGGCTCGCGGCCGGCGCGGCTCACGCGCGCCGTAGGCGGGCCGCTGGCTGCGGCCGCCGCCCTCCCCGCGATGCGACGTGCCGCGCGTGCGGGGTCTGCCGCTGCCTGCGGCGGCGCGGCGGTAGTCGAAGTCGGGGATGTGCACGCGCGGGATGGCGCGCCCCAGGAAGCGCTCGATCGCCACGACGTCCTTCTGCTCCTCGGGGCTCATGAGGGTGAACGCGTCGCCGGTGGCCTGCACCCGCCCGGTGCGACCGATGCGGTGGACGTAGTCTTCCGGCGTGCGCGGCACGTCGTAGTTCACGACGTGCGAGATGTCCTCGACGTCGATCCCCCGCGAGGCGATGTCGGTCGCCACCAGCACCTGCACACGCCCCCGCCGCAGGTCGCTCAGGGCCCGCTCGCGCTGGCCCTGGGTGCGGTCGCCGTGGAGCGCGGCCACGCTGTGGCCGAGGCGCTGGAGTTGGCGCGCGAGGCGGTCGGCCCCGTGCTTGGTGCGGGTGAAGACCAGCACGCTCCCGACCCCGGGTGCCAGCAGGACCTTGTCGAGCAGGTCCACCTTCAGGTGACGCGGCACGGGATAGATGGCCTGGGTGATGCCCGCGGCGGGGCGCGAGGGGGGCGCCAGGTCCACGCGCTGCGGGTCCCGCAGCGCCTTGCTCGCCACGCGATTGAGCTCGGGCGGCATGGTGGCGGAGAACATCAACGTCTGCCGCCGCTTCGGCAGCAGCGCGAGGATCCGCCCCAGGTCGGGCGCGAAGCCCATGTCCACCATGCGATCCGCCTCGTCGAGCACGAGGACCTCGATCTGGTCGAGGCGCAGGGCCATGCGCCCGTGCAGATCGAGCAGACGGCCCGGCGTGGCCACGAGCAGATCCACGTCGTCGTGGCGGAACATCCGCTCCTGCGGGCCGATGGGGACGCCGCCGAACACGACGGCGGCCTGCACCTCGGTGAAGCGGGCGTAGTCGCGGGCGTTGGTCTCGACCTGCGCCGCCAGCTCGCGGGTGGGCACCAGCACCAGCGCGCGCAAGCCGCGCCCGCCCTTCATCAATCGCGCGAGGATCGGCAGCAGGAACGCCGCGGTCTTGCCGGTGCCCGTCTGCGCGGCGCCGACGAGGTCGTGCCCGGCGAGCACGATGGGGATCGCGCGCTGCTGGATGGGTGTGGGCTCGGTGTAGCCGGCCGCCCGCACGCCCTTGACGATCGGGGCGGGCAGGCCGAGTTGAGTGAATGGCAATTCGTTCTCCGGGTGAGTGTTTGCTCCGCGTCGCGGTGCGGCGCGGCTGACGGCCGATGGGCCCCGGGCGGGGGTCGTGGGGTCCCGAGGCGCGTTCGCTCCGTGTCGTCCGCCGGCGCGGCGCGAGCGGCCGCGCCGGCGGCACGGAGGCGTAGGGTGAGGGTTAGACCTTGCGGACGTTCGCGGCCTGCAGACCCTTCGGTCCGCGGGTCACGTCGAACTCGAGCGCCTCGCCCTCGGCGAGGGTCTTGAACCCGTCGCCCTGGATGGCCGAGAAGTGCACGAACACGTCCTCGCCACCCTCCTGGGAGATGAAACCGAAACCCTTCGCCTCGTTGAACCACTTCACGGTGCCACGTGCCACGTGCAACTCCTTGAAATCGGGTCCTGGGACCCTGTGCTTGGCCGCTCGCTTCCGCGGCGGCTGGCCGTTCTGGCCGGATCCTCGGCGACCGGTGAGCGACAAACAGAAACGCCAGGGGTTGTCCCTGGCGGAATCGAAACGTCTCGCTCACATCTCAATCAACCGAAGACGCCCGGGACTATGAGGCATCGGGGCCCGAAAAGCAAGCGGGGCCCTCCCCGGCACCGGGAGCCCTCAGGCGGGCCGGGTCTTCGCCCGGCTCGACCGCTCGGCATTGACGATGACGGGCAGCTTGCCCTGCCAGTCCGCCCAGGCCGTCGGGTTCGTGGCCAGCTCGCAGATGAAGTGCGCGACGTTGGCCATGTTCGTGTTGCCCGGGGCGAAGAGGCCGTCCACGATGCCCTCGTGCAGCGTGTACGCCGAGACCCCGCCCGCGAGGAGCGTGTCAGGCCGCACCGCCGCCCACTGCACGAACGGGCTGGCCGCCCCGATCGTCTTCTGCCGGAAGTCCGCGGCCTGCTGGTTGTCGCGCGCCGGGGGCAGCACGCCGCAGAGCGCCCGGAGGAACGCCCGTTCCAGGGGGCTGCGGCGGGTGTCGAGCCCTCCGGCGCGATTCACAGAGACACTGCTCATGAGGATGAACTTGACCGCGGCGGCGGGCCGCAGCGCCTCGATCCCCCGGCACAGACGCGAGGTCGCCCTCGTGACGAGGTCGTGCGGTGGGCCGAAGACGCCCGTGAGGCTGATGGTGTGGCCGAGGCACGAGATCACGGCATCGCAGCCGCGAAGGTGACGCCGCAACTCCCCGTGCGGGAGCGCCAACAGGTCGGCTTCGATCACGGTCAAACGCGGATCCCGCGCGGCATCGGGCGGGAGCCTCCCGGCCGAGCGGACGACGGCGCGAACGCTGACGCCGCGCTCCAGGAGCTGGCGCAGCACGTGCCGGCCCGTGCGTCCGGTGCCGCCGACCAAAAGGACCGTCTGCTGGCTGGGCATGGCCACTCCTCCGTCACGCGCCTCGAGGGCGACCGTTGGGGCTACGAGGATACGCGGCAGCACGT
The DNA here is from genome assembly GCA_034678345.1 of Candidatus Eiseniibacteriota bacterium. Lineage (GTDB taxonomy): Bacteria > Eisenbacteria > RBG-16-71-46 > RBG-16-71-46 > RBG-16-71-46 > JANXPZ01. Next base: position 2,722 of record JAXDBZ010000018.1, read on the forward strand.
TAGCACGCGGCGCGCCCCGGACGCGACCGTGCGAAGTGGGCGCCCGAGCTGGTAGACGCCGGACTCGAGGTGGGGCGGCAGAGGCTCCGCGGCAACGCGATGGGGGACGATGGACAATCCGCGAGCCCGGGTGTGTGCTTCTGCCCGGCGCGATGTGGGATATTCACAGGGATTGCGGCGAATGTTGAAGCCGCGGTGAGGCGGAGCGAACTCGTGCCCGCCCGGCACGAGCCGAGGCAGAGGAGGGCGCGATGGGCCGCAGATGGTGGACGGGTGCGCGATGGGCGGCGTCCGGCGTCGCCGTGATGGCGTTGGTGTCGCTGGCGGGCGTGGCCGGCGCGAAGCCGTGGGACAAGCTCGCGCCGGCCCCGCTGGGCTCGGACAGCTCGTACGCGGCGCTGTCGGCGCGACCGGCGGACTCGCTGAGCGCGAGCCAGCTGACCTGGCTGTGGGTGCAGCGCGACTGGCGGGCTCAGCGCGAGCTGGAGACGCGCCCATTGGAGGCCCGGACCATCTCCTCCGTCGGGATCTACGCTGGGGCCCCGGGGGCTCCGCATCCCCCGCGGCGCGCGGACGCGCGTTTCGCGAGACTGGCCTCCCTCCCCTACGAGGCGCTCACCGACGGCGAGCGCGCCTGGCTGGTCGAGGAGAACGCGGCGCAGCGCGCGGCCAGGGAGAATGAAGGGGACGGATCGGCCGTGGCGGGAGGCGTCGCGCTGGGGCTGCTTGCCGGCTTCGTGGGTGGGATCGTGGCGTTTGGTTACATGCTCAGCTCGATCTTCAATTAGGCCCGGGCCGCTCCCTCCGGCGCTGTCGGGCAGGGCGAACGCCGAGCGGCCGTCGGAGGCGGCGGCCGCTCGAACGTGCCCGAGGCCCGTCAGGCGTCAGCGGGTCAACGCAACCAGACGAACCGCTCCGTGCGGCTGCCCCACGGCGTGACCAGGCGCACGAAGTAGAGCCCGGGCTCGGCACGCTCCCCGACCGCCGTGTCCCCCTCCCAGCGACAGCTCTGGCGGCCTGCCGCGAAGAAGCCCTCCTCCTGCCAAAGCCGCCGCCCGCCCAGGTCCACGATCTCCAGCCGGGCATGCCCGTCGCGCGGCATCGAGAACGAGAGCCGGGTCGTCCCGCGGCTCGGATTCGGCTGCGGGCGGGCCAGGGCGAGCACGGCCGGCCCGGGCACTCCGACGTCCGCCGCCGGGTCCACGATATAGAACAGGCTGTCGCTCGTGTCGCTGCCCTGGTTCAGGGCGGGGTCGTACGCGGTGACGCGCACCAGGGCCCCGTCGGCGGCCTGCGCGGGCAGCGTCCACAGGTACGAGCCCGTGTTCTCGAGGCCGTGCGCGACAGCGAGCCACGGGCCCCCGGCGCCCTCGACGGAGTAGTCCACGTTGACCGAGTCCACGCCGCCGGCGTCGTCGGCCGTCCAGGTGACGGCGTGCTGGGTCTCCATGTCCCAGCGCTCGCCGCCCAGCGGAGAGGTGACCTGCACCACGGGTGCCGTGGCGTCCTCGAACGTGGCCGTCAACGTGTGGTCCGCCGTGACGTTCTCGAACGTGTAGGCGGTGTCGGGGGTCACCGGGGAGCCGTCCACGACCAGGGTCGCGACCCGGTTGCCCGCCGCCGGGGCGATGGAGAAGTGCTGGCTGGCGCCCTCCAGCACGGGCACGCTGCCGGCCGGGACCACGCTCCCGCCCGCGCCGCCGCTGGCGGCGATGATCCACCGGGAGATGGTGAAGTCGGCGGCGCTCGAATCGGCGCCCGCGTTGCCGGCCTCGTCGTGCGCCGTGACCCGCACGCGCGTGGCGCTGCCCGGAGCGTCGGGGACGATCCAGGGGTGGGCGCCCGCGTTGGGGATGCCGGTGGCGATGGCGTACGGGAACGTCGCGCCGCCATCCGTGGAGTAGGCGACGTCCACGGCGGCCACGCCCACCTCGTCGGTGGCCGTCCAGGTGATGGAGTGCGTGGAGCCGGCCTTCCAGTCCTCTCCCCCGTCGGGCGAGGTCACGGCCACCAGCGGCGGCGTGACGTCGGCCGCCGTGCCGGAGTTGACGAAGGTGTCCGCGAAACCGTTGCCGCGGACCGTGTCCACCGCGGCCGGCTCCCACGTCGCCGAGATGTAGATCCAGCCGTTGGCCACCGTGTCCCACTCGGGATTGGGTGTGCCCGAGGCCTGCTGGGTCCAGTAGGTGTGCACGCCCGCGTTGTGGAGCCGCGTGAGCGCGTCCCAGGTCGGGTGGCCGTAGCTGTTGTTGCCGACGGAGATCACCCCGATCTGGGGCTGGGTGGCGTTGAGCCAGTTCGTGTTGCTGGAGGTGGCCGAGCCGTGGTGGTGCACCTTGTACACCTCGACCGGGCCGACCTCCGGGCCCACGATGCTCTCGACGTCGGGGCTACTGCCCGTCAGGTCGCCGCCGAAGACCTCGTCGTATTCACCGTAGCTCACCTTGAGCACGAGGCTCAGGGCGTTCTCGTCCGACGTCCCGGTTCCGGCGCCGGCCAGGTCCGCGCAGGTGATGGTCACGGGGTGCGCCGACAGGGAGTCGAGCGTGATGACCTGGCCCTTCACCAGGGTGCGGCGCCGAGAGCCCAAGGTGCTCACATAGGTCGCGTACGTCCCCGTCCCGTAGGAGCCGGCTCGGTCCCAGCCGTAGTCGAGGGTCAGGCCCCCGGCGGCGAAGAGGGTGCTGAAGCGCCCGATGTGATCGGCGTGATAGTGGCTGGCGAAGTGGTGGTCCACATGGGTGACGCCCAGCGCCTGGAGCTGGGCCGTGATCAGACTCGAGTTCCCCACGTCCACCATGACCACCTGTCCCAGCGGGCTGATGATGACGGCGGCGTCACCGAAGGCCACGTTCAGGTGGACGATCTGCAGGCGGCCATTGGGGGTGACGGCCCGCGCCGGCCCGGCCAATGACAGGCCGAATGCGCCGGCAACGATGGCGAAAAGGAGAGCCCAGGGCCCATGACGCATCTCAGCACCTCTCCCCCCGGGGGTTCCGGGGACAGGTCCGGGCGGCCTTGCGGTCGGTTCCACCGTGGCGCAACCGCGCGCCCGAGGAGCGGCACGGTGCTCCCCGGGTCGCGGTCGGCGTTGCGCCTCGAGCCCTACCGGTAGATCAGCTTGAGCCGGCCCCAGGTCTCCGGGACCGCCGGGATGATCTCGCACTCCGGGTTGGTCGGGCTGAGCGAGCTGTGGATGGGCAGCGACGCGTTGCAGTCGAGGATCAGGAAGTCCGTCGAGTTGTTGTCGGTGTCCTGCATCCCCGCCTGCTTGCGGACGGCGGCCTTGGTGTTGCTCGTGGCGCCGGTCGGAGCCGCGCCCTCCCAGCACTGGGTCGAGCTGCCCACGGCCACCAGGTCGACGAACGGGGTGGAGCAGTCGGCGCTCGTCCCGCTGCTGATCAGCCCGATCTTGCACGCGGTCGCGCTCATGGCGATGCTGCCCGTGACGTCGGGCGCCACCGGCAGCGGCGCGGCGCTCGAGTTGGAGCCCGACGCGTTCTGGATGAGGTAGTAGCCGCAGGCCGGGATCGTGGCGCCCGCGGGGAACACGACGCGGTAGTTGGATGCGCTGCCGAACGTGCCGCTGGTGGACGTCGCGTACACGATGGCCCAGCCACCGATGTCGATCGCTGACCCCGACGCGTTGAACAGCTCGACGTAGTCGTAACGATAGTAGGCGCCCGAGTTTCCGCCGCCACCGTACACCTGGCTGATGCGAACGGGTTGCGCGGCGAACGCCGCGGTGGCGACGACGAGACCGAGTGCGAGCAGAGTGATAACCGTCTTGCGCATGGCGGGGCTCCTCCTGATCCGTGGACCGGCGACGATGGAAACCCGCCCGCCCCCTGCACAACGTTCGGGCGCAGGATGCGGATGTGGCTTCCGCGGACTCCTGCGCCCGATCTCACGCACGCGTCACCTGGCGGTGCTCGTGGGGCCGCATGGAAATGGCGTTCTCTGTGCTCCCATGTTACGCCTCATCACCGCCCGCAGCAACTCGATTCCGCACGGGCCCTGCTGTGGATGCGCGTTGAAGGCCGCGGTTGTCATGGACGCGAGACACCCGGGTCGAGTGCCCCCGCGCGCGACCGGGGCTACCCGAGGGGCGGGCCCGGGGCTAGTCTGTCTGCGGGCCGAGAGCGGCGCCCCGGACCGTACCCTCTTCGCGAGGGCGGATGCGGGCGCGGGAGGAGGTCGTCATGCCCGTCCAGAAGCTGAAGGAGTTCCTCGACTGCGAGAAGGTGAAGTACGTGTCCATCCACCACTCGCCGGCCTTCACCGCGCAGGAGATTGCCGCGAGCGCGCACATCCCGGGTCTGGAGTTGGCCAAGAGCGTCGTCGTCCGCGTGGACGACCGCACCGCGCTGGTGGTGCTGCCGGCGTCGCAGCGGGTGAACTTCGACGTGCTGAAGGTGCAGGTCGGCGCCGCCGAGGCCCGGCTCGCCAGCGAGCAGGAGTTCCGGGACATGTTCCCCGACTGCGAACTGGGGGCGATGCCGCCGTTCGGCAACCTCTACGGTCTGGAGGTCTTCGTCTCGAAGCGGCTGCTCGAGGACGAAGCGATCGCGTTCAACGCCTGCTCGCACACCGAGCTGATCCGGCTCGCCCGCGCCGACTTCGTGCGGCTGGTGAAGCCGAAGGTGGTGGACCTCTCCTAGCCGTGAGCGCCCGTCGCCCGCTGCCGGTCCGGGCGCGGCGTCTCAGCGCATTCGGACGGCCACCGCGAGCACGATGCCCAGCACCGTGTTCGTGGCGAGGTTCCAGATGACGTTGGCGCCCATCGCCGGGATGGGCACGGGCTTCCGCGTGTCGCCGAAGGCCCACGCCAGCGGCCGGGCCAGGAACAGCGACGGCAGCACCGCCACCAGCGCCAGCGGGGGCATGGCCCGCGCGACGACCGCGACGACGATGGACAGCGGCGTGAGGATGCCCGCCGCCGCGTAGACGAGCGCGGCGCCCTTGCGGCCGAGCAGGAGCACGAGATTCCTCCTCCCTCCTGTCCGGTCGGCGTCCTCGTCGGGGAACTCGTTCAGGAGGAGCAGGTTGAACGTCATGAAGAAGGCGGGCACGCCGGCCCAGAGCGCGGCCGGTCCCGGCACCGGTCCCTGCACCCAGGCCGCGCCCCAGACGGGCAGCAGGCCGAGGCCGAGCCCGGCGAAGAATTCCCCCACCCCCGAGCTGGCGAAGAGCGGCGAGTAGAACAACACCGAGACCGCACCACCCGCCAGCAGGGCGACGAAGAGCGGGTGGAGTCGCAGCGCGAACCAGATGCCGATGAGGCCGGCGATGACGACGCAGGCGTAGCCGAAGCCGCGTGCCGCCCGCACCGACAACAGCCCCTTCGGCAGGGTCTTGGTGCCGCCCGAGAAGGGCGTGGGCACGGTCATCAGATCCACTCCACTCTCCATGTCGCTCGCCTCGTTGAGCGCGTTGACCGCCGCGTGCATGAGGACGAGTCCGGCGAGGGCGAGCAGCGAGGGTCCCCAGTGGAACGCGCCCTCGAATGCCGCCGCACCGGCGCCGGCGATGACGAGGGCGACGGGCAGGAGCAGGAAGTTCCCGCGGGCGACGGCCAGGTACGGGGTGACCCTCTTCCTCAGGGACATGGGGCGCGACTCTCCTCTCTTCACTTCGCGGGCCAGTGACCGCCGGCGCCATTCCGCGCCGACGCGCTCAGACCCTTGCGGCCGTCTCGAGGGCGATCCGAATCATGGACTGGAAGCTGGTGCGCCGCGCCTCGGGGTCGAGGTGCTCGTGCCGGCGGATGTGGTCGGACACGCTGAGCAGGCTGAGGGCGCGCGCGCCGTGCTCGGCGGCCGTGCCGTAGAGCCCGGCCGTCTCCATCTCGACGCCGAGGATGCCCAGCTTCTCGACGCGGTCGAAGACCTCGGGCTGCGGCGTATAGAAGAAGTCGGACGAGAACACGCCGCCGACGCGCAGGGGGACGCCCAGTCGCCTCGCCGCCTCGACCGCGGCGGCCAGCATGGCGTAATCGGCGAGCGCGGCGAAGTCGTGGTCGAGGAAGCGCACGCGGTTCACGTTCGAGTCGGTGGAGGCCCCCATCGCCACGATGACGTCGCCGAGCGCGAGGTCGGGTGCCAGCACGCCGCAGCTGCCGACGCGGATCAAGGCCTGGACGCCGTAGTCCTTGATGAGCTCCGTCGCGTAGATGGAGCACGACGGTATGCCCATGCCGTGGGCCATGACCGAGACGGGCCGGCCCTGGTAGGTCCCGGTGTAGCCGCAGACGTTGCGGACGTTGGTGACGAGGCGCGGCCCGGCGAGGAAGTCGGTGGCGATGAGCTCCGCGCGCTGCGGGTCGCCGGGCATGAGCACGACGTTGGCGAAGTCGCCGGGCTGCGCGGCGATGTGAGGCGTGGGCATGGGTGACGGGTCCTCCGGTGCGGCGGGGGTCCGGGACGGACGGGCGAGCCGGGAAGATACAGCGTCCGGCCGGGTCCGCGCATCCGGGGCGGCCGAACCGCGTCCCTCGCGCGCAGCGGCGCCTTCGTCGCTCGAATCGGGGCGTTCGCCGCGTTCGGCAGGTGCGCCACGGGTCTTCGGGGAGACAGTCGCGGCTGTCCGCGGCCGGCCCCCTCGACGGGGCCGGGCGTGGCCCGATGGGTGGCGAAGGCGCCGTCCCGATTCGAACGTCCCGGGAGGAACCATGGCATCCCATAGAACCGCGTCGCTGGTCTTGGTCGTCCTCGTCGTCCTCGGCGCTCAGGCCGGTCTGGCGCGCGCCGCCGAGATCCATCGTGCCGTCGCCGCGGGCGACCGGGCCGCCGTCGAGGCGTTGCTGCGTGCGGACCGGTCGCTGGTGCGGACGCCGTCCGCCAACCGCGATGCCGAGCTGCCCCTGCACATCGCCGCCCTGACCGGGAACGTCGAGATGGCCCGGCTCCTGCTGGAGGCCGGCGCCGAGGTGGATGGACTCGACGTGGACGAGAGCACTCCCCTGCACGTCGCCGCCTTGCGACGCCAGGCCGGCATGGTGCGCTTCCTGCTGGACCGCGGCGCCGACGTCAACCGGCGCGACCGGAACGGTGCCTGCGCACTGTCCTTCGCGGCGACCGGCCGGGATACGACCATCGTGCGGATGATGCTGCAGGCCGGCGCCGATCTGAACTACCGCGCGGGCAACGGCGCCACGCTGCTGCACCTCGCCTGCTCCCGCGGCCTGTGGGATCTGGCGGAGCGGGCGCTGGCCCACGAGCCGGACATCAACGTGGGCGACCTGAACGGCACCACGCCCCTGCACTACGTGGCGACGGTCAACGACTCGGCGCGGGTCGCCCGCGTGATCGCCATGGGCGCGCGGGTGGACGCCGTGGACTCCTCGCACACCACGCCGCTGGAGGTGGCGATGTTCCGCAACGCGCACGGCGCGGCGCGGGCGCTGCTGGCGGCCGGGGCCAATCCGAACCGCCCGAACCACGATGGCTGGTCGCCGCTCAAGCTCGCGGTGCGCGCGGGGGACCTGCCGATGCTCCGCCAGCTCCTGGCGCATGGGGCCGATCCGCGGGCGCCCGACTCGAGCGCCTGGCCCCTGGCCCGCGTGGCCGTGGAGACCCAGGACGCCGGACTGCTCGCCGTCCTGCTCGACGCGGGCATGGCGCTGGCGCCACCCGACACGGCGTACGGCCACACGGCGCTGCACGTGGCGGCGCTGGGCGGCCGCGCCGACGTGACCCGGCTGCTGCTAGAGCGCGGCGCGGATCCGGCCCGGCGCGACCGGGCCGGGCGCACCCCGCTCGACCTTGCCGTGCGCTACGGGCACGCGACGGTCGTCGCGGCGCTGGGCGGGCCGGCCGCGTCGCGCGGAACCGGCGGTGCCGCGGCGGCGCCGGGTCTGGCGGGCATGCGACGTCTGCCGCGGGGCGAGGCGGCGATCTGGTACCTCGGACACAGCGGCTGGGCGGTCAAGACGCGCGAGCACCTCCTCGTCTTCGACTACGGCGGCAGCTTCCTGGGCGGCCCGCCGGACCGTCCCGCACTGTGCAACGGCCGCATCGAACCTGCGGAGCTGCGGGGCCAGCGCGTGACGGTCTTCGTCACGCACGAGCACGCCGATCACTTCGACCCCGGCATCTTCGCCTGGAGCGAGCGGTTGCCCGGCATCCGCTACGTGCTCGGCTTCCGGCCCGACTCGGCGCCGCCGTGCGAATTCATGGGGCCGCGGGAGACGCGGACGGTGGATGGCATGCGAGTGACGACCATCCGTGCGAACGACACCGGCGTGGGTTTCGTGGTGGAGGTGGACGGGCTGGTGCTCTTCCATGCCGGCGACCACGCCAACCGGCACCGCGACCTGAGCGGCGACTACACGCCGGAGATCGAGTTCCTCCGCGAACGGGGGCTCAAGCCCGACATCGCCTTCCTGCCCATCTCGGGCTGCAACTTCGGCGACCACGTCGCCGTGGAGATCGGGGCCGACTGGACACTGCGCACGCTCGAGCCGGCCATGTTCCTCCCGATGCACGGGGGGTTCCTCCAGTGCCGCTACGCCCCCGCGAATGCCGAGTGCAACCGTCGCTTCCCGGGCATCCGCACGGCCACGGTCGAGAACCGCGGCGACTTCGTGCGCTACCGGAGGACGCGGGCGAGCTGACCGGCAAAGGGGACGGCGCGGGGCCGCGGGCCCCGCGCCGCGCTCCGTCAGCTCCGCTCCCGCTCCTCCGGCCGCACGAACGTCCAGCCGAAGCGACCCTTCACGCACAGGTTGCCGAGCGTGATGGCGTTGTCGAAGGGCGAGGTCGCCTTGACGATGCGGCCGTCCTGCACGTGCAGGCTCACCGTGCAACCGACGCCGCAGTACGGGCAGATGGTATCGGTCACCGTCTGGCGTGCCGCGTCCCACTCCCCGGCCACGCGCAGGTCGTGTTCGATCCTGCCCACGAGCGCCCCGGTCGGGCATACCGCCACGCAGTTGCCGCAGTAGACGCATGCCGACCCGGGCAGCGGCACGTTCGCCTCCGTGGCGATGCGCGCGTCGAAGCCGCGGCCGGCCACGGCGATGGCGAAGGTGTTCTGGTGCTCCTCGCCGCAGGCACGCACGCAGCGGTAGCAGAGCACGCATCGGGCGTAGTCGCGGACGTAGAGCTCGTTGTCCAGCTTGACGGGCTGGGCCACCGAGGCGGCGAGCCCGGCCGCGGGGCGCGCGTGGTGGCCGGCCCGCGCGCGGTCGCGGTCGGCCGGGGGCGACGGCGGCCCGTAGCGATCGGCGCGCACCTCGTACTCGGCGCAGAGCGCCTGCAGGTCCGGGGCGGCCGACAGGTCCACCGCCGTGGCCAGCATCTCCAGGACCATGCGCCGCGCCGCGACGACGCGGTCGGAGCGCGTGCGCACGACCATCCCCGGCTCGACGACCCGCGAGCAGCTCGGCACCAGCACGCGGGCGCCCTCCAGCTCGACGACGCACAGGCGGCAGGCGTTGATCGGCGCCAGCGTCTCGAGGAAGCAGATCGTCGGCACGTCGATGCCGGCCCGCCGGCAGGCGGCGAGCAGGGTCGTGCCGGCGGGCACCTCGGCCCACCGCCCGTCGAGCTGGACGGGGACGTGTCCGGGCGCCGCGGTGGGCGCCTCGGCGCGGGGGCCGGGCGACGGGGCGGGCGCCACGGCCGGCGGCTCGCCGAAGAGCCGGAGCCGGTGGATCGCCGACTCGACCGCCGAGTAGGCCGCCTGGCCGAGGCCGCAGATGGACGCGTCGCGCATGCCGGCGCCGACGTCGGCGAGCAGCGCCAGCTCGTCGGCCACGCCGCCGCGGGGGCGCCCGCACGCGAGCCGGTGCAGCGCTTCCTCCTGTCGCACGGTGCCGACGCGGCAAGGCACGCACTGGCCGCAGGACTCGTCGCGGAAGAACGCCGCGATGCGCCGCAGCACGTCGTGCAGGTCCACGGTGTCGTCGAACACCATGACCACGCCCGAGCCCAGGGTCGTGCCGGTGGCGCGCGCGTCCTCGAGCGTGAGCGGCAGGTCGAGCTCGTCGGGGCGGACGAACGTACCCGCGGCCCCGCCGAGCAGCACCGCGGCGATCGAGCGTCCCGGGGCCACGCCGCCGGCGCGCTCGATGAGCGCGCGGAGCGGCGTGCCGAGGGGCACTTCGTACCCCCCGCT
>JAXDBZ010000019.1:0-3498 GCA_034678345.1 Candidatus Eiseniibacteriota bacterium
TGCGGGGGCCCCGGCGGGGGGTGGTTTGTCTCCCTTCGTTTTCTCCCCCCCCCCCCCCCCCACTGCGGGGATGTCATGAGACACCGTGCGCGGATGCTGGCCATCGTCCTGGCGTCGCTCGCGATCGTCCTGATCGCCGAGGCGTCGCCGGCCGCGAGCTATCGTGGCCGAAGCGTGGACGGCCGGCGCTATCAGGGCAGCGTGTTGAACCACGACTACGGCATGATCGACGGCGTGGAGCTGAAGTTCCACGCCGAGCACGCCTACGTGTACCTGCGCGGCGGCGGGCGGCTCGTCCTCATCCTCCAGGACGAGGAGATCACGGATCCCCACCGCATCCCCGCCGACGATCCCCAGCGCGGGATCGTCTGGGAGATCAGCGTCACCGACCTCGGGGCGTCCTGAACCAGGGAGCACCGCGAGCGCCCGCGGCCCCACCACGCCACGGCCCCGCCACCAGCCTGCCCCGTGGGTCCCGAGCCGCTGCACAGGGTTCCCTGGGAGCGGTTGGGTCCGCTCGTGCAAGACGAGAGCGCGGAAGCCCATGGGCCGTGTTCGGGGCGTGCGTTCCGCATCGTGGCCGGCCGCGGACGGCGCCCGACCGGGCGGCCGTGGTTGCAGCCATCGAAAGGCCACGGTAGCATTTATGCCTGACCTGACGGGATGGCCCCGGTCCCGGGGCGGGTCAAGGGAACGTCCAACGCGGGGCTCGAGTCGGCGTCCATCGGAGGCTCATCTTGCGCAACATGCTGACTCCAGCGGTGCTGTTCTGTGTACTCTTGTTTACCGTGGCTATCCCGGTGTCCGCGGGCGCGGAGACGTGCGTCACGGGGACGCTGACCGCGGAATTCGACACGGATCCCGCTTTCCCGAACATGTGGAAGTACTGCACCGAGGTGAGCTGGGACCTCGGCAAGTACGACCTCTCGCACCTCGACGCGTTCCTGCGGCTGCCCAACTGCGACTGCGTCTGCAATGCCCAGTTCCTGCTCTTCGCCCAGCCGGCCGGGCATTCCGAGAGCGCCACGTACGGCGGCGTCTGCGAGATCGACTACATGGGCGAGTACCTGTGCAAGGGCGACCCGTCGCTGCCGACGCTGTACGGCAGCCCGGCGATCAAGTTCGAGCCCTACCCGTCCTCGTGCGAGCCGGGGGTGCGCGGGCACGGGACGTTCTGCTTCTACTCGCCCATGCCGCCGCAGGAGTTCCGGGAGGTCGCGCAGGGGCTGGCGATCAAGCACGGGCAGGAGACCTGCTACGGCACGCTGGTCGGGCAGATCCCCAGCTGTGACTGTGCCCTGCCGGTCCACGAGAAGACGTGGGGCTCGCTGAAGATGGTCTACCGGTAGTCGGACGGTCACCGCCCCGTGACGAACAGAGCCCGCCGGGACATCCCGGCGGGCTCTGGCACATGCGGCCCCGCTACCGGCGCGGCTTCGCGTCCAGCATCCTCTCCATCTCGTCCATGATGTCGTTCATCTCCTTCATCGCCGCGGCGAACGGCGCCGAGGTGGTCATGTCCACGCCGGCTTCGCGCAGGAGCGTGATCGGGTCCTTCGAGCAGCCCGCCGAGAGCAGCTCCAGGTAGGCGTCGCGCTGCTTCGTCGCCGGCCGGCGCAGCGCCGCCTCGGCCCGCATCTGGGCGGCGATCGAGGTCGAGCCGATGATGCTGGTGGCGTACTGGTACATGTAGAAGTTCAGGTAGAAGTGGTGGATGTACGCCCACTCGACGCCGTAGAGGTCGTCCACGCGGCAGACGCCTAGGTCGTGCCCGTAGTACTCGCGCAGCATCTGCAGGTAGAGCGCGCTCAGCTTCTCGCCGGTGAGCGGCTCGCCGCGCTCGGCCCGCTCGTGGATGCGCAGCTCGAACTCGGCGAACAGGACCTGCCGGAAGAGGGTCTGGCGCATGTCGTCCAACCGGCTGCCCAGCAGGAACAGGCGAGTGTCGCGGTCCCTGGTGCGGCCCAGCATGTGGTGGAGCAGCAGGTTCTCGTTCAGCGTCGAGGCCACCTCGGCGACGAAGGTCTTGTACTCGCGCGTCGCGTAGGGCTGGCGCCGGTCCGACAGCCAGCTGTGCATCGAGTGCCCCGACTCGTGCGCCAGGGTCGAGACCTCCTCGTAGAGGCCCGTGTAGTTCAGCAGCTGGTAGGGGTGCACCCCGTACACCGCCTCGCTGTAGGCGCCGGACTGCTTGCCGGTGTTCGGCATCCAGTCGGTCCAGCCGCTCGCCAGCCCGTGCCGCAGCGTGCCCGCGTAGTCGGGTCCCAGCGGCGCCACGGCCTGCACCACCAGCTCGGTCGCCTGCTCGGGCGTGAAGTGCAGGTCCACCTGCCGGACGGTGGAGGCATAGAGGTCCTCGTAGCCGAGCGTGTCCACGCCCATCATCCGCTGGCGCAGCCGCAGGTAGCGGTGCAGGGTGGGCAGGTTGGCATGCACGTCGGCGACGAGCTGCGTGTACACGGCGGTCGGGACGTTCGACTCGAACAGGGCGGCCTCGAGGCAGGAGCCGTAGCGGTGCACCTGCTTCTCGAACAGGTGGGCCTTGACCTCGGCGTCCAGCGTGGTGCCCAGCGTGCGCTCGAACTCGCGGTGCCGGCCCCAGAAGGCGCGGAAGACCCGGCGCCGGTCCTCGCGCTCGGGGGCGGCGCGGTACTGCGTGTAGGCGGCATCGTCCAGGCGCACGGTCTCGCCGCTGGCCAGCGTCACCTCGGGATAGGGCATGTCGGCGGCCTTGAAGATGTCGTAGGTCTCGGAGGGGGCCTTCTTCAGCAGGCCGGCCTGCGAGACGATCCGCTCCTCGGCGGCGGTGCCGGTGTGGGGGGCGTAGCGCAGGATGTCCTCGAGCCAGGGGCGGTAGGGCTCGAGCCGGCGGTCGGCGGCGATGAAGCCGCGCACTCGCTCGGGGCCGAGCGCCAGGATCTCCGGGCGCATCCAGGAGATCGCCGCGGCGAAGTCCACGCCGAGCTGGTCGGACATGCGCGACAGCTCGCTGGGCCGGCTCAGGCGCGCGTCCTCGTCCTTGCGCAGCGTGGCGTAGATGCGCAGCCGGTAGTAGGCGCTGTCCACGGCCATGCGGGCCGCGAGCGCCGCGTGGAGGACGTCCGCCGACTCGCCCAGCCGACCCTGGAAGCCGGCCAGCTCCGGCAGCCGGGCGGCGATACCGTCGCGGGCCTCCAGCCAGGCGGACCCCGATGGATAGAGGTCCGACGTGCGCCACTTGTAGGCGTCGGGAACGTCGGCGCGCTCGGTGGCGAGGGCCGGGGCCGTGAGGCCGCCGGCCAGCACGAGGACGGCGAGGAAGGCGACGGGGACGCGCGACGGCATGGGGCACTCCTTGTGGTGGAAGGCCGCGACTCCCGCGGCTCGCCCGGCATCGTAGGAGCGCCGGCGGCCGCGCGCGAGCCGGGCCGGGCGCGCGGCCGGTCCGGGCCGACGAGCGCGGGTCCGATGCCGTCGCCGGGCGGGACGAAGGGGCGCCGGGCCGACGGCCCCGGCGCC
>JAXDBZ010000020.1:0-2814 GCA_034678345.1 Candidatus Eiseniibacteriota bacterium
CGGCCGGAGGCCGCCGCCACCCTCGGGCTGTCCGTCGGTACCTACCGCGCGCTCGGCGTGCTCGTCTCGGGGGCGCTGGCCGGGCTGGCCGGCGCCTGGCTGGCGAGCGAGCAGCACTCGTTCACCGACGGCATGACCGGCGGCCGGGGCTACATCGCGCTGGCGGCGATGATCGTGGGCAAGTGGTCGCCGTTCGGCGCCGCGCTGGCCTGCCTGCTGTTCGGCGCCGCCGAGGCGCTGCAGATCACCCTGCAGGGCTCGCGCTTCCCCAACGAGCTGCTGCAGATGCTGCCCTACCTGGTGACCATGCTGGCGCTGGCCGGCTTCATCGGCCGGGCGGTGGCGCCGCGGGCCAGCGGCGTGCCCTACGACCCCGAGGAGGCCTGACGGGCGTTGCCCGGCCCGGGGCCGGCGTGGATAATGCCCGTCCCATGAGCGGACCGCTCCTGCCCTCCGCCGACCTCGACGCCCGCGTCGCCGACGCCGTGCGCGCCATCCGCGCGCGCACCCCGCTCCTGCCGCGCGTCGGCATCACGCTGGGCTCCGGTCTCGGCGACGTGGTGGACGCCCTCGACGACGCGGTCACGCTCCCCACCGCGGACCTGCCCCACTGGCCCCGCTCCACCGTGCCCGGCCACGCCGGACGGCTCGCGCTCGGCCACTGGCAGGGCGTGCCGCTGGTGGCGCTCTCGGGCCGCAGCCACCGCTACGAGGGCTACTCCCTCGACCGCGTGACCTTCGCCGTGCGCGTCATGCACGCGCTGGGGGCGCGTACGTTGCTCTTCACCAACGCCGTCGGGGCCCTGCACCCCGAGTACCGGCCCGGCGACCTCATGCTGGCGGAGGATCACATCAACTTCATCGGCAAGCGCGGCCTGCTCACCCCCGCCGAGCTGCGGGAGCGGATGGGCACCCGCGCCGGGGGCGGCCCGGCCGCGCGCGGATCCGGGCCGGAGCGGGCAACGGGCGGCGCCTACAGCCCGCGGCTGCGCGACGAGCTGCTGGCGGCCGCCGCGCGCGCCGGCGTGCGGCTGGTGCGCGGCACGCTCATGGGCGGGCTCGGCCCCGCCTACGAGACCGCGGCCGAGGTGCGCATGGCCCGGGACCTCGGCGGCGACGTCGCCTGCATGAGCACGGTGCACGAGGTCACGCTGGCCGCCCAGTTGGGCGCCGAGACCGCATGCCTGTCCTGCATCACCAACCGCGCCACCGGGCTCTCGTCCGGGCCGCTCGACCACGCCGAGGTCACCGAGGTGGCCGACCGCGTCGCCCTCTCTCTGCGGCGCGTCCTCGAGGAGTTCCTGCGGGCCGGCGCCTTCCCCCCGGCCGCCTAGGAACGCGAGTGGCCGGCCGCCTGACTCCGACGGCCGGCCACCTCTGAGCCCCAGCTCAGAAGCGCGCCTGGAACCCCACGCGGAAGTCGCGGCGCGAGCCGCGCGCGAGGAAGCGGGCGCGCTCGAACAGGCTCACCCGGTCGTGCTCGATGCGGTCGAGCACGTGCCCGGCGGCCAGACCCAGCGCCGCGCCGGCGGCGGCCGTGCCCGGCCCCAGCCCGCTCTCGCGGGCGTCCACCAGGGCCACGGCGGCGGCGGCCGGATAGACGACCCAGCGCACCCAGCCCGGGCGCGACTCGGCGTCCACGGCCGCAGCGGCGGCGAAGGCGATGGTCGCGCGCGACGAGGGGAACGATGCCGCGCCCACCCCGTCCGGCCCCACCCGGCGGCCCGCCGTGGCACGCAGACCGCCGCCGAGCAGCGCCGCGCCCACCGTGGCGCCGGCCACGCGCGCGCTGGCCGCCGAGAGGTTCGGCAGATGCCCCACGCGGCCGGTGACGTAGCCCGCGAGCAGGGCCGGCCCCACGACCTTCAGGTCACCGAGACGCCGGGCCAGGCCGGCCAGCGCGCCGTCGTCGCGCACCGGCAGGCGCCAGCGCGCCTCGGCCAGCACCGCGGCGTTGGCGGCCGCGGCGGGCATCATGCCCTCGGCGGCGGTGGACGGGGAGATCTCCTCGGCGCCCGTGATGGCCGGGGCGGAGGCGGCGGCGCCCTGTGAACGCGCGGGTGAGGCGAGCGTGCACAGGAACAGGACGATCAGGACGTTCCGACAGGATGAGGACAAGAAAGACCCCTTGTCGCATTGCGCCCGGTCGTGACGCCAAGTGGCGCGCCGTGCACCGATTATACCGCGCGCCGGCCCCGGCCGCACCAGGAATCTTCACGCCGCCGGGGGGTCCCCCGGCCGCGCCAGCCGCCCCCCCTACCGCAGGACCTCGACGCCCAGTATCCGGTCGCCCTGCACGATCCGGCCCGCGACCTCCTGGCCCCGCACCACGCGGGCGAAGATGGTGTAGCGGCCGTCCAGGTGGGGCTGCGGCGAGAGGGTGATGAACCACTGGCTGCCGCCCGTGTCCTTGCCCGACAGCGCCATGCCCACCATCCCGGCGTCGTAGCGGAGGCGGTTGTACTCGCAGCGGATCGTCCAGCCGGGGCCCCCCGAGCCGGTCCCGGTCGGGTCGCCGTCCTGGATGACGAAGTCGGGCACCACGCGGTGCACCAGCAGGCCGTCGAAGTAGCCGCCGCGGGCCAGGCGCACGAAGTTCTTCACCGTCTGGGGCGCCGCCTCGTTCTCGAAGGCCCACTCGATGTCGCCCTTTGCGGTGTGCAGCACGGCCCCGCGGGCGTCCGGCGCCGCGAAGAAGGCCGCGTCGTAGGCCGGGCGCGCGTACGGTGCCGGGTGGGCGCGGCCGAGGCTGTCCGCGAACGCTCGGCCGGCCAGCCGGCCGAGCGCCTCGAGCAGCGAGCCGCGCGCGTCGCC
>JAXDBZ010000021.1:0-2599 GCA_034678345.1 Candidatus Eiseniibacteriota bacterium
CCTCGGCCGCGCCGAAGGTGGCGCCGGCCGGAGCCTCGCCGGTCAGCGCCGAGCGGAAGCGCCGGTCGCCGGCGCGCCGGGGCAGCCGGTCGCGCCGCGCGACGGCCACGGCCTGCACGTCCGCGTCGGCGGGCAGCCCGGCGACGCGCCGCGGCGGCACGAGCAGCGACGTGGCCGCCATGACGGCGAGCGTGAGGATGATGGCGAGGAAGGCGACGAGGCCGAGCCAGCGCCAGTGGAGTCGCCGCTCGATCTCGGCGGCGGGATGGACGGCGGATCCGGTCATGACGGGGCGCATCCTAGGGGGCTTCGCCCGGCCGGGCAACGGATCGTCTCCCCGGACCTGCGGGATCCCCCGGCCGTTGCCCACCTGCGGCCCGGCCTGCTAACGTGAGCCGCCGGTCCGCCGCGCCCGACGTCCCGCCGCGCCGGCACCGGCCGTCGTTCGGACAGGGAGCCCGTCGCGCATGGCCGTCATCCGCTTCATCCAGGTCTCCGATCTGCACCTCGGCCGCCCCTTCGGCTGGCTGCCGACGGACCGCCGTGCCGACCGGCGCAGCGACCAGCGCCGCGCCCTCGACCTGGCCGTGCGGCAGGCCATCGAGCGCGGCGCCCACGCCATCCTCGTGCCGGGCGATCTGTTCGACCTCGACTTCGTGGACGCCGAGACGCTGGCCTTCGCCGTGCACGCCTTCGGCGTGACCGGCTGTCCGCCGGTCTTCATCGCCCCCGGCAACCACGACCCCTGCTCGCCCGCGAGCGCCTACTGGAACCCGGCGCTGCTCCGGGCGCGCGGCTTCACCTGGCCGGATCACGTGCGCGTCTTCGACTCGCCGGCCTGGACACCGGTGCCGCTCGCCGGCGTGGACGGGGTGACCATCTGGGGCCGCTGCTCGATCCAGGGCGTGGCCTCGGCGACGCGCCCGCTCGCGCCCGAGTCGCTCGCGCCGCTGGCGGCCGCCGCCGGCGGCGGCATGAACGTGGCGGTGTTCCACGGCTCGCGCGAGGGCTTCGTGCCGCCGGGCGCCGACCCGGTGGCGCCCTTCTCCGACGCCGAGGCGCTGGCCTCGCCGTTCGACTACCTCGCCGTCGGACACGTGCACGTGCCCCACCAGCTCGAGGATCCCGCAGGCGGCGTGCGCCTCGCCAACGCCGGCGGGGCGATCGCCCTCGACGTGAGCGAGACCGGCCGCCACGGCGCCCTCGAGGTGCGGCTGACGACCGAGGCCGACCGTCCCGGCGTCCGCCCGCGCGCCGAGACCGAGTTCATCGAGCTGGACAAGCGCCGCGTCTTCGACCTGACGGTGGACGTGACCGGCGCGACGGCGCCCGAACAGGTGGACCGCCGCATCCTGCGCGCGCTCGACCAGGCCGGCGCCGGCGACCCGGACATCCTCGTCGTGCGGCTGACCGGTCGCCTGCTGCGCGGCGTGCGCTACGCGGCGCCGGGGCCCGAGCTGCGGCCGCGCGCCTTCCACGTGCGGCTCGACGCGCGGGCGCTGCGGCCCGACTACGACCTCGCCGGCCTGCGCGCCGGCGAGGCCGTCACCACCGAGGATCGCTTCGCGCGGGCGCTGCTCGAGCGCCTCGGCGCCGAGACCGACCCGGCGCGGCGCGCGGACCTCGAGGCGGCGCTGTTCTACGGCCTCGACGCCTTCCGCCTGCACGAGGTCGTGCCGGCCTACGAGGAGCTCGGCTCGTGAGGCTCCGGCGCCTGAAGGTGGACGGCTTCGGGCCGTTGCGCGGGGAGTTCCACTTCCATCCCGGGCGCGTCACCCTGGTGGTGGACCGCAACGAGACCGGCAAGTCGAGCCTGCTGGCGGCGATCGTCGCCGCGCTCTACGGGCTCGAGGGCGACCGCCGCACGCACAAGGTGCTCACCCCGCTCGAGCGCTGGCGCCCCTGGGACGGCGGCACCTACCGCGTCGAACTGGACGTCGAGTCCGAGGGCGAGACCTACACGGTCAAGCGCGACTTCGAGCGCGGCACGGTCGAGGTGTGGAACGAGCGCGGCCTCGAGGTCACCGCGTCCTTCCGCGAGGGCAAGGACGACTTCCCGGTGGGCAAGAAGCTGCTCGGGCTCGACGCCGCCGAGTTCGAGAAGTGCGCGCTGGTGCGGCAGGGCGAGCTGGACCTGGTGGTGCCCGGCGATGAGCGCGCGCGCCGCACCGGCACGCTCCAGGCGCGGCTCGAGAGCGCCGCCGACACGCGCGGCGGCGACACCAGCTCGGCCGAGGCGGTGCAGGTGCTGCAGGCGGCGCTGCGCCGCTACAACTCGGACGAGCTGAACTTCACCGGCACGGTCGAGAACACCGTCTCGCGCCTCGAGCTGCAGAAGGAGAAGCTCGCCGTCGAGCGCAACGCGCTCGAGCACGACCGCCAGCAGGCGGCCGAGCCGCTCGCGCAGCTCGCGCAGCTCGGCGCCGAGGAGCAGACGGCGCGCGAGGCCATCGCCGCGCTCGAGGCGGAGCGCCGCGCGCTCGATGCCGGGGAGCTGCGCCGGCGGCTCGACGAGTGCCGCGAACGGCGCGAGGCGCTCGCCCGGCTCGAGGCCGAGGCGGCGGCGCTGGCGCCGGTCGCCGACCTGCCAGCCGGGCTC
>JAXDBZ010000022.1:0-3620 GCA_034678345.1 Candidatus Eiseniibacteriota bacterium
GCCAACCACAAGCTCATCGGCGGGCTCGAGCGCGTCCGCCGCCACGCGCACGGCACGCTGCTGGACGTGGGCTGCGGCTCGCGGGCCTTCGCGCCGCTGTTCCGCGGGCACGCGGAGCGCTACCTCGGGCTCGACCTGCCCGGCTCGCCCGAGTACAGCTTCGGCCGACCCGACGTCTTCGGCGACGCCCGGGCGCTGCCGGTGCGCACCGGCAGCGTGGACACGGTGCTCAGCCTGTCCACGCTGGAGCAGGTGCCCGACCCGGCCGGGGCCCTGGCCGAGATGCGACGCGTGCTGGCCCCGGGGGGCGTGGCCATCGTCGAGTTCATCCAGCTCGTCCCGGTCTATCCCCGCTCGCCCGACCTGTGGCGCTTCACCGGCCCCGGCGTCGAGCGGCTGCTGCGCAACGCCGGGCTGGAGCCGGTGGAGATCGTCGCCCTGGGTCGCCTGCCGGCCTACGTCGCCCTGGTGGCCCTGGCCCGGCTCAACCGCCTCAACCGCGGCCGCCGGCGCGTCCTCACCGAGCTGCCCGTGCGGCTGCTCTACGTGCTCCTCCAGATGCTGGCCGAGGCGCTGGACGCGCTCGCACCACGTTCGGACGAGGTGCTTTCGCGGCTGGTCGTGGCCCGTCCGGCGTCCGTTGACTAGTTCTTGACCCTGTTCGAGAACGGGTGCTAGGGTCCGGCTCGTGCAACCGGCCACGCATTGCGCGCCCCGGCCAATCGTCCGCCTGCTCCCCCAACTCGCGGACTTCGCGGCCCGCCAGTTCGGCGATGCGCCGTTCCTCCTCCGCTGGACCCCATCCGGCTGGGAGCCTTGGAGTTTCCGGGAGTGCGCCCGGCGTCTCCACGCCTTCACCGCCCTGCTGGAGCGGGAGGGGGTCGAGCCGGGCGACCGGGTCGGCATCCAGAGCGAGAACCGCCCCGAGTGGGGGCTGGCCTACCTGGCCGTCGTCGAGGCGGGGGCGGTGGTCGTGCCGCTGGACGCCCTGCTCAAGGAGCACGAGGTCGGGGAGATCCTGGCCCAGTCCGGCGCCCGCTTCTGCATCGTGAGCGACCGGCTGCGGCCGGTGGTGGACAACGTGCGCGAGTCCCGCCTGCCCCAGCTCAGGCTCCTGTCGCTGGATGCCAGCGAGGACCTGCCCTCGTGGCCGCAGGCCCAGGAGGCGTTCCCCGACGAGAAGCCCCGGCCCGAGCGGGCCCAGCCGGACGACCTGGCGGTCGTGCTCTTCACCTCCGGCACGACCGGGCAGGCCAAGGGCGTGATGCTCTCCCACTCGAACCTGCTCCACAACGTCGAGGGCATCATGCGGTTCATCCCGTACGGGATGGCGGACCGCATGCTCTCCGTGCTGCCCCTGCACCACACCTTCGAGTTCACGACCGGCTTCCTGGCCCCCATGCGCGCGGGGACGAGCGTGGCCTACGCGCGCGGGCTCAAGTCGAACGAGCTGCGCGAGGACCTGCGCACGGCGCAGGCGAGCATCCTGGTGGGCGTACCGCTGCTCTACGAGAAGCTGATCGGCGCCATCCGCCGCGGCGTGAACGACGCGCCCCTGGCGACCCGCGCGCTGGTGCGCGTGCTGCTGGGCATCGTGTGGCTGGGCAGCCGGGTGTTCGGCGTGCGCCTGGGGCACCGGCTGCTGCGGCCGCTGCGCGAGAAGGCGGGCATCGGGCGCATGCGGATGTTCGTCTCGGGGGCCGCCGCGCTGCCGAGCGGCGTCTTCTGGGGCTTCACGAACCTGGGCATCACCATGGTCGAGGGCTACGGGCTCACCGAGTGCGCCCCCGTGGTGGCGGCCAACCAGCTCCACCGGACGAAGCCGGGCAACGTGGGGCTCCCGCTGCCGGGGGTCGAGGTCCGCATCGACGACCCCGACGCCGAGGGCAACGGCGAGGTGATCGTGCGCGGGCCCAACGTCATGCTCGGCTACTACGACCACCCGCAGGCCACCGCCGAGGCGCTGCGCGACGGCTGGTTCTTCACCGGCGACCTCGGGCGCATCCTGCGCGACGGGCGACTGCGCATCACCGGGCGCGTGAAGAACATGATCGCCACCGCGGCGGGCAAGAAGATCTACCCCGAGGAGGTGGAGTACCACCTCAGCAACAGCCCCTACATCCTCGAGGTCGTGGTGGCCGGCGGGCGCGACGCCCGCAGCGAGCGCGAGGAGGTCCACGCCCACGTCTTCCCGGACTTCAAGGCGCTCGGGGACCTGGCGCGCAGCCAGGGGGTCGCCTTCGACGAGGCCTTCGTGGACAAGGTCCTGCGCCACGAGGTCGAGCTGCGCTGCCACATGCTGGCGCCCTACAAGCGCGTCAAGCGCATCATCGTCCGGCGCCAGGAGTTCCCCAAGACCACCACGGGGAAGATCCGGCGGCAGGACCTCTCGGCCAACACCGGCGCCGAGAAGCGCGCGGCCAGCGCCGTCGCCTGACCGAACCGGACTAGCGGCTCTCCGCCCGGTAGATCACGCTGCCGTCGCCGTCCACGGTCATGATGTGCTCCTGCGCCATCGGGCCCCGCGTCACGTAGCCGCCGGTCCACGACATCTCGCCCGAGGCTCCGCTCCAGGTCCAGGTGAGCTCGAAGCCGGCGTCGCGCGCGACGCGGAAGGTGAAGTTCACGTCCTCGCCGTCGGCGAGGGACTCCTTCTCGAAGGTCTTCCCGGCCACCTTCAGGCGCACGGCGCTCATGCCGCGATCGGCGCGGTTCTCGATCACGGCCCGGTGCTCGGGTCCCTTCGTGAACCGGTCGCCGTACTCCTTCCAGCCGAACCACACGGCGACGGCGAGCAGGACGAGGATGAATAGGTTGCGCATGGGTCCTCCCTCCGGCCGACGGTCGTCCACGGCCCGATCCGCACCGTAGCCGCGCCGCCTGCCCCGCGCAAGGCCCGGGCGCGGGCCCAAGCGCGGGCCCGGACGCGAGAGGGAGCGAGCGGGGCAGCCGGGTTGACAAGCCCCCGGGCGCCCCGCTAATCTGCGCACATAGTCCGTTGTGCCACAAGACATTATGAGCGGAGCGCCGGGCCACGAACGACCGCCCGCGTGACGCCCCAGCCGGCCCAGAGCCATCGAGGCGAGCATGTCCCCGAATCCCACCGACCCGACCTACGCCGACGTCATCGAGCAGGCCTCGCGGGGCCTCACCGCCCACTTCGACGAGATGGAGCGCTCCGGTCGCCTCCGTCCCGAGGACCTGCAGGAGGCCCGCCGCTCCGTCCTGCCCCACCTGAAGGCCTGGCTCGAGGACCCGGCGGTGGACCGCCTCTCACCGCGGCTCAAGCCGGCGCTCGTCGCGGCCGTGCGCGCCGGGAAGTGGGACGGCCTGGCGAACGCCTTCATCCGCGAGGTGCGCTTCGGCACCGGGGGCATCCGCGCCCTGATGGGCTTCGACAAGGCCTCCATCGTCGCGCTCAAGGAGTGCGCGGACCTCGACGCGCCCATCCTGCGGGGCCCGAACACCATCAACAACATCGTCGTCCTGAAGGCCGCGCACGGCGTCGGCCGCTTCCTCGCCGAGCGCCCGGAACGCTGGACGCAGAAGGTGCCCACGGCGGTCGTCGGCTTCGACAGCCGCACCAAGGGCAGCCACTTCGCCCGCGCCGTCACCGAGAT
>JAXDBZ010000023.1:0-2944 GCA_034678345.1 Candidatus Eiseniibacteriota bacterium
CGGCCGCTCTCGCGCACGGCGAGTGGACCGTCTTCGGCCGGCCGGTGCGCCTCGGCGATCCGCCCGAGTGGAACCGCGACCCGCTGGGCGGCGACACCTGGCCCGACGCGCCGAGCCGCGCGCTCGACTACCGGCACGGGCGGGCGGACGCCGGCGCGCCGGCCGGGTCCGGCGGCGCCAAGCCCGTCTGGGAGCAGGGCCGGCTCACGATGCTGCCGACGCTGGCTCTGGCCTGGCGGCTCACGGACGAACGCGCCTACGCCGAGCGGGCGGCGCGCTGGCTCGACGACTTCTGCGCCCGCGCGCCGCTCGGCCACGGCATCCACCACACCAGCGGCGTCGAGATGGCCGTCCGCGTGACCACGATGTCGTGGACGCTGGGCCTGCTCGCCGACGCCGGCCTGCCGCGCGAGCCCGCCGCCGCGCTCGGCCTGATCGCCCAGCAGGCGCTGCACTGCCGCGACCACCTGAGCCTGGGCTCGAGCGCCAACAACCACCTGGTCGCCGAATACGGGGCCATGGTGACCGCGGGAGCGATGCTGCCCGCCCTGCGCGGCGCCGGCGAGCTGCTCGAGCAGGGGCTGGCCGGGCTCGAGCACGAGTGCCTGCGCCAGATCCACCCCGACGGCGTGAGCGCCGAGCAGGCCTTCGGCTACCTGCCCTTCGTCTGGGAGCTGTTCCTGCTGCCCTTCGTGGCGGCCGAGCACGCCGGCCGGCTCGTGCCCGACGCGGTGCGGGCGCGGCTCGCCGCCTCGCTCGAGTTCGCGCGGGCGCTGCGCCTGCCGGACGGGCGGCTGCCGCAGGTGGGCGACGAGGACGACGGGCGCGTGCTGCTCGCCGCCGAGGGCCCGGCGCGGCTCGACCTCGTCGGCAACGCGCTGGCGGCCTGGCTCGGGGCGGACGCGCTGTCCGACGAGGGCGGCATGGCGCAGTTGCTGTTCGGGCGCGCGCGCGCGCCGCGCGCGGCGGCCGAGGGACGGCACGACTTCCCCGCCGGCGGCTGGACGGCGTGGCGCGAGCGCGGACTGCTCGTCACCTTCGACCACGCGCCGCTCGGCCTGGGCTCCATCGCCGCGCACGCGCACGCCGACGCGCTGGCGGTCACCGTCTTCCGCGGCGCCGACGCCGTGGTGCTGGACCCGGGCACCTTCGCCTACCACGAGGACGCGGCGGCGCGCGACCGCTGCCGCTCGACCCCGGCGCACGCCACCGTGCACTTCGGCGGGCGCAGCCAGAACGAGATGCTGGGGCCCTTCCTGTGGGGGGACCGCGCCCGCGTGCGCGCCGACGGCGACGGCTGGCGCTGCGACTGGGCGGGCGGAGGCCGGCACTGGCGCCGCGTCGAGGTCGCGGACGGCCGCGTCGTGATCGAGGACCGCGTGGACCGGCTGCCGGCGGAGATCGTCTTCCCGCTCCACCCGGACGCCCGGGTCGAGCTGGACGGCGCGCGCGCCCGGGTGACGGTGGGCGGCACGACCGCCACGTTCACCGCGGAGGGCGCGGGGCCGTGGCGGCTCGAGCCGGCGGAGTACGCCCCGCGTTTCGGCACGCGCCTGCCGGCGACGAGGCTGTGCGCGGCGCTGACCGGCCGCGCCTGCCGCACCGGGATCGCGGTCGGCGGGAGCTGAGGCCTACGCCGCCCGGCGGCGCGGCTCGTCGAGGGTCTCGCGCACCTTGCGCAGCAGCGCGTCGGGCGTGAAGGGCTTCTGCAGGAAGGGGGTCTCGGTACCGAGATGCCCGGTCTGCACGACCGCCTGGTCGGCGTAGCCCGAGACGCACAGCACCGCCATGTCCGGCCGGCGCTCGCTCACGCGGACGGCGAGCTCCTGCCCGCCGGGCCCCGACATCACCAGGTCGGTGATGAGCAGGTCGATGCGCCCGCCGTGCCGGGCGGACAGGGCCAGCGCCTCGCTCGAGCCGGCCGCCTCGAGCACGGCGTAGCCGGCCCCGGACAGCGTCTCGGCGATGACCTTGCGCACCAGCTCCTCGTCCTCGACCACCAGCACCGTCTCGGTGCCGCGCCCCGGGGCCTCCGTCGAGGGTCCCGGCGCCGACAGGGCCTCGTCCACGCACGGCAGATAGATGCGGAAGGTCGCCCCCTGTCCGGGCTCGCTCTCGATGTCGATGTGCCCGCCGCTCTGCTTGACGATGCCGTACACGGTGGCCAGGCCGAGGCCGGTGCCCTTGCCGGTGGCCTTGGTGGTGAAGAACGGGT
The DNA here is from genome assembly GCA_034678345.1 of Candidatus Eiseniibacteriota bacterium. Lineage (GTDB taxonomy): Bacteria > Eisenbacteria > RBG-16-71-46 > RBG-16-71-46 > RBG-16-71-46 > JANXPZ01. The sequence continues at coordinate 2,216 of JAXDBZ010000023.1, forward strand.
CGAAGACGCGCGCCATGGTCGCGGCGTCCATGCCGCAGCCGGTGTCGCCGACGGCGAGCTGGACGTAGCGCCCGGGCTTGAAGGCCCAGCCGCGCCCGATGGCGTACGACTCGTCCAGCTCGGTCTCGCGGATCTCGATGGTGATCGTCCCGCCGCGGGGCATGGCATCGCGCGCGTTGATCACCAGGTTGAGCAGCACCTGCTGGAGCTGGCCGAGGTCGGCCTTGACGCGGGCGGCCGCGGCGGTCCGCGTGGTCACGATCTCGATCCCGGCGCCGAGCAGCTGCCGCAGCATGCCCTCCATCTCGGCCACCACCGCGCCCAGGTCGAGCACGCGGGGCTGCAGCACCTGCTGGCGGCTGTAGGCGAGCAGCTGCCGCGTCAGCGAGGCGGCCCGGCCGGCGGCCTTGCGGATGTCCTCGGCGCTGCGATGCGCCGGGTGGTCGGCGGGCACGCGCCGCCGGATCATCTCGGCCGAGCCCATGATGACGGTGAGCACGTTGTTGAAGTCGTGCGCGATGCCGCCGGCCAGCCGTCCGACCGACTCCATGCGCTGCGCCAGGCGGAGCTGCTCCTGGGCGTTGCGGCGCTCGGTGTCGTCGATGAGGTGCCCCTGGATCTCGACCAGCGCGCCGCCGGCGTCGAACACGCCGACCACGGACTCGATGACGTGGACGCGGGAGCCGTCCCTGCGCTGGTACACGGCCTCGTGGCGGTCGAAGGCGCGGC
>JAXDBZ010000024.1:0-4519 GCA_034678345.1 Candidatus Eiseniibacteriota bacterium
AGCGGGCTCGAGCTCGAAGCGGGGCAGGTGGTCGAGGTGCTGAGGCGGGAGGGTGGCTCGGCGCGGGTGCGGGTCGGCCGGGACCTGTCGGGGCTGGTGCGGGCGGACGCGCTGCTGCCCGTGGGAGAGACCCGGTGAGGGTCCTGTTGTTGCTGCTCGCGCTGCTGGACCCGGTGCGCCAGTTGGACGCGGTCGTGGCGGCGCGCGTGCGGGAATTGGCGCGGGCGCAGGAGACCAGCGGCTCGGCGTGGCCGGGCGTCATGAGGGCGGCGACCTCGTGGGGCCGGCCGGTGGTGGTGATGGGCGGGCTGGCGGTGGTGGTGACCGCCGAGGTCGCGGGCGGGCGCGGCTGGGCTCTGGCGCGCCTGGCGGCGACGTCGCTGGCCGGCACCAACCTGCTGGTCGAGGGGGGCAAGCGCGCGGTGAACCGGACGCGTCCGGACGGCGAGAGCAAGCGCTCGAACTCGTCCTTCCCGTCGAGCCATGCGGCCAACGGCTTCACGCTCGCGTGGGTGTTGACCTCCCGCTGGCGGCGGGGCTGGCCGGCGTTCTACGCGCTGGCCTCGCTGGTGGCCTTCTCGCGCATGTACCTGAACCGGCACTACCTGAGCGACGTGGTCGTGGGTGCGCTGCTGGGTGTGGTGGTGGCGTGGGCGGCCGCGCGCTGGCTGCGGGCGCGGGCGCGGTCGGAGGCTCCGAACGCACGAGCGGATCCCGCGGACGCCTGAGCGCGCGACGGGGACTGGCGGGCGGGCCGGTGGCGGTGCTAAGGTGCCGCCAGGAGGTCGTCCGACCGATGTCCATCGTGACCGGTCCGGCTCTGCACCCCGCGCACCTCATCCCGGAACTGAAGACGCGCAGGCGTGAGTCCGTCCTCGGCGAGCTGACGCGGCTGGCCGGGGAGCTGGGCTACGTGTCGGAGCCGGGGGCGCTGCGCGCCACCCTGGCGCTGCGCGAGCGGCTCGGGTCCACCGCGGTGGGCCGGGGGGTGGCCGTACCCAACGCGCGTTCTCTGCTCGTCTCCCGCCCGCTGCTCATCGTGGCCCGCTCGCGACGCGGCGTGGCCTGGGACGGCGGCGAGGACGATCCGGTCCATCTCGTCCTCCTCGTGCTCTCGCCGGCGGCGACCCGGGCGGCGACCCATCTGGAGCGGGTCGGTCGCGTGTCGGCGGCGGTGCGACCGGGCCGGACACGCCAGAGGCTCCTGGAGAGCTCGAGCCCCGAGGAGATCGGGGCGGTGCTGGAGGCGGTCCTGGGATGAGCGGCTGGACGGACGTGGTGCGGCTGCACGATCTCGACCTCCTGCTCGAGGAGGCGAGGGCCGGCGGGGCCCGGCAGCGCTCCCTGACGGTGGGATTCCGGCACGATGGGCTCCCGGCGCTGGAACGGGCGCGGGCCCAGCTCTGCGCGCGGCTCGAGCCGCGCTGGGTCCACGCCTACGAACGGGCCCGCCGGCGCTACGGACGAGCGGTGGTGGCGGTGCGCGGGGGCGTCTGCCAGGGCTGTTTCATCACCCTGCCGACGGCGGCGGCCAACGCGGACACGCTGTCCGTGTGCGAGTCCTGCGGCCGGATCCTCTTCCGTCCCTGAGGCGACCGGGGGCCGCGCCGTTCTCGGCGCGGGCGCTCGCGCCGCGCACGGCTCGCCATCCTGCGGTATCCTGTCGCCGGCGGTCGGTACGATCCGGGCGGGGAGGGCGCGAGCATGAGGCTGAGCCGGGCATGGCATCTCGGGGTGCTGGCGGTCTGGGTGGCGGGCACGGGCTGTACGACGCTGCGGGAGCTTCCGCGCCGGGACTACCTCGCGCGCGTGGGCAGGGACCCCGTGCACGTGCTCACCGGCCGGGGCGAGAGCTTCGAGCTGGAGTCGGCCCGCATCGAGGCCGATTCGCTGATCGGCTACCGCCGGCGCGAGGTGGAGGGCCCGATCGACGAGTTCGAGACCGTGCGCCTGGCCCTGGACGACGTGGCCAGCATCTCGGTGCGGCGCATCGACTGGTACCGGACGGGGCTCGTCGGGGTCTCCGCGGCGGCGGCCATCGCGGTGGCCGCGACCCGCTCGACCGGAGCCGAGACCGCGCCGACGGGAGGCGGGAAGATCCCGCTGCCGGAGTAGCCGCGGGTCAGTGGTTCGCGGCGTGCGTGGCCAGCGCCGCCAGCGCGGCCCCGGCGACGTCCGCGGCGAGGTCCACGGCGTCGAAGCCGCCGTGGCGCGTGTCCCGGAGCTCCTTGAGGAGGCCGAGCACGGAGGTGGCGGCGGCGGCGGCGGGCCGGCGGGTGGCGAGGCCGGCGCCCAGACCCATCGTGAAGGACAGGCCGGCGTGCTGGAGCCGGTCCGGCCGCGCGCCCATCTGCCACAGGCGGACGCTGCGCGGAGGGACGGCGAGCGTGTCGGCGTCCGCCGAGGCCCGGGCGGTGGTGGAGAAGACGGGCGGAGCGAGGAGCAGCATGCACACCAGTCGCATCCAGCGGCTCATCCGGACCTCCCGGCGCCGCGCGGTGGCGCGCGGGCCGTCGTGGTGACGCGGCCCCACGACCCCCTGGCCGTGGCGGCCGCGCGGCTGGCGGGCCACCCGTGGCCGGCCAGGGTCGTCCAGGCGCTCGGGCGCCTGCGGGCCGACGGTCACCAAGCCTACCTCGTCGGGGGCACCGTCCGCGACGTGCTGATGGGCCGGCCGGACCGCATGCCCATGGACGTGGCCACCGACCGTCCGCCGGGGGAGGTGCGGGCGCTGTTCCCGCGCGTCGAGCCCATCGGCATCGAGCACGGGACGGTCCTCGTGCTGCTGGAGGAGGTCACGCTGGAGTGCACGACCTTCCGCCGCGAGGCCGCCTACCGCGACGCGCGACACCCGGACGCGGTCACCTTCACCGCGGACCTGCGGGCGGACCTGGCGCGGCGCGACTTCACGGTGAACGCGATGGCCTTCGATCCGTGGAGCGGCGCGCTGGTGGACCCCACCGGGGGGCTGGCGGACCTGGAGGGGCGGTGCCTGCGGGCGGTGGGCGATCCGCTGGCGCGCTTCCGCGAGGACGCGCTCCGTCCGTTGCGCGCGGCGCGGTTCGCCGCCACGCTCGGGCTGGAGCTGGCGCCGGCGACGCGCGCCGCGCTGGGCGGCGTGGTCGACCGCGCGCGCCTGGTGGCGCTCGAGCGCGTCCGCGGGGAGCTGGTGCGGTTGATGGCCGCGCCGCGCCCCTCGGTCGGGTTCGAGCACCTGCGCGAGGCCGGGCTGCTCGGGCTGTGGCTGCCCGAGCTGGCGCGGACCTACGGCGTGCCCCAGAACCGGTGGCACGCTCACGACGTGTACCTGCACTCGCTGCTCAGCTGCGACCACGCCCCGGCCGCCAAGCCGGCGGTGCGATGGGCGGCACTGCTGCACGACATCGGCAAGCCGGACACGCGGGTCGAGCGGCGCGGCGAAGGGACCTTCTACCAGCACGAGCGGGTCGGCTCGGACCTCGCCGACCGCCTGCTCGAGCGCCTGCGCTTCCCGGCGGCCGAGCGCGCGGCCATCGTGCACCTGGTGCGCGAGCACATGTTCGACTATCGCGCCCAGTGGAGCGACGCGGCGGTGCGCCGCTGGCTGCGCCGGGTGGGCGAGGAGGCGGTCGCCGACCTCTTCGACCTGCGCATCGCCGACATGCTGGGCAACGGCCTGAAGACGGGATTCCCGGGCCAGCTCGAGCCGCTGCGCCGGCGCATCGAGCGCGTGCGGGCGGAAGCGCACGCGCTGCACGTGTGCGACCTGGCGGTGGACGGCGCAGACGTGATGCGCGCGCTCGGCATCGGGCCGGGCCCCGAGGTGGGCGCCGCCCTCGCCGGCCTGCTCGAGGAGGTGCTCGAGGACCCGGCGCGGAACACGCGCGAGCGGTTGCTGGCGCGACTCGCCGAGCGACGCGGCGGGGGCGCGGCTTGACACTCGTGAAGCGCGGCCCATATCCTCCGTCGCTTTGCTGAGAGCCGCAACGTCCCCGTCCTCGGAAGAGCCGACATGTCCTTCGCCGCGGTCCAGAGACCGGTTCGCCGCGAGCTGGAGCAGGTCCAGGGCCTGCTGCGCGACGCGTTCCGGACCTCCATCCCCATCCTGAACCAGGTGGGCGGGCACGTGCTCGCCACGCGCGGCAAGAAGATCCGCCCCACCCTGCTGCTGCTGACCGCGCGGCTGCGCGGCCCGGTGGGCGAGGAGGCCGTGCTGTCGGCGGCGGTGGTGGAGATGCTGCACGCGGCCGCCCTCATCCACGACGACGCCGTGGACAGCAGCGTGCTGCGTCGGGGCCTGCCGACGGTGAACGGGCTGTGGACCGACGAGATGGCCATCATCATGGGCGACTACCTGTTCGGTCACGCGCTCAACGTCATGGTGCGGCGCCGCCTCGACCTCGCCCTGGAGGTCCTCACCGGAGTGGTGGGGGAGATGGCGGGTGGGGAGGCGCTCGAGTTCCAGTACGCCTACGACCTCGAGGTGACCGAGGCGCAGTACGAGGAGCTGATCCGGGCCAAGACCGGCTCGCTCATGGGG
>JAXDBZ010000025.1:0-9881 GCA_034678345.1 Candidatus Eiseniibacteriota bacterium
GCGGCCTGGGCCGCGCATCTGGCGCTGGCGCTGTCCGGCGCCACGCTCCTCGCGCGCCTGACGCCCACGGCCCTCGCTCCGGGGGAGCCGGGCGGGCATCTGTTCCGCCGCCATCCGCTCGCGGCCCTCGCCGGGCTCTACGCCCTGTTCTCGCTGGCCGGGGTGCCAGGCACGCCGGGCGCGCGGCTGTGGCTCGACGTGGCGGGCGGGCTCGCGGCTCGCGGGCACAGCGGACTGCTGGTGGCCTTCGCGCTGGGCTGGCTGGCGGCGTTCACCGCGGCGCTGCACGAGCTGCGGGTCGGCTTCGGCGTGCCGGCGCCGACGTCTCCGGCGGGCCACGTGCCGGCGCGCCTGCGCGCGGCGCTGTGGGTGAGCGGGGCGGGCCTCGCGGCGCTGGGCGTGGCGGGGCTGCTGGCGCGGTAGCGGCGCCGGATCCCGGGGCCCCCGGGCTCATCCAAGGGGATCATGCGCCCACCCCGCTTCGTCCTGGGTCTCACTCGCTCCTCGGCCGCCCTGGTGCCGGTCCTCCTCGTGGTGGCTGGTGGGGCCGGCGCCGGAACGCCCAAGGCCGACGCCGCCGCGCCGCGGCGGCTGGAGACCGCCACGCTGGGCGGCGGCTGCTTCTGGTGCACCGAGGCGTTCTTCGCGCGGCTCCGGGGCGTGACCAGCGTGACCTCGGGCTACGCGGGCGGTTCGGTCGCGGCGCCCACCTACGAGCAGGTCTCCACCGGCACGACCGGCCACGCCGAGGTGGTGCAGGTCGTCTTCGACCCGGCCGTGATCTCCTACCGGGACCTGCTGCGGGTCTTCTTCGACCTGCACGATCCCACCACGCCGGACCGGCAGGGCGCCGACGTGGGGGAGCAGTACCGCTCGATCGTCCTCTGGCACACGCCGGAGCAGAAGGCCGTGGCCGAAGGCCTCATCGCCGAGCTGACCGCGCGCAAGGCCTACCGCGATCCCATCGTGACGCAGGTGGTCCCCTTCACCGCGTTCCATCCGGCGGAGGGCTATCACCAGGACTACTACGACCGGAACACGGGGGCCGGCTACTGCCGCGTGGTCATCGGGCCGAAGCTGGAGAAGCTGCGCAAGCTCCACGCCGCACTGCTGCGGCCGGGGCGCTGAGCCCCGCCGGGGCCCGGCCGCGGGCCGGGGATCCGCCCCCGGGCGTCAGCGCAGGGCCGGCACGAGGTAGACCAGCGTGCCGAAGACCATGATGACGAAGAACCCCACCGACGCCGCGCGATTGGACAGGCGGTTGACCGGCGCGGGGTAGTTCAGCTCGGAGAGCTTGATGTTCATGCGGTCGGCGCGCGCGAAGCCGAAGAACTGGATCTGCATGAACGCGCGGAAGGCCCAGTAGACCGTCACGAAGATCAGGACGGACTTCCCCAGCGGGGTGCCCAGCAGCGCGTCCTGGAAGAAGAACGACAGGGTCGCGATGTACAGGTAGAGCAGGATGATCAGCCGGCTCAGGATGTAGAGCAGGGCGCGGTTGATGTCGTCGAGCGGCGCCAGGGTCCGCTTCCAGGCGAAGAGATGGGGCCAATTCGAGTCGAAGAAGACCCAGCAGAGATGGTAGATGCCGCCGACGACGAGAATGGTGTTCATCGCTCTCCCTTCCTGGCCTGCGCGATGCGGCCGTTCCTCGGTCCTTGTCGTCCCCTGCGCCGGGATGCCGCGGGCAGTCTAGGCCCGCCCGGGAAACGGGCGCAATCGTATGCCGGCCCGCCCGTTGCGACGGCGGCGCGGGGCGCGCCCGGCCGAGGCCGCCTGCCACCCCGGTGTGCGTGCGCCTCCGATTTCCCCCTTGACCTCGCGCTCTCAATGGATAAACGTATCCATTGAAAGGCGGGCCATGATCTCTCGATCGGCGAAGTACGCACTGAGCGCGTTGCGGTGGCTGGCCCTGCACCCGGGCGAGCGGCAGCAGGCGCGCGTGCTGGCGGTGGCGACGGGCGCGCCGCGTGACTATCTGGCGAAGGTGATGAAGCGGCTCGAGCGGGAGGGGTGCGTGGAGGGGCGGAAGGGGTGGGGCGGCGGGTTCGTGCTGACGGCGCGCGGCGGACGGAGGAGCGTGCTGGAGATCGTCGAGCTCTTCGACGGTCGCATGGACCCGCGCGAGTGCCTGCTGGGCTTGAAACCGTGCGGCGGAACGACGCCCTGCCCGCTGCACGGGTCGTGGAGCCGGGTCAGGGCGACGATGATCGGCAGTCTGGGGAGCACCCGCGTCGCCGCCCTCGGGGAGCCGGCGCGCGCGGGGGGAAGGAGGAGATCATGAGCAGAGCCATCGACGAACTCACGCGCGAGCACCAGGTGATCGAAGGAGTGCTGGGATCGCTCGAGAGGTTCGCGGCGGGGCCAGGGACGGCGGCGGAGGACGCCCGGGAGACGCTCGGACGCTACGTCCGGTTCTTCCGGGAGTTCGCGGACCGGTGCCACCACGGCAAGGAGGAGGACCGCCTCCTGCCGCGCATGGTCCGCCATGGCCTGCCGGCCGACGAGGGGCCGCGGCTCAAGGTGCTCGACGAGCACGCCACTGGCCGGGCCCACGTGCGCGAGCTGGCGGCACTGGCCGAGGGGCGGGGGTCGCTGTCGCCGGCCGAGGTGGAGCGATTGAGGGCGACGGTGCGCGGCTACGCCGAGCTGCTGCACGATCACATCGCGAAGGAGGACCAACTCCTCTTCCCGCTGGCGGAGAAGACGATCCCCGCCGGGGAACTGGAGGAGCTGGCGGACGACTTCGCGCGGTTCGAGCGCGACGTCATGGGTCCGCGTGGCCACGAGGAGCTCCACACGCTGGCCATGGCGCTGCTGGCCGCCCACCCCGCACCCGCGGCGGCATAGCCCGGCCGGACACGACGAAGCCCCGCCTCGTGGGCGGGGCTTCGTGTCGTCCTGGTCCCCGCGCCCGTGGCCCGCGGAGGAGATGGTGCGCCGCCTAGGAATCGAACCTAGAACCTACTGATTAAGAGTCAGTTGCTCTGCCAATTGAGCTAGCGGCGCACGGCGCGCGCGGCCCGGGGCCGCACGCAGGCGGGAAAGCCCGGATACTCTACGGATGCGCCTTCCCAGCGTCAAGCGGGCGGTCGCCGCCCGACGGCGCCTGCCCGGCCACCCCCGCCGGCATCGGGGAGCGCGGATCGGGGCATTGCCGGGCCGGGAGGACCCCGGTAGACTCCCCTTCCGTCCGTGACGACGACCCTTGGAGGCGCGATGCCTTCGTCGATCCCGGCAGACGAGACGGCGTACGAACGCGTGCAGCGCTTCAACGCGCTCACCAGCTGGCTGCACTCGCGCCGTTACGCCCACACGCTGGACGTCGCGACCCGGCTGGCGCGCGAGACCCCGGAGCGGCCGCTGCGCGTCGCCGAGGTCGGCTGCGCGGTGGCGAAGCTCTACGGGCTGCTTAGCGAGCGCTTCCCGGTCGAGTACGTGGGGATCGACCACGACCCGGAGTTCTGCCGGGTGGCGCGCGCGCGGTACGGCGCCAGACCCGACTTCCAGGTCCAGTGCGCTTCGGCCGAGGACGAGTCCGCCATCGCGCGGCTCGGGCGGCCCGACCTCGTGTGCGCCCTCGAGATGATCGAGCACATCCCGGAGGCCGCCAGCATCCGCATGATCGCCGGCATCGCCGCCCTGCGGCCCCGCGCCTTCGTCGCCTCGGTGCCCATCGAGCTGGGGCCCGGCGTGTGGATCAAGCACGTCGGGGGTCTGATGCTCGGCTACCACCGCCACCGGAAGCGCCGGACGGCCGAGACGTTCTGGGCGGGCCTCTACCAGACGCACCGGCTGCCGCCGCACGGCACGGGCCACACGGGCTGGGACTGGCGCTGGCTCTACCAGACCCTCCGCTGCTTCATGGACGTGCGCGAGGTGCGCCGCTCGCCCGCGCCGTTCCTGCCGGCGGGGCTCAACTTCTCGATCCTGTTCGTGGCCGTGCCCCGGCCGGAGCGGTCGTCGCCGGCCTGAGGTCGCGGGCCCGGGATGTCCTCCGCCGGGCCCCGTGATATCCTGCCGTGCCCTTCGCGACCCACGTGCCGACCACCTCGAGAGGAGTCGTAGCCCCCGTGACGCGTCCGCCGGAACGCCGCTTCTTCACGCTCTTCCTGCGCTTCTGGCTGCCGCCGCTGGTCTATCTGACCGCCATCTTCACGGCCAGCGCGCAGCCCAACCTGCATGCGCCGTTGGGCTTCACCCTCGGCGACAAGCTCCTCCACGTGATCGAGTACCTGATCCTCGGGCTGCTGCTGGTGCGGGCCCTGCGGGCCCACCTGCGGGTCGGCCGCCCGCTCTTCGCCGCCATGATCGCCCTGGGATTCGTGGTACTCACCGGGGCCGCCGACGAGTATTTTCAGTCCTTCATCCCGGGCCGGCAGTGCGACGTCTTCGACCTGCTGGCCGACACGGTGGGAGGGGGGATCGCCCAGTTGCTGTACGTCGCCTTCGTGAGGAGCTGACCCATGGCGCCCAGGTTCCAGGCACCGCGCGGCACGCGTGATCTGCTGCCCGCCGAGCTGGCCCGCTGGCAGTGGGCCGAGGCGCAGGCGCGCGGGGTGCTCGAGCGCTACGGCTACCGTGAGATCCGCACGCCGCTGTTCGAGGAGTTCGAGCTGTTCGCGCGGACCTCGGGCGAGTCGAGCGACGTCGTCCAGAAGGAGATGTACCGCTTCAAGGACCTCGGCGACCGCGACCTGGCGCTGCGTCCCGAGTTCACCGCCGGCGTGATGCGCGCCTACCTCGAGCACGGGCTCGGCGGCCGCGCGCGCGTGCACCGGCTGTGGAGCCTGGGGCCGGTGTTCCGCTACGGTCGGCCGCAGAAGGGGCGCTACCGGCAGTTCTCGCAGATCAACTGCGAGCTGGTGGGCTCGCCCGCTCCCGGCGCCGACGTCGAGATGATCACGCTGTTCGTGGACCTCTACGAGGCCTGGGGCTTCCGCGACCTGACGGTGGCGCTGAACAGCGTCGGCCAGCCGGCCTCGCGCCGTGCCTACGGCGACCGGCTCCGGGAATGGCTCGGGCCGGTGCGCGAGCGGCTCAGCGCCGACTCGCGGCAGCGGCTGGTGGCGAACCCCCTGCGGGTGCTCGACACCAAGGATGCCGGCGACCTGGCGTTGTTCCGGGAGCTGGGGGACATGCCGCGCATGCTGGACGCCATCGACGCCGAGGACCGCGCCCACTGGGAGGCGGTGCTCCAGGGGCTCGAGGCGACCGGCATCCGCTACGAGGTGGACCACGGGCTGGTGCGCGGCCTCGACTACTACACGCGCACCGCCTTCGAGGTGCACGACCGCGCGCTGGGCGCGCAGAGCGCGCTGGGCGGCGGCGGCCGCTACGACGGGCTCGTCGCCGAGCTGGGCGGCCCGCCCACGCCGGGCGTCGGCTTCGCCATCGGCCTCGACCGCGCCATGCTGGTGCTGGAGGAGCGTGCTGCGGCGCTGCCCGCGCCGCCGGCGGGCCTCTACGTGGCGGCGATGGAGTCCACGCAGGCGGCGGCCGCGGCGCTGGTCCGCGGACTGCGGCGGCGCTTCGCCGTGGAGTGCGACGTCGAGGCCCGCGGCTTCGGCGCGCAGATGAAGGCGGCGGGGAAGAGCGGGGCGCGGCTGCTGGTCATCGTCGGCGAGGAGGAGTGGGCGCGCGGCGAGGTGGTGGTCAAGGACCTCGCCGGCGGCGCGCAGGAGACGATCGCGCGCGCGGCCCTCGAGGAGGCCCTGGCCGCTCGTCTGGCGGCGGCGCCCGCAACGAAGGGGACGGAGAAGCCATGACGGAGCAGCCGGGCATCGTGCTCGAGGACCTGGGCGGCTGGCGCCGCACCCACACCTGCGGCGAGCTCCGTGCCGGGCACGCCGGAGCCTCCGCCACGCTCATGGGCTGGGTGCACCGCGTGCGCGACCACGGCGGCGTGCTGTTCGCTGACCTGCGCGACCGGCACGGCCTGACGCAGATCGTCTTCCGACCGGAGAAGGGCGGCCCGGAGCTGCCCGCGCGCGCGGCGAAGCTCGGGCTCGAGTGGGTGGTCGCCGTCAAGGGGGAGGTCGCGCGGCGCCCGGCCGAGGCGCGCAACGCCGAGATGCCGACCGGCGAGGTCGAGCTGGACGTGCGCGAGCTCCGGGTGCTCGCCGCGGCCGAGGCGCCGCCGGTGCTGCCGAGCTCCGAGCTGCTGGCGAGCGAGGACCTGCGGCTCCGGTACCGTTACCTCGACCTGCGCCGGCCGGAGCTCTCGCGCGTGCTGGCGCTGCGCCACCGCGCCGCGCAGGCGGTGCGCGCGCACCTGTCGGGCGCGGGCTTCCTCGAGGTCGAGACGCCGCTGCTGGTGAAGCAGACGCCCGAGGGGGCGCGCGACTACGTCGTGCCGAGCCGCGTGCATCCGGGCAAGTTCTACGCCCTGCCGCAGTCGCCGCAGCTCTACAAGCAGACGCTGATGATCGCCGGGGTGGACCGCTACTTCCAGCTGGCGCGCTGCCTGCGCGACGAGGACCTGCGCGCCGACCGCCAGCCCGAGCACACGCAGATCGACGTCGAGATGTCGTTCGTGGACGAGGAGCAGGTCTTCGAGGCGGTCGAGGCGCTGTTCGTCGCGCTGTGGCGCGAGGTGCTCGGCACGGAGCTGCCGCGACCCTTCCCGAGGCTCACCTTCCGCGAGGCGATGGGTCGCTACGGCAGCGACAAGCCCGACCTGCGCTTCGGCCTCGAGCTGCGCGACGTGACGGGCCTCCTGGCGCGCTCGCCGCGCAACGTGGTGGCCAACCCGGCGAAGGCGGCGGGCGGCACCGGTGCGGCGATGGTCCTGCCCGGCGGCGCGGCGATCTCGGGCAGCCAGCTCAGGAAGTACGAGGAGGTCGTGAAGGGCGCGGGTGCGGCGGGGCTGGGATTCCTCAAGGTGACGCCGGCGGAGCGCGCGAAGGCCGAGGCGGTCTTCCCGGGCGCGCTGTACGACGAGCTGCTGGCGGCCGTCGGGGCGAAGGAGGGCGACGCGGTCCTTTACACCTCGGGCCCGTGGGAGCCGACTCTCAAGGCGCTGGGCGTGCTGCGCACGCAGCTCGGCCAGCCGCTGGTGGAGGGACGCGAACGCGACTGGCGCTTCCTGTGGGTGCGCGACTTCCCGCTCTTCGAGTGGGACGCCGAAGCGAAGCGCTGGGCGCCGCGCCACCACATGTTCACCATGCCCAGGGCCGAGCACCTGCCGCTGCTCGAGACCGACCCGGGCGGCGTGTACGCCACGCTCTACGACCTGGTGCTGAACGGCACCGAGCTGGGCTCGGGCTCGATCCGCATCCACCGGCCCGACATCCAGGAGCGCGTGATGAAGGTGGTGGGGCTCACCGTGGAACAGGCCCACGCCAAGTTCGGCTTCCTGCTCGAGGCCTACCGCTACGCCGCGCCGCCACACGGCGGCATCGGCCTGGGCTTCGACCGCATCGTCATGCTCATGGCCGGCCGGGACAACATCCGCGACACCATCGCCTTCCCCAAGACGACCACCGCCTCGAGCCTGATGGACGGCTGCCCGAGCGAGGTCGAGCCCGAGATCTGGCGCGAGCTGCACCTGAAGCCGGACGAGTGAGTCACCGAGGGCCGCGAGAGGAGGTCACGATGAAGCCGAACGTCGGAGGGATGGACCGCATCCTGCGCGTCGTGGTGGGCCTGGTGCTGATCGCGCTCGTGTTCGTGGGCCCGCGGACGCCGTGGGGCTGGATCGGCCTCATCCCGCTGCTCACGGGCCTCTTCCGCTTCTGTCCGCTCTACTGCCCGCTCAAGGTGGACACCTCGGGCAAGGGAGGCGCGGCGAAGGGCTGAGACGCGTCGCCTCGCGGAGGTCGCGCGGGCCCGGGGGCGCACGTCCCCCGGGCCCGCGGTCAGTTCTGCGCCACGCCGAGGGCGATGAGCGCGCTGATGAGCACGGCCATCAGGCTCTCGCCGGCGATCAGGCCCGAGGCCACCGGCACCACGTACTCCTCGGCGGCGCGGCGGCGCCAGCGCCCGACGGTGGCCGCCAGCAGCGCGCCGACGAACATCGAGATCGAGATGTAGCCGGGCATCACGAAGGCCAGCCCGAGCCCCATGGGCGAGGGGAGGAACGCCCGCGCCCGCGGGAACGCCCGCTCGAGCAGGGGCAGCAGCAGGCCGAGTCCGGCGCTGACGAGCGCCCCGATCCGCGCGGTGGGCGGCAGCGAGGTGATGCCGTGCGAGAGCAGCTCGGCGACCCCCTTCCACACCACCGCCATCGCCGCCGGGAAGCGCTCCGTGCCCAGCACGTCCGCGTTCGGCACCAGCAGGGCCCAGCCCAGCCCGACGCAGACCGCCCCCGGCAGGATGCCCATGAGCTGCGCGATGAACTGCTTGCGGGCGTTCGCGCCCAGCAGGTAGCCGCTCTTCAGGTCGGTGAGCAGATCGGCGGCGCAGCCGGAGGCGTTGGCGGTGACCGAGGCGGTCATGATGTTCGTGGTCATGTTCGAGGGCGCGAGCACGCCGTAGGCGAGCTGCGTCACCTTGCCCAGCGCGCCGGTCGGCGTGGTGTCGGTCTCGCCGGTGGCGCGGCAGGCCACCACGCTCAGCACGAAGGTGAGCAGCACCGCGATCGTGCCCATGACGACGGGGATGTCCCAGACGAGGCGCTGCATGATGACCACGCCCACCGCGCCGATCAGGAACAGGCCCCAGAACCACGACGGCGGCACCTCGATGGCCGCAAGGGGATCCTCGCCCCTCGCGCGGCGGTCGCGCCGCAGGCCCAGGCCCGACAGGGCGCGGCCGGCGGTGCGCCAGCCGAGCAGCAGGGCCACCAGGCTCGACACCACCATGACCGGCACGCCGCTCCACAGGCTCCAGCGCACGATGTCGGGGAAGCCGATGCCGCGCGCCGCGTCGGCGGCGGTGATGATGCCGCGCTGCGCCATCCACGGCGCCAGCACGAGGTAGTTGAGCAGCGCGCCGAGCAGCAGGCTCCAGCCGACGCGGAAACCGACGAGCGCGCCGGCCCCCACGGTGACGAGCCCCATGTCCCAGCGCAGGCTCAGCTGCGCCAGCGACAGCCCCCCGACCGAGAGCGAGCCGAAGGGTAGCGCCGCCGGCAGGTTCCACGGCATGAAGGCGAAGGTGGCGTCGCGCAACCAGGCGACGGCGACGCCGACGAACCCGGCCAGCCCCAGCGCCCGCGCCCGGTGCGGCGCGCCGCCCTGCGCGTGCAGGCTGCGCAGCGTCTCCGCCGCCGCCGTGCCGCTAGGGAAGGGGAGCTGCTCGATGTTGATCATGTGCCGCTTCATCGGCACGGCCATGGCCACGCCGATGACGGCGAGGCAGACGTTCCAGCCGAGCAGCGTCCAGAAGTCCATCTGCCGGCCGGTGATCATGAGCATGGCGGCGATGGCCGAGGCCATCGTCCCGCCCACCGAGTAGCCGGCGGCGGTGGCGGTGGACTGCATGCAGTTGTTCTCAAGGATGCCGAAGTCGCTGCGTACCAAGCCCGCGGCCCGCAGGGTGCGCCAGATGGAGAAGGACAGGATGCAGGCGGTGATGGCCACGCCCGAGGTCCAGCCGATCTTCAGGGCGACGTAGAGGTTGGTGAGCGAGAGGATGCCGCCGAGGAACGCCCCCATCAGGATGGCGCGGGCGGTGAGCTGCGGCATGGTGTCGCCGGCGCCCCGGTAGACGGTCTCGCGCCATTCGCGCTCGATGTCGGCGGGGCGGCGCGGGCGCAGGCTGCCGGGCCGTGCCGGGTCCGGCTCGTGCGTGGCGATCCCCTTCATGGGGTCGGTGTGGCCCGCGGCCACCGCCACGGGGCCGGCTCCGGCGTTCTCGTCGGTCACGGCCATGCGATCCCTCCCTGGGTCGGGTGACCGCAGACTAAGGCCGCGCCCCGGGGCTGCCAAGCGGGTTCG
>JAXDBZ010000026.1:0-7778 GCA_034678345.1 Candidatus Eiseniibacteriota bacterium
GCATGACCCAGACGCTCTCCGGCGGCCGGGGCTCCGCCCCCGTCCCCGCCATCCCGCTCGACCCGCCCACGCTCGCCGGACTGCACGTGCCGCGCCGCTTCACGCGGCCCGGCGCGGATCCGCTCGACGAGACCGCCTGGGACCGCCGCCGCACCGTCATCGCCAATCCGGACGGCTCCATCGTCTTCCAGATGGACGACGTGGAGGTCCCCGCCGAGTGGTCGCAGCTCGCCACCGACATCGTGGTGAGCAAGTACTTCCGCAAGGCCGGCCTGCCCGGCCGGCCCGGCCACGAGACCAGCGTGCGGCAGGTCGTGCATCGTATCGCGCACACGCTGCGCGCGAGCGGCGAGCAGCAGGGCGGCTACTTCGCCACGCCCGCCGACGCCGACGCCTTCGAGGCCGAGCTGGCGTGGATGCTCGTGCACCAGATCGGCGCCTTCAACTCGCCGGTGTGGTTCAACTGCGGCCTGTGGCACGAGTACCGGATCGGCGGCTCGGGTGGGAACTACGCGTGGGACGCCGAGACCGACGCGATCCACGTCACCACCGATTCGTACTCGCGCCCGCAGGTGTCCGCCTGCTTCATCCAGTCGGTGGGCGACGACCTGATGAGCATCTTCGAGCTGGCGCGCAACGAGGCGCGCGTCTTCAAGTACGGCTCGGGCACCGGCACGAACTTCTCGCGGCTGCGCGGACGCATGGAGCGGCTCTCGGGCGGCGGCACGTCGTCGGGCCTGATGTCGTTTCTCGAGGTGCTCGACAAGGGCGCCGGCGCCACGAAGTCGGGCGGCACGACGCGACGCGCCGCCAAGATGGTCGTGCTCGATGCCGACCACCCCGAGATCCTCGACTTCATCCGCTGGAAGATGCGCGAGGAGAAGAAGGTCGCGGCCCTGGTGGCGGCGGGCTACACGCCGGACTTCAACGGCGAGGCCTACGGCACGGTCTCCGGGCAGAACTCGAACAACTCGGTGCGCCTGCCCGACCGCTTCATGCAGGCGGTGGTGGACGACCTCCCCTGGCAGACGACGCTGCGCACGACCGGCGACGTGTACGAGACGCTGCGCGCCCGCGAGGTCTGGCACGAAATCGGCACGGCGGCCTGGCAGTGCGCCGATCCCGGCGTGCAGTACGACGACACGATCCAGAAGTGGCACACGTGCAGGGCGACCGAGAAGATCCACGCCTCGAACCCGTGCTCCGAGTACCTGTTCGTGGACGACACCTCCTGCAACCTGGCGTCCGTGAACCTGATGCGGTTCCGGCGCGAGGACGGCGGCTTCGACGTGGAGGGCTTCCGCCACGCCTGCCGCGTGTTCCTCCTCGCGCAGGAGATCGCGGTGGACTTCGCCTCGTACCCGACCGAGCGGATCACGCGCCGGTCGCACGAGTTCCGCCCGCTCGGCCTGGGCTACGCCAACCTCGGCACGCTGCTCATGGTGCAGGGCCTGCCCTACGACAGCGACGAGGCCCGCGCCTACGCCGCCGCCGTCACGGCGACGATGACCGCCGAGGCCTACGCGCTGTCGGCCGAGATCGCGGCCAGCCGCGGGCCGTTCGTGCGCTACGAGGAGAACCGCGACAGCATGCTCGAGGTCATGCGCCTGCACCGCGAGGCGGCGCAGTCCATCGACCCGCGGGTCGCCCCGCGCGAGCTGCGCCAGGCCGCGGTCGAGGCCTGGAACCGGGCCATCGCCCTCGGCACCATCCACGGCTTCCGCAACGCGCAGGCCACCGTGCTGGCGCCGACCGGCACGATCGGGCTGCTCATGGATTGCGACACCACCGGGGTCGAGCCCGACTTCGCGCTGGTGAAGTTCAAGAAGCTGGCGGGCGGCGGCTACTTCAAGATCGTGAACCAGTCCGTGCCGGCGGCGCTGCGGCGCCTCGGCTACGGCCAGGTCGAGATCGAGCGCATCACCCGCTGGGCGGTCGGCATCGGCACGCTCGAGGGCGCGCCGCACATCCACACCGACGAACTGCTGCGCAAGGGGCTGCGCGAGGCGGAGGTCCGCCGCATCGACGCGGCGCTGCCGGGCTCGCTGCACCTGCGATTCGCCTTCGCGCGCGGCCCGGTCACCGACGAGACCCTCACCCGCCTCGGCGTCTCGATCGCCGAGCGCGAGAAGCCGGGCTTCTGCCTGCTGCCCTACCTGGGCTTCACCGACGCGCAGATCGAGGAGGCCAACGCCGTGGTGTGCGGCCACCTCACCGTCGAGGGTGCCCCGGGCCTTCGGCCCGAGCACCTGCCGGTGTTCGACTGCGCGAACCGCTGCGGCCCGCTGGGCACGCGCTTCATCGAGCCGATGGGCCACGTCCGCATGATGGCGGCGGTGCAGCCGTTCATCTCGGGCGCCATCAGCAAGACGGTGAACCTGCCGCGCGAGGCCACGGTCGAGGACGTCGAGCGCATCTACTTCGAGTCCTGGAAGATGGGCCTCAAGGCGGTGGCGCTGTACCGCGACGGCTGCAAGCTGAGCCAGCCGCTGGCCACCGCGCGCAAGGCCGAGGCGGCCGCCGAGGCCGACTCGCCGCCGCGCCTGCGCCGCCGTCGCCTGCCCAAGCGCCGCCACGGGTTCACGCAGGAGGCGCGCATCGGCGGGCACAAGGTCTTCCTGCGCACCGGCGAGTACGAGGACGGCACCGTCGGCGAGATCTTCATCGACATGCACAAGGAGGGCGCCGCCTTCCGCAGCATGATGAACTGCTTCGCCATCTCGGTCTCGATGGGCCTGCAGTACGGCGTGCCGCTCGACGACCTGGTGGACCAGTTCTGCTTCACGCGCTTCGAGCCGCACGGCCGCGTGGACGGGCACGACAACCTGCGGGCCTGCACCAGCGT
Source organism: Candidatus Eiseniibacteriota bacterium (assembly GCA_034678345.1). Taxonomy (GTDB): domain Bacteria; phylum Eisenbacteria; class RBG-16-71-46; order RBG-16-71-46; family RBG-16-71-46; genus JANXPZ01. The sequence continues at coordinate 2,846 of JAXDBZ010000026.1, forward strand.
CGTGGACTACGTCTTCCGCGTGCTGGGCATCGAGTACCTGGGACGCACCGACCTCGCGCACATCGTGGACGAGTCGCTGGTGGGCCAGCCGAAGGGGCACGCCAACGGGCACCCCGTGGGCCGCGAGCACCGGACCAACGGGGGCGCCGCGCCGGCCGCGACCGCGGCCGCGGGTCCCGCGCCGGCGGGCCGCGCGCGGCTCGAGGCGTACGGCGGAGAGGCCGGCCCCGACTCGCAGCTGAGCCATTTCCCAGGCGACGCGCCGCTCTGCGACAACTGCGGCCACATCACCATCCGCAACGGTACGTGCTACAAGTGCCTGAATTGCGGGACGTCGCTGGGCTGTTCGTGATCCTTCGCTCGCGAAAGTAGAGGGATCCAGCGCCCGGGCGGGGTCGAGAGACCCCGCCCGGCGCGTCTTCGCGCCCCGCTTGAGCCGCGCCGCCGCTTCGGGCAGAGTCGCGCGCGATGACCGCCGCCCGCACCTCCCTGCGCTCCGTCGTCGCCTCCGGGCACCTGCTCGACGGGCTCCTCGTGCTGCTGCCCGTCGCCGTGCTCGGCCACCACCTGCACTGGCCCGGCGTCGTGGTCTTCGCCGCCGCCGCGCTGGCCATCGTGCCGCTGGCCGGCGCCATGGGCCGTGCCACCGAGTCGCTGGCGCACCGTTTCGGCGCCGGCGTCGGCGGGTTGCTGAACGCCACCTTCGGCAACGCGGCCGAGTTGATCATCGCCCTGGTGGCGCTGCGCCGCGGGCTCGACGAGGTCGTCAAGGCGAGCCTGACCGGCTCGATCCTCGGCAACAGCCTGCTCGTGCTCGGGCTCGCCCTCTTCGCCGGCGGGCGGGGCCGCGACCGCCAGACCTTCGACCGCACCGCCGCCTCGATGGGCGCGACCCTACTCGCCCTGGCCGCCATCGGGCTGGTGATCCCCGCGCTCTACCACACCGTGGCCTCGGGCGCGGTGGCGAGCGCCACGCTCACTGCGGCCCAGGAGGCGTCGCGCGAGCGCGACCTGTCCTTCGAGATCGCCATCGTCCTCTTCGCCGCCTACGCGCTGAGCCTGGTCTTCACGCTCGGCACCCACCGCCACCTCTACGCGGGCACGGCCGCCTCCACCGTGCCCCACCGGGCCGAGGGCGGCTGGGCGCGCGCCGGCGCGTGGGGGCCGGTGCTGGCGCTGCTCGTCACCACCGTGCTGGTGGCGTGGATGAGCGAGCTGCTGGTCGGGGCGGTGGACGAGGCCTCGCACGCGCTGGGGCTCACGCCGGTCTTCGTGGGCGTCATCGTCGTCGCCATCATCGGCAACGCCGCCGAGCACTCCACCGCGGTGCTGGTGGCGCTGCGCGACCAGATGGACCTCGCCCTCAACATCGCCGTCGGCTCGAGCATCCAGATCGCGCTGTTCGTCGCGCCACTGCTCGTCTTCCTCTCGCGCTTCCTCGGCCGCGGCCCCATGGACCTGCGCTTCACGCCCTTCGAGGTGGTCTCGGTCGCCATCGCCGTGGCGGCGGTGAACCTCGTCTCGCAGGACGGCGAGTCGAACTGGCTCGAGGGCGTGCTGCTGGTGGCCGTGTACCTCATCCTCGGCCTGGCGTTCTACTTCCTGCCATGACGCCGGGGGCGGCGACGGGGGCCTGAGACGGTGCGACTCGACGTGTTGCTCTTCGAGTTGAGGCTGTTCAAGAGCCGCTCGCAGGCCAGCGCCGCCATCCAGGAGGGGCATGTCCTCCTGAACGGCACGCGGAGCAAGCCCAGCCACGAGGGACGAGCCGGCGACCGCGTGACCGTCGGGGGCCGCGAGCCCCGCACCTTCGAGGTCCTCGCCCTGCCGCGGGGCTCGCTCAGCAAGGCCGCGGCGCGGGAACTGGTGCGCGAGATCCCGCAGAAGCCGGCCTGAGGCCGGGGCAACTCACCCGCCCGGCACCGTCGGGCAGCGCGACGGTCGCGCCCCCCCCTTTTCACGCCGCCGACAGGCTCGACGAATCCACCGTCCCGGTCAGGTGCCCTTCCGTCCTTTGCGGTGATGGGTGAGCGGTACTATACTTTGTTCGATGCGGTGTCTACTGAATCCAGGCGGGGCGGATCGTGACCCCGCCATGGTCGAGTGGCGCCTCATGAACCGCCCAGAAGCCAGCTGCCCGGGGCGGTTCAGTATGGCGTGGGGTGGCTCCGTGACCATCCCGAAGGTTGCTGGGTGTCGGCATCTGCGACATATCCCCCAGAGCCATCCGGGAGAGCCTGGAGGAGAAAGTCCGTAAGCGAAACCCTCGCAAGGCATTGTGCTGATGTGACTAGTGAGGTACGGACCTTGCGTTACTGAACAGTTCGAGACGTGTACGCAATCAGACCCCTCATAGAGGAGAGCCACCCGTGAAGCGCACCCTACTCCTGCTGCTGAGCCTCGTGTTGATGGCCAGCGTGGCCTCCGCTTACGTCCAGCCGGGCCATGTGAGCCAGGCCACCTCGTCGGACCAGATCTCGGAGAGCGCCTCCGGCAACCCGTCGGACGTCCCCTCCGTGTCCGGGACGCCGGGTCCCATCTCCGGTTCGGTGGACCGCCGTCGCGGCCGCGACCCGGCACGGCCCACCAACCCCGTGCCCGAGCCCGGTACGATGGTGCTCGCCTCCATGGGACTGATCGCGCTGGGCGCCGCCGTGCGCCGTCAGCGTCACTGATAGGAGCCCCCCGCCGGACGTCGCTTCCCCGGGCGTCCCCCGCGAAGGCGGTGGCCTTGCGCCACCGCCTTCTTCGTCGTCCGGCGCGCTCCGCGCCGGTTCGCACGCGCGCCCGGTGCGGACTAGACTGGCCCGCCATGTCCGCCGCTGAACGCCGCCATCCGCGCCGCCCCGCCCCCCGGCCGCCCCGCCCCCCGGCCCGCTCGGCCCTCGTGAGCCTGCATGGGTCGGCGGAGATCACGCCCGCGTGGAAGCGGGCGCTGGGCCTGGCCACGTGGGTCGTGATCGCGCTGCTCGCCCTGGCCCTCCTGGCGATGGTGCTGGGACCGCACCGCGTCGGCGACTACATGACGGAGACGGACTTCTACGGCCAGTACGCCGCGGGGGCGCGGGGCATCCAGCAGGGCCGCCTCGATCCCGCCCACTACGGCGTGGTCGGACCGATCTACGAGATCGCGCTCGCCCTGGCCGGCTTCGTGGTGCCGGACCTCCTCCTCGCCGCCGGGCTGCTCGCGGTCGCCGGTGCCGCCGGCGCGCTGGCGCTCTGGGCGGCGCTGTTGCGCCGGCGCGGCGATGCCCGCCTCGCGCTGGCGGCGACCCTGTTCCTCGCCACCAACCCCACGTTCTTCCGCTACGGCTACTCGGTCACCACCGACGCCCTCGCGCTCCTGTCACAGTCGGCGGCGCTCTTCGTCCTGCTGGCGCGGCCCGGGGCGCGCGCCGCCCTGTGGGCCGGCGTGCTGGCCGCGCTCGCCTTCCTGACCCGCTACAACGCCGGCGTGCTGCTGCCGGCGGGGCTCGTCGCCCTGCTCGCCGGCGGGACGCCGCAGGAGCGGCGCGGCCGCGCGGCGCTGCTCTTCGTCGCCGGGTTCCTGCTCCCGGTGGTGCCGTGGGTGGTCTTCTCCTACGCGCGCGGCGCCGGGGTCAGCTTCCAGCTCCACCACAACATCGCCTACGAGGTGTTCGCGCGGGCCCGGGGCATCCCCTGGGACACCTACCAGAGCACGATGCAGACGCAGTTCCACGGCCTCGCCGACGTCATCGCCCGCGACCCCGGTGCGGTGGTGGCGCGGATGCTCTTCAACGTCCTCGACCACCTGCGCCTCGATGCCGCGCGCCTGCTGGGCTGGTCGGTAGCCGCCTGCGCGCTGCTCGGCCTGGCGCTCGGGCTCGCCGACCGCGCCTGGCGCCGGCTCTGGCCGCTCCTCGTTGCCTGGGCGTTCCTGTTCTTCGCGCTGGTCCCCGCCCAGCACAGCGAGCGCTATTCCCTCGCGCTGCTGCCGTGCTACGCCGCCGCCGCGGCGCTGCTCTTCGCCTCGCCACGCTTCGCGCTGGCGACGACCCGCGGGCCGCGCCTGTGGCTCAAGCCGCTGCTGGCGCTCGTCCCGCTGGGCCTGGCCGTCGCCGCCTCGGTGCGCGTGCAGGCGCGCGTGCTGGACCAGCTGCCGGTGGAGGTGCTCGAGGCCGCCCGCGTCCTGCGCCAGGAGGCGCGCCCCGGCGACCGCGTGATCGCCCGCAAGGGCCACGTCGCCTTCCACGCCGGCGTGGCGCCGGAGCCCTTCCCGTTCGCGACGACGCTGCCGGAGCTGGCGGCCCACGCCCGGCAGACCGGCGCGCGCTGGCTCTTCTTCTCCTGGCCCGAGGCCGAGACGCGCCCGGACTTCTGGCACCTGCTCGACACGACCGCGGTGGTGCCGGGTCTGACGCCGCGCTGGGTGACGGAGGGCCACCCGGCGGTGCTGTACGAGATCGGGCCCGGCTTCGGCACCGTCCCGGCGTGGGCCGCCAACGACACGCTGCGCGCCCTGCACACCGCCCGGGCCCGGGCGCTGGTGGACCCCGGCGCGCTGGTGCCCTACGGGCGCATGGCGGCGGCCGTCGGCCGGCCGGCCGACGCGCGCTGGGCCTACGAGCGCGCCGCCGCCTTTTGGCCTCGCGATGCGGCGCTGCAGGTGGCGCTGGGCAAGGCGTGCGTGCAGCTCGGCGACCTGCCGGCGGCCCTGGCGGCCTTCCGGCAGGCGCAAGCGCTGGACCCGGGGAGCGCGGATGCCCGCATCGGGCTGGGCTGGGCGCTGCTGTTCGCCGGACGCGCGCGTGAGGCGGCCGAGGCCTGGCGCCCCGTGATCGCCGCCACGCGCGATTCGGATACACTGTTGCGCAGGGCGGTGCTCTACCGAGCGAGGGGCGACCCCCCGGCCGCGGCCGAGGCCCGCGCGGCGCTGGCGCGCCTGGCGGGGGCCCGATGAGCGGCGCCCGCG
>JAXDBZ010000027.1:0-7702 GCA_034678345.1 Candidatus Eiseniibacteriota bacterium
CACGCCCTTCTCGCGCTCCCAGCGCTCGCCCAGCACCTGCAGCAGCCGCGCCGTGGTGAGCGCGTCGCCCAGGGCGCGATGCGAGGTCTCGGCCGGCAGCCCGAGCCGCGCCGCCAGCGTCCCCAGCGCGTTGCCGCCCACGTCGAAGAGCCCGCGCGCCAGCCCGAGCGTGTCCACGACCGGGTTCAGGAGCGGCGGCCGCCCCGCCTGGCGCATCGCCGCGGCGAGGAAGGGCAGGTCGAAGGCGGCGTTGTGGAAGACGAGCACGCGGTCGGCGCAGCGCTCGGCCAGCGCCGCCGCCACCGCGGCCGTGCCCGGCGCCCCGCGCACCATCGCGTCGGTTATGCCGTGCACGCCGGAGGCCTCCGGCGGAATGGGCCGCCCCGGGTCGGTGAGCGTGGACCAGGTCTCGCCGACGCGCCCTTCGTCGAGGACCACGGCGGCCACCTCGACCAGGGCGTGCCCGAGGGCCGGGTCGAAGCCGGTGGTCTCGGTGTCGAGCGCCAGCAGGCGCGCGCCGTCGAAGAGACCCATCGCTTCGCCGCGCGCCCTCAGCGCGCGCCGCCCGCGGCACCCGCGCGCGCGGACCCGGCCGGCCGGCGGGCGAAGGCCTCGAAGCTCTCGCCGCGCTGCAGGTGGCCGTCGGCCACGTAGCGCAGCAGCGTCAGGAACTGATTGGCCGGCAGGTAGCCCGGCACGCCCAGCAGCTTCCTGCCCTTCGCGTCGAGGAACACGGTGTTCGGATAGCCCCTCACCCCGAGGCGCGCGGCGAGCGCGCTCGACGTCCTCGCGCCCCCCCCCCAGCTCGCGCGCGCGGAGCTCTCGGCGTTCAGCTTCACGACCACGAAGCGCTTGGCGAGGTAGCTCTGCACGTCGGCGCGGGCGTAGACGTCGCGGTCCATGCGCTTGCACCAGCCGCACCAGTCCGTATAGACGTCCACCAGCACGGGACGCCCCAGGCGCGCGGCCTCCCGCAGGCCGGCGTCCCAGCCCTGCCACGCAGGCGCGCCACCCGCCGTGCCGGGCAGGAGGAGGATCAGGGACAGCAGGCCGGATGCGGCGAAGGGACGTCTCATCGTGGGACCTCGTGCCTGACAGGTTCGGGACATCGCGGGCGGGAAGATACTACCCCATTCGACTCGCGCCGCCCGTCCCGGGATTCACGCGAAGCGCACGCGCGGTCCGCCGGGGGCCCGGCCGCTTCAGCCGTGCACGGTGTGCCGCAGCGTGGCGCCGGGATCCGCCGGGTCGAACCAGACGCCGGCGAGCCGCCCGGTGCCGAACTGCCCGGGATTCACCACCACGGTGCGGCCGATCGCGTCCCGCCAGGCGCCGGAGACGCGGGGCGATTCGTGGATGTGCCCACTCAGCACGAGCGGCGGCTGGAGCCGCTCGACGAAGGCGCGGATGGCGCGCGAGCCCACGTGCGCCCGCGCGCCGGCCAGGTCGCAGGCCGTGTCACGGGGTGGCGAGTGCAGCACGTAGAGCGCCCCGGCGCCGGCGCGCGCGCCCAGGTCCGCCAGCGCGTCGGCGATCGTCGGGGCGCGGCGGCGGGGATCGAGCCGCACCGGCGCGAGCCCGCCGGGGCCGCTCACCCAGCCGTCGAGGCGCGCGGGGCTCTCCGGCGCGCCGTCCTCCCAACGCTCCCAGTCCTTGATGGTGAAGGGCGTGATGGGGACCCAGGCCGAGCCGGCCAGGCGCACCCCCGCGACCTCCACCGCGCGGTCGTGCAGCGTCCGCCAGAGCGTGCCGTCGAGCGCCTCGAGCACATCCAGGTTCACGGCCCAGTCGTCGTTGCCGGGGAGCACGAGGAGTTCGAGGCCCGGCGCCGCCTCCCGCAGCCGGCGCGCGACCTCGACGAAGAAACCCTCGAGGAAGACGCGCTGCCGGCGCACGCCCTCCGCGCCGGCGGCGTGCGGCGCCAGATCACCCCCCAGCACGATCGCGGCCGGGCGGTGCGCCGCGGCCAGCGCCACGAGTTGCTCGTAGAGCGCGCCCTGCCCGTGCAGATCGGAGGTGAAGAACCACTCGGACACAGGGGCCTCCGGGGGCGGGGAGCGCGGCGGGAAGACCGTGCCGAATCTATCGGAGGGCCCGCAGCGGCCGCAACGGCGCGCCGGCCGACGTTCCGACCGGACACCGTCTTGACCTTTCCGGCCGCGCCTCCTGATACTCTTGGGACCAGCTTCCACCCCTCGTGGACCCACGCTCCCGAAAGGAACCGCCCATGTCACGGTCGCCGCTCGGCCTCGCCGCTCTCGGGCTGGCCTCGCTGCTCGCCATCGCCATCGTGGCCCCGCCCGCGATCGGCGCGCCGGCCCCGCCCGGCGAGCTCCTCTCGAACCCGGGATTCGAGGAACCGCTCGGTGACCATCCCTGGCTGCCGGCGGCGTGGGACACGTCCCTCACCTCCCTGCCCACCGTCTTCTTCGGACGCGACACCTTCCTCGCTCACGGTGGGCGCTACGCCGTGAGCGTGGCGAACACCAGCACGCTGATCCCGATGTGGCACAACTGGAACCAATCGGTGATCGTCGGGCCCGAGACCTGGGGCAAGGATTTGGTGTTCTCGGTCTGGACGCGCAGCAACGGGGTGCAGGGGCGCGCCTACGTCATGATCCAGGCCTACAACGACACCATCGGCAAGATGGCGAAGATCTGGGGGATGCCGCGCGATCCGGCGGGCGGGCGGCTCAACATCAACAAGCTGGACGACCCCATCGCCAATCTCGGCTGGAAGCGCTCCTACTTCAGCGACCCCGAGACCGACTGGGTGCGGCGCGAGGTGCGCGTGTTCGTGCCGCCGACCGTGAACATGGTCTACCTGCGCTGCGGCCTCGTGGGCACCGGCCAGGTCATCTTCGACGACGCCTCGCTGACGCTGGAGCCGGCGCAGCCCGCGCCGGTGCCGGCGACCGGCGTCAACCTGCTCGCCGATCCGGGCTTCGAGGGCGACGGCGACGACTGGGAGTACTCGCTGCCCCCCTACCGCGGCCAGCGCATCGACCGCGAGACGGTCGTCGTGCATTCGGGCCAGGCCGCGGTCCGTTACGGCAGCGGCCAGGACGGCCCGTTCCGCGCCCGCGCCGGCGCCAGCCAGGTGCTCGGCCGCGAGCTGGCCGGCAAGCATCTGCGCCTCAGCGCGTGGGCCAAGACCGACAGCCTGCATCGCGGTACGGCCTACGTCCGGCTCTACGCCACCAGCCTGTCGCGCGGCATGCTCCAGAGCCGGCCCAGCGAGAGCCTTAGCCTCACCCGCGACTGGACCCTCCTCTCGGCGGAGCTCGACGTGCCGGACGACGCCTACGTCGTCTGGGCCTGGGCGGCCTACGACGCGCCCTCCCCCGGCGGCCACGTGTACTACGACGACGTCTCGCTGGAGATCGTGGGCCCGGCCGGGACCGAGCCGCCGCTGAAGGCCACGCCCTAACCCGGGCCAGCCACCCTTCCGGACGAACGCGGCACGCCGATCTGCCGCGTTCGTCCTCGTCCCGTTGACAACCGCCCGGCCCGGGGCCGACACTGCGCTTCGCAGCCGGGCAGGGAGCCCTCCCTGGCAAGGGAGCTCCCGGTCCCGACCCGGGGCCGCGTTCGCTGCACGCGGCCTGTCGAGCGTCCTGGCCTGCGGGGTCACTTGAGCGAGGTGCCCCGGGGAGGGGCGTGCGGCCTCGCGGGGAGGGAGCTGCTGGACGCGCGAGACGCCGGCCCGGGCGAATGTCTCTCGTGCAGTCGGGAGCGCCCCCCCTCTCCACGCTCCCCGGCGGCCGGGCCGCCGCTCCGCGGACGCGGCGATCGTGCGCGCCCGCGTCGGGCTACATCCAGCGCCGCGACCTCAGGAACCACCACGTCGCGGCCGTCAGCGCCAGCCCCGCGGTCCACACCACGACGAGCGGGTGCGCGTGGACCCAGTGGAACTCGGGGAAGATCCGCTCCGGCCCCACGTTCATGCCGTAGTAGCTCGTCACCAGGGTGAGCGGCAGCCCGATGGTGGCGATGACGGTGAGGCGCTTGATGACCGCGTTGAGCTGGTTCGAAACCTGCGAGGCGTGCAGCTCCAGCAGGCTCGCCGTCTCCTCGCGGAAGGAGTCCAGCAGATCGCTCACCCGGGCCAGGCGGTCGTAGACGTCGCGCAGATAGGGACGCATCTCGGCCGGGATCGGCGCGAACTCGTCGCGGGTCAGCGCCAGCACGGTGTCGCGCTGCGGGCCGACGATGCGCCGCAGCGCCGACATGCCGCGCTTGAGCCGCAGGATGCGCCGGTGCAGCGCGGCGTCCGCCCCGTCGAAGAGCGATTCCTCCAGCTCGTCCACCTCGTCGTTGATCTGGTCCATGATCGGCAGCCAGTGGTCCGCCATCACGTCGAGGAGGAAGTGCATGAGCGGCGCGGGGCCGCGGGCCAGCAGCTCGGGTCGCCGCGGCAGCACCTCGTGCGCCGTGACCACCGAGCGCGTCGTGCCCTCGTGGTGCGTGACGAGGAACCGCTCGCCGACGAGCAGGTCGATCTCGCGCAGTTCCGGCCGGTCCTGATCCCAGCGCGCCGAGTGGACGACCACGTAGAGGTACGGCCCGTAGGAGTCCACCTTCGGGCGGTTCACGTCCACCACCATGTCCTCGATCGCCAGCGGATGGACGCCGAGCGGTGCCAGCAGCGCCCGCACGGCGTCGCCGGGCTCGTCGCCCAGGTCCAGCCAGACGCCGCCGGGGCCGGTCCGCGCCAGGCGCACGGCCTCCTCGGCGCCCACGGCGCGCACCGCGGTGCCGTCCGCGTGCCAGCAGCGGATCATCGCCCGGGCCCCCCGGGCCCACCGTGGGCGAGCGCCAGCGCCAGCCGGCAGGTCGCGAGATGGATGGACACGGTGTCCTCGAGCCGCCGCGCGTAGCCGCCGCCCAGCGTGACCGCCACCGGCACGCGCCGCCGCGCGCAGCCCTCGAGCACCAGCCGGTCGCGCGCCTCGAGACCGGTCATCGTCAGCCCCAGCCCGCCCAACTGGTCCTCGCGGTAGGCGTCGGCGCCCGCCTGGTACACGACCAGCCCGGGCTCCGCGGCCCAGACGCGTTCCAGGGCGCGCTCCAGCTCGGCCAGGTACTCGTCGTCGCCGGTGCCGTCCTCCAGCCCGATGTCGAGGTCGCCCGGTTCCTTCGGGATCGGGTAGAGGTGCTCCTGGTGGATCGAGAAGGTGAACACCGTGTCGTCCCCGCGGAACAGGCAGGCGGTGCCGTTGCCCTGGTGCACGTCGCAGTCCACCACCGCCACCCGCCGCACCTCCCCGGCGTGCTGCACCGCCCGGATGGCCACCGCGATGTCGTTCAGGTAGCAGAAGCCCTCGGCGCGGTCGGCGTGCGCGTGGTGGAAGCCGCCGCCGAGGTTGACGCCGAAGCCGCGGGCGAGGGATTCGCGCGCGGCGAGCGTGGTGCCGCCCGCCGCCAGCCGGTACGCCTGCACGATCCCGGCGGTCAGCGGCAGCTCGGAGTACTTCGTGCGCCGGGTCCAGCGCAGCGCCTCGAGGTCGTCCAGGTACTCGGCCGCGTGCACCCGCGCCAGGTCCTCCCGCGAGGCCGCCTCGGGCTCGAGGATGGCGGCCGCGGCGACGTGCCCCTCCGTCACCAGGCGCCGGCGCAGGAGCTCGAACTTCTCCATCGGGAAGACGTGCGCGCCGATGTCGCAGTGGTACCCCGGCGAGTGGACGACGGCGGCGGCACGGACCATGGGGCCATCGTGCCATGCGCCCCGGCGCGAAGCAACGGCCGCGCCCGGCGCCGCTGTCGTGCCACAGGCGGGTCGGCTACAATCATCCACCGCCATCCCCGACCGCGCCGACCCCCCGTCCCGGGAGAAACCGCATGAGGCCGTTCGTCCTGTCCGCCGTCCTGCTGCTCGTCCTCGCCGCGCCCGCGGCGGCCGAGGCCCCCGCCACCCGGGCCGCCGCGCTCGTCATGCTGGCCGATTCCCCCGCCGCCCTGCGCGACGCGCTCCTCGCCTACGCCGACTCCGCCGCCGCGGCCGCGGATCCCGCCGGCGCCGCCGAGGCCGCGGGCTACCTCGGGCAGAGCCTCCAGCGCGCGGGCCTCCTCGACAGCGCGATCGTCTGCTACCGCCGGGCACTGGCGCTGAGCCCCACGGAGGAGAGCGCGCTCGCCCTCATCGACCAGCTGCTGCTGCGGCGCGGCCCCGGCGAGGTCGCCGAGGCCCTCGAGCTGCTGGCGGCGCTGTCCACCCGCTACGGCACCACCCCCACGGCGACGATCCAGGGCCGTGTGGCCTGGGGGCAGTTCCTGCTCGGTCGCGCCGACACCGCCGCGACGCTGTTCGCGCGCATCGCCCGCCCGCTCGCGTCGCACTCGGAGTGGCGTTACCGCATGGCCCGCGTCGCCCTCGAGCGCGAGGACTACCGCCGCGCCGCCGACCTCCTGCTGCCGGACGCGGTGCGCACTCGCGGCACCGACGAGGACGTGGTCGGGATGCTGGAGCACGCCGGCAACGCGTACGGACTGACCGAGCGGTTGAAGCGCGAGGTGCAGCGCCAGGTGGCGGAGGCCGACGGCCGCACGCGCGACCGCGCCGAGGCACTCGGCGGCCGGCTCCTCACCCTGCGCGCCTCCGACGGCTTCACCCTGGGCGCCCTGCTCGTGTCGGCCGCGCCCCCGCCGCGCGGTCGCGCCCCGCTCCTCGCGGTCGTGCTGCTGTCGCCCGGCGACAGCCTCTCCGTCGCCGACAGCCTCGCCGCCGCCCTGAGCCGCCACGGTGTCACCACGCTCGTGCTCGAGCCGCGCGGCACCGGCTTCTCCGTCGGACCGGAGTGTCCTTCGCCGGAGTCGTGGTTCTCCCGCGACGCCGCCCTGCAGGCGCGCGTCGCGCGCGACGTCCTGGACGTCGCGCGCTGGGCCCGTTCGCAGGCTGGCGTGGACACGACCCGCGTGCTGCTCGCCGGGGTCGGTTCGAGCGTCACCATGGTGGTGGAGGCCGCGACGCTGGAGCCGCGCACGAAGGCGCTGCTGCTGGTGAGCCCCGCCCCCGCCCTCGTGGACCGCGGCCCCACCCGCGCCCACCTCGCGCGCCTCCAACTGCCGGTGTTCTTCCAGATCGCCGCCGACGACCTGTATCCCGCGCTCCCGGTGGCGGAGGCGTTCTACCAGGCCGGCGATCGCGCCGCCTCGCGCGTGGTCGAGTCGCACATGTCCGGCTCCGGCCTCGCCCAGTTCCGCGACGAGCCCGAACTGGCGCGCCGCTTCCTCGCCTGGCTGGACGCCGCCCTCAAGCCGTCCCGGTCCGCGCGGCCCGCCACTCCACCCGGATCACGCCGGTGAGGATCAGCGCCGCGCCCAGCCACCAGCGCGGCGCGAAGCTCTCGCCGCCGGCGAGCAGGGCGAAGCCGAGCGCGAAGACGGGCTCGAGCGCGAAGAGCAGCGCCACGCGGCCGGCCGGGAGCCGCCGCTGCGCGGCGATCTGCAGCAGCGGCGCGACGATGCTCCCCGCCACCACCAGGTAGGCGAAGCGCCCCGCGTCCGCGCCGCCCAGCGCGGCGAAGACGGCGCGGGCCCCGCCGGCGAAGGGCAGCAACACCACGGCGACGGTGAGCGCCTGCACCGCGCCGAGCACCACGCCGTCCGCCGCCGGGGCGAAGCGGGCCAGCACCACGATCTGCAGGCCGAAGATCGCCGCCCCCGCCAGCGTCCACAGCTCGCCGGGGCCGGGCCGCGGCCC
>JAXDBZ010000028.1:0-11195 GCA_034678345.1 Candidatus Eiseniibacteriota bacterium
CGTCTACCGGGCCGACTACGGCTTCTACCCCGAGTACGACGACCTGGGCGGCGCGGTGCCGGCGGTGCCGGTGGCCTACCCGCCGGCGGCGCCGTGGGTGCTGGCCGGGAGCGTCAGCAGCGGCACGACGCTGGCGGACGAGGTGGCGTGGCCGGACCGGGGGTTCTGGTACTACGTGGCCTACGTCGAGGACGCGTGCGGCAACGTCTCGGCGGTCTCGAACATGACGAACGGGACGCTGAACTACCACCTCGGTGACGTGATGGGCAGCGACGTCTGCCTAGGCGACAACGTGGTGGACATGGGCGACATCAGCCTGCTGGGCGGCCACTACGGCAAGCCGTCGGGCGACCCGCTGTACCTGGCCTGCCTGGACGTGGGGCCGACGACGAACCGGTCGGTGAACGCGCGCCCGACGACGGACAACAAGATCAACTTCGAGGACCTGATGATGTTCGCCATCAACTTCGGCACGGTGTCGCTGACGACGATGCCGGTGGCGGCGGTGGCGGACGACGCGGTGTGGGTGGAGGGCCCGGCAAAGGTGACGGCCGGGCAGACGTTCACGACCTCGCTGCGGCTGAGCGGGAGCGGCTCGCTGCTGGGTCTGTCGGCAGCGCTGGGCTGGGACCGCGCGATCGCCGAGCTGGTGTCGGTGGAGCCGGGCGAGCTGGTGACGAGCCTGGGCGGGGTGGCGCTGAGCGGCGGGGGCGGTCTGGTGGACTGCGCGCTGCTGGGCGCGGACCGGCGGCTGGCGGGCGAGGGTGAGCTGGCGCGGGTGACGTTCCGGGCGCTGGCGAGCGGCGCGCCGAAGGTGGTGCTGGGAGCGGTGGACGCGCGTGACGGGTGGAACCGGACGGTGGAGCTGACGGGGACACCGCCCTCGGTGGCGCCGGCGGTGACGTCGTTGGCGCCGGCGCAGCCGAACCCGTTCCGTGGGACGACGACGCTCTCGTACGGGCTGGCGAAGGCGGGAGTGGTGGAGCTGGCGATCTACGGGGTGGACGGGCGGAAGGTGGCGACGCTGGCGAGCGGGGAGCAGGCGGCGGGCAGCTACCGGCTGGTGTGGGACGGCGGTGGGCTGCGGCCGGGGCTGTACTACGCGCGGCTGGCGACGCCGCAAGGGAAGTTCACCCGGACCATCGTGCTGGTGAAGTAGGAAGGGGCGCCCGCAGGGATGCGCGAAGGGCCCCGGGGGTGTCCCCGGGGCCCTTCTTCTGCCGACCGCGCGTTACTTCACGCCGCCGAAGCCGAATCCGACCTCCACGTCCCACTGGTCCATGCGGAGCTTGATGTCCTGCTGGCCGGGGGCCTCGAGGGGGTTCGCGCCGGTGACCTCGTGCGAGAACGCGCGGGTCAGAGCGAAGTGGACGTCCTTCCCGCCGGGCAGCGTCTTGCTGAAGCCGACGGTGGCGTGCTGCTGGATGACGCCGGGCGCGAGGATGTTGAACATCACCTCGGACTCGTCGATCGGCTGCTGGCCGTACGAGTAGCCGGCCCGCCAGGTCCAGCCGTCCCCGGCGCGCACCTGCACGCCGGCCTTGACAACGGTCATGTCGTCCCAGCCGAAACCGGGGCCGTCCTCGTCGCCGAGCGGGGCCAACATGAGGTTCGGCAGCATCGGGTTGGCGATGGACCTGACCTCGGAGTAGAGCACCTGCTGCACGTCCACGGCGAGGTCCAGCATGGGATGCGGCGTGACGGCGATGCCGGCGACCCAACTGGACGGGATGTCGAACCCGCCCTCCTCGGCGTAGAGACCCTTGTACTCGTCGAACGGGGTCATCCAGGTGCGGGTCTGGTAGGAGGCCCCGAACGCCAGCTGTGGCAGCCAGCGGCCGAGGTAGCCGATGCGCACGCCGCCGCCGAACGAGCTGGCGTTGCCCTCGTCGGTGAGGTGGTCCGGGTCGCTCGAGAACATCGCGAAGGACTGCAGGCCGGTGGCCTTGAAGTACTGGTAGGCCAGCACCGGCGTGATCCCCAGCGAGTTCCTCTCGTCCAGCTTCCGCGCGTAGGTCACGCCGAGGAACATCTGCGTGAGGTTCACGCCCGCGTCGGTGCCGTAGAAGGTGGCCTGGGGGTAGTCGGTGTTCATCCCGCCGTTGCCGTAGAGCATCACGCCCAGCGCCTGCGTGCCACCGACGGCGCGGCTGTAGCCCGCCGAGGGGATGGGGAAGTAGCGGCTGTCGCTCTCCACCTTGCCCGGGGTGAGGCCGAAGGTGCCCTCGAAGCCCGACGGGGCGCCGGTGATCTCGTAGTCGCGGTTGGGGTTGAACAGCGCGAGGCCCAGGTCGAGGCGGTCGCCGACGAAGGCCAGGCCGGCCGGGTTCGTCGCCGCCGAGAGCGCGCCGGTCGGCAGCGCCACGCCCGCGCCCGCCATCGCCTTGTGGTCCGTGCCGACGCCGGACAGGAAGTAGCCGTTGGTGGCGTCGGCGGTCACCGGCAGGATGGCGGCGGCCGTGACGAGGATCGTGACGTTGAACAGTCTGCGCATGAAAGGACCCCTCCGGTTGCTGCGATGGGACGGAATGCAGTCCCCGTCCCGATGCCCGAAGGGGCCTTGGGGATTCGCTGTTTCACGCTGAAACCGTCGTCAGCAGCCCTCGCGCCTCGCCTTCTTCTTCGCCGGAGCGGCTGAGGCCGGTGGGGCCGGGGGCGCCGAAGCCGCCGGCGCCGGTGCGGCCAGCAGCTCCGGCGCGGGCGCCTCACCGGGAGCCGCTGCCGCCCGTGGAGCGCCGCCGAAGAAGCGCGCGACCTGCACGGCACGCTCGAAGGTCGCAGCCTGTTGCGGCGTGGGCTGCGCCGGGGCCACCGGGTGGAGGATCTCGTCCTGCCATGCCTCGAGGCCACCGAAGAGGATGTAGACCCCCGCGTAGCGCTCCGCGCGGAGGAGCATCCAGGCCTGCGCCGCGTGGATGCCGCCCTGGGAGTAGAGGACGATCTTCTCGTTGCGGGCCAGGCCGTAGTCGGCCAGCCCGGCGATTGGCACGTTCTCCGCCGTGGGGATGTGGTACCGCGCGAACTCGGCCGGGCTGCGCAGATCGATGAGCCGGTAGTCGGTCGCGCCCGCGATGATCCAGCCGGCGAGCGTCTGCGGCGTGACGTGGTCCACCTCGGTACCGACGATGACGGCCAGCTCCCGCGTGTCCAGGGTCACGCGGTGGCCCCGGTAGGGGTTCCCGGCCAGCGCCAGCACGCCGAGCGCCAGCGCGGCGATGGCCAGGCCCTGGTTCAGGCCGATGCGGAGTCTCCTCGGGCCGGCCATGGTCAGACCTCCTCGCGCGGCGGGGCGAAGCGGCGCTCGAGCCAGCTCGCTCCGGCGAACCCGCCGATCGCCATGAGGACGACGAGCAGGACCACGAGGCCGTAGGGCAGGTGCAGGGCCTGCGGCAGCGTGACCGTGCCCAGCGCGCCGGCCTCGTAGAAGCCCTCCAGCAGCGGGTAGGCCTCGCCGAAGACGAGGATCCCGACGAAGACGCCGAGCAGGAAGACGAGCCCGTCGAGCCGCCCGGTGACCATCGCCACCAGCGAGGTGCCGGGGCAGTAGCCGCCGACGATGAAGCCGAAGCCGAGCACGAGGCCGCCGACGATCATCGGCCAGATGTGCGTGGGCTCCAGATAGACGAGCGACAGGTCCATGAAGCCGGCCCAGGACAGGTAGAAGATCCCCAGCATCGCGGTGACGATGGCGGTGAACATGACCTTGAAGACGGCCATGTCGTTCAGATAGAACTGCGACGTCAGCTTGCGCGCGCTGCCGAAGCCCGCCCGCTCGAGCGCGAAGCCGAAGCCGATGCCGAGGAGGAAGGCGACCACCAGCGAGAACTCGTCGCCGAACGCGCCGAACTTGAAGAGGGGCGCCATCATCGCCATTGCCTCCTCATCGCCCAGGCCAGGGCGTAGGCGCCGGCGAACACCATCATCATGAACGCCCAGCTGCCGAGGTTGAGCACCGCGCCGCCGGTGAGCGCCTGGCCGCTGGTGCAGCCGCGGGCCAGCTTGGAGCCGAAGCCCATGAGCGCGCCGCCGGCGAAGGCCAGAGCGAGGCGGGCCATCGCCGTGATGCGCAGCCCCCGCTCGACCGTGCGGGTCAGCCGGCCGGCCAGGATGCCGGAGAGGAACCCGCCCACCATCACGCCCAGCACCTCGAACATGATCCAGGTCTTGAGGGGATGCCCGATGCCGCCCTCGAGGTAGCCCTGGTAGAACTCGTTGGCCCGCGTGTGCGCCGGCGCCACCAGGTCCATGAGCCACGCCACCAGCGTGGACGGCGCCGCCGAGGCGCCAAGGCCGCGCCCCATCAGGACGTAGGCCGCCAGCAGCACGAGGCCCAGCCCGATGCCGGCGAGGTAGGGATTGGCGTACGGGGCCGGTGCCCGGGGGCGCGCGGCGGCGCCCGCCGTGGCCCCGGCGGGCGGTGCGGCTGGCAGAGTGCTCATGGAGCGTTCCTCCCGCGGATCAGGCCAGCGTCCAGCGGCTGAGCTGGCCGGCGTAGACGATGACGAAACGGAGCAGCAGGCCGCCCGCGATCACGAGGACTGGGGCGACCGGGGTGTGCACGATGCGGTGGCGCACGGCGAGGGTCTGGATGAGGAGCGGGACGACGATGCCCAGACCGACGACGCCCACCCAGAACAGGGCGGTGAAGGGACCACCGAAGAACAACGCCACGGCCTCGATGTGCGCGCGGGCGGACGAGGCGAGGCCGACGAGGAACAGGCCGATGAGCACCAGCTCGAGGCCGAGGAAGGTGTTGTCCGCCTTGGCGAGCAGCACGCGCTCCTCGGGCTCGGGCGCCACCATGTGCACGAACGCCGCGGCGCTCGAGAGGCCCGAGGTGAGGAAGAGCGGGCCGAGCAGCGCGCTGTTCCACAGCGGCCGCGCCCCCATCGCGCTCAACAGCACGCCGGTGTAGACGCCGAGCAGCACGCCCAGCCCGACGTTGACCCCGCCGACGATGCGCGCCACCCCCGGCACGGCGCCGAGGCGGTCGGACCAGGCCGCGAGGACCGGGACCGCGCGGCGCAGCGCCTCGGGCAGGCGCAACAGCATGTTGAGGAGCAGGCCGGGATAGACGAGCACCAGGATCCACGCGCCCCAGGACATCGGCGAGGTCGGCATGAAGGTCGTGTAAAGGCGCCAGAAGTAGGGCTTGTGCTCGAGGTCGAGGAACAGCGCCAGCATGCCGAGGCTGAGCAGGACGACGCTCAGTCCGGGCAGGAGGAAGCAGACGCAGTTCGTGCGGCGGCCGCGGCCGGAAAGGAGGAAGTAGCCGGCGATGACCATCATGCCCGCCACCAGACCGCCGAGGAACAGGTTGACCGGGATCTCCCAGCCCCAGACCTGCAGCGACGGGTCCACCAGGTGGTTGGCTCGCGTGCTGGTCAGCTCGGTGATCACGGGGGCCTCAGGTCAGGAAGTGGATGCGGGGCCGCGTGCCGGCCTCCGGCAGGAGGACGTGCCCGCGCCGCTCGTGCAGCAGACGCGAGACCTCGCTGTTCGGGTCGTCGAGGTCGCCGAAGTGCATGCAGTGCGTCGGGCAGACCGCCACGCAGGCGGGCGCGAGGCCCTGCTGCACCCGGTGCACGCAAAACGTGCACTTGTCGGCGTAGCCTCTGGGATGCACGTAGCGCGCGTCGTAGGGGCAGGCGGCGAGGCAGGCCTTGCAGCCGATGCAGCGCTCGGCGGTGATCTGCACCAGCCGGCCGAACGGCTCGATGTGGCTCGCCCCGGTCGGGCAGCACCAGACGCAGGGCGGGTTGTCGCAGTGGTTGCAGCGCTCGCTGCGGATCTCGAGCCGGGGCTGGGGCGCGGTGCCCCGCACCTCGGTCACGATCCAGTCGCGGCACAGTCCCTCGGGCACCTCGTTCTCGGTCTTGCAGGCGACCACGCAGTCCATGCAGCCCACGCACCGGACCGTGTCGATGACCATCCCGTAGCGCGCCATCGCCTAGGCCTCCGGCTCGAGGGTGACGAAGTTCACGCTCATGCCGGTCCCACCCATGAGCGGGTCCACGACGTAGCGGGTGATCAGGCCGGCGTCGCTGGCGCCGCGGGCGGCGTCGCGGCCCAGCCCGCGGGCGGTGTGGCCGAAGCCGTGCACGACGTAGACGCAGTCACCGCGGATGCGCGGCGTGGCCTTGACCCGCACCGGGTTGCTCAGGATCTGGTTCTGGTTGCGCAGCCGCACGCGGTCGCCGCTCCTCAGTCCCAGCCGCCGGGCCACGTCGTCGTTCAGCCAGACCTCGTTCTCCGGCATCATCTCGTGCAGGATGGGGTTGGTCTGCGTGCGGCTGAACGAGTGCACCGGGGCGCGGCCGTAGAGCAGCCGGAACGAGCCGGGCGGGGGCTCGGGCGTGGGCCGGTACTTCGGCACCGGGTCGTGGCCCGCCGCGCGCAGCTGGTTCGAGTAGAACTCGATCTTGCCCGAGGGGGTGGGGAACTCGGCCGGGACCCCCTCCTCGAAGTAGATCGGCGGCTGCGGGCCGCGCACGATGCCCTTCTGCCGGAGCTCGCCCAGGCTGTACCCGGCGGCGCGCAGCCGGTGGTCGAGGTACTCCTCGATGTCCTTCCACGGGTAGTACGCCCCGAGTCCCAGCCGCAGGGCGAGCTGCCGCGCGATCCACCAGTTGGGCTTCTGGTCGGCGGGCGGGTCCACCACCGGCTGGCGCAGTGCGACGAAGGGCTCGCGGAACAGCTCGACGTTCAGGTCGTCGTAGCGCTCCAGATACACCGGCTCGGGCAGCACGACGTCGGCCCAGCCCGCGATCTCGCTGGGGATGACGTCCACCACGACCAGCAGGTCGAGCGCCTGGATGGCCCGGATGGTCTCGGCCTCGTTGGGCAGCGCGTGCAGCAGGTTGGTCGCGTAGACCATCCAGCCCTTGATGGGGTACGGCCGGCCGGTGAGCGTCGCCTCCCGCAGGCCGTTCGTGATGACCTCCTCGGCGAACGGGTAACGGTTCCCGGGGTTGTCGGCCTTGCCGCGCTTCGACTCGGGATAGGGCGGGTACGGGTAGGGCGGCACCGTCATGCTGGACGGCGCGTAGAAGCCTCCCTTGCGGCCCCAGGTCCCGAGCAGGGCGTTCAGCAGGGCCACGGCGCGGCTGCGCTGCGCGTCGTCGCCGTACCAGGTCACGTGCCGGCCCGGGTGGACGAGGCTGGCCGGGCGGTGGCGCGCCATCTCGCGGGCCGTCTCGCGGATCACCTCGGGCGCGATGCCGGTCACCGGGTACGCCCACTCGGGCGTGTAGGGGGCGATCTCGGCCGCGAAGGCCTCGAAGCCGTAGCCGTACCGCGCGACGTAGTCGCGGTCGTAGAGGCCCTCGCGCACCAGCACGTTCATCCACGCCAGCAGCAGGGCGGTATCCGTCCCGGGCTTGATGGGCAGGTAGTGCTTCGCCTTGCTGGCCGCCACCGAGGTGCGCGGGTCGGCGACGATGATGGTGGCTCCCGTGCCCACCGCGTCGGCGAACTCCTGCGCCTGGGTGTTGTGCATGTTCTCGCCGAGGTGCGAGCCCAGCAGCGTCAGGCAGCGGGCGTTGCGGATGTCGGTGCGCTCGGGCGAGCCCACCTCCTCACCGAAGGTCAGGAGGAAGCCGACGTCGCGCGGGCCGCGGCACTGGGCGTAGGACGGGGCGCAGACGTTCGGCGTGCCGTAGGCGCGCAGCGTGTGCTTGAGGAAGTTGCCGCCGATGCCGTGCGAGAAGAGCGCCATCGCCTCGGGGCCATAGCGGTCGCGGATCTGCCTCATGCGCCCGGCGACGAGGTCGAGAGCCTCGTCCCAGGTGACCGCGGCCCACTCCTCGGCGCCGCGGCGCTGCCGGCGCACGAGCGGCGCGGTGAGACGGCGCGGATCGAAGTGGGCGCCGACACCGCCGGTGCCGCGCGGGCACAGACGGCCCCGCGAGAGCGGGTCCTCGGGGTTCCCCTCGACCTTCCAGAGCCTGCCGCCCTTCACGTAGGCGATGGCTCCGCACTTCCAGAAGCACACGTCGCAGAAGGTGGGCACCGTGCGGACCTCGCCGGCGCGCGCGGCACCCGCGGGGACCGACGACATCACGGTGGGGACGGCACCCGCGGCGGCGGCCCCGAGTCCGGCGGCGGAGATCTGCAGGAAGCGCCTTCTCGTCAGTTGCGGCATCGCTGGGACCTCGGGCACATCCGGTGCCGCTCCCGCCTCGGGGCCGGGTCGGCGTTCACGGGTGGATCCAGGTACGGCGCGGATTCGAGGCGGCCACAACCCGGCGGGCGCCGGGGGTCCACGCGCGCACGCCTGACGGGGCGGCAGTGTACGACATCCGCTCCGCGGAATCCCAACGTCCCGCCGCCGGGCCTGCGGTATGCTCGGCGCATGGTCGCGACCCTGGGGATCCTGCTGGCCGGCGGACTCGGGACCCGCCTGGGGCTGGGCGTGCCCAAGGCCCTCGCGCCGCTCGGGGGCGCGACCCTGCTCGAGCGGGCGCGGGCCGTGCTGGATGCCGTGTGCGGCGAGGTGGTCGTGGCGGCTCCGGCCGGCCTGGTCCTCCCGGTGCCCGCCGCGGAGCGGGTCTGCGACCCCGAGGACGGCGGCGGCCCGCTGGGCGGGCTCGTGGCCGGGCTGGAATCCCGCCGCTTCCGCCGGGCCATCGTGCTGGGGGTGGACTTCCCGCTCATGCGCCCGGGGTTGCTGGCGGCGCTGGCGGACATGCTGGCCGGCCACACCGCCGTGCTGCCGCTGGCGGGAGGGATGCCCCAGCCGCTGGCCGCCGCCTACGCCCCGGAGGCGGCAGACCGGCTGGCGGCGTGCTTCGCGGCCGGCGAGCGGGCGGTGATGCCCGCGATCGCCCAACTGCATCCGCTGGTCGTGCGCGAGGAGGTCCTCGCCCGCCTCGAAGGCGGGCTGGACTGCTTCCTCAACGTCAACGGGTCCGGCGACCTCGCGCGGGCGGAGGCGCTGCTGCGGGGCTGATCACGCGGGAGGCCACCGCGGACAGCCCGGCGACGCGCGCCAGGTAGGCCCTCATGTCGAACTTGCGCTCGAGCCCGGCCGCGTTCATGTAGCGCACGAGGCCGAAGACGGGGCGCTCGGTCCACGGCCGGTCGTGCTTGCCGAACACCCACGCCACGCCGGCGAAGCCGTTCGGGTCGCGGCCGTCGAGCTGGTAGCGGTTGTTCAGGCGCAGGGCGGTCCGGAACGCCTGCTCCGGGCTCTCCGTCCACTCGAGGATCTTCTTGCCCCAGTACATGCGCAGGTAGCCGTGCATCGTGCCGGTCAGGACCATCTCGGTCTGGGCCGCGTTCCAGTACGGATCGTGGGTGCGCGCCGCCTCGAGCTGCCGCGGCGTGTAGAGCTGCTCGCGGCGGTCCCTCGCGTGCGCGAGCAGGGTGGCCCGGCACCAGGCGGGCAGCACGGCGAAGCGGTCGTACGCGTCCTCGTAGCGCACCATGTTCACGCTCAGCTCCCGCCGCACGATCAGCTCCTCGAGGAAGGCCTCCGCGGCCGCGCGAAGCCCCGGCCCGCCGCGAGCCGCCCGCTCGCGCACGGCCAGGGCGATCCGCAGCGGCGAGATGTGGCCGAAGTGCAGGTAGGGGCTCAGCCCCGACTGCCCCGCGCGGCCCGGATCGTTGCGGTCCTCGTCGTAGCGCGCCAGCCCGTGCTCGAGGAAGCCGCGCAGCCGCGCCTCGGCGGCGCGCTCCCCGCCGCGCGTCCCCGGGACCGGGGGCACGCGCCCGTCCACGCCCAGTTCGCGCACGA
Source organism: Candidatus Eiseniibacteriota bacterium (assembly GCA_034678345.1). Taxonomy (GTDB): domain Bacteria; phylum Eisenbacteria; class RBG-16-71-46; order RBG-16-71-46; family RBG-16-71-46; genus JANXPZ01. The sequence continues at coordinate 9,737 of JAXDBZ010000028.1, forward strand.
GCGCGGGGACGTCGTCGAGCGCCAGGCCGGCGGGCGGGCGACCGAGTGGCCGCGCGCGCAGACGCGTCTGGCGCAGCGGCACGAGGAAGCGGTCCAGCTGCCGTGCGATGCGCGGGCGCAGGGTCGCCGCGGCGTACTGTGCCCGTGCGGCGGCGGCCTCGACCGGCACCACCACGTCCGCTTCCACCTCGACCAGCGCGCTGGGGACGGCCACGGCGGCGCGCTCGCGCCATTCGCGCTGCACGCGGAGGTAGCCACGGTCGGTGACGACGAGGCAGGCGTCGCGCGCCAGCTCCGCCGCCACCGCGTCCGGACGGCCGCGGCGCACGACCAGCGGGATGCCGCGCCGCTCCAGGCCCTCCCGCACGTCGCGCAGACCCTCGAGCAGGAAGGTGTAGTGGCGGGCGTTGGCCTCGGGGAAGTCGGCGGTGAGCCCGAAGCAGGCGAGGACCGGCCTGCCCAGCTCGTTGGCCTGCCGGATCGCGTACTCGAGCGCGTGGTTGCCGCCGGAGCGGCAGGACGCCTGCATCCAGTAGAGCACGTAGCGGCCGGGGCCGGTGACGCCCTCGTTGAGCCGGCGGACGCGCTCGTCCTGGATCACGCGGGCGCCTGCAGGGTCTGCACCAGCCGCGAGACGTCGTAGTGCTGTGCCTTCAGCCGATCGAGGATGCCCTCGTAGACCTCGGGCGCCATCGTCGGCGTCCGGCTCAGGATCCAGAGGTACTTGCGGCTCGGATGCCCGACCACGGCGTACTCGTAGTCCTTCCCGAGGTCGATGACCCAGTAGTCGCCCCAGAACGGCCAGAAGAAGCTCACCTTGAGCCTCGCGTTGGTCTCCCGATCCACGACCTTCGCCCGGGCCTTCGCCACCGTGACCTTGCCGTCGAGCGAGCCGCGGGCGCAGCGGTTGACCACCGTGACGGTGCCGTCGTCGCGCAGCGTGTAGGTCGCGGTCGTGCCGGTGCAGCCCTTCTGGAAGCGCTGCGGGAAGCTGGCGATGTCGTACCAGGTGCCCATGTAGCGGCTCAGTTCCACGCGGGGCACGGTCTCGAGCGGCGGGAGCTTCCCGGCGCGGGCGTCGGCGACGACGGGGGCGACGAGCAGCAGCGGCAGCGCCAGGAAGGCGGTCCGGACTTGCATCGGGTTCATGGTCTCCTCGGGACAGGGGGGGCGACGGGACTCCGACCGTACCTACGATGCGACGGGACGCCGCGGGTTGCGGATCGTCGGCCGGTCAGGTCCCCAGCTTCGCCCGGGGGCGGAAGGAGCCGAACCGCGCGGCCATGTCGCGATAGAACGCCCGGCTCGCCTCGTCCCCGGCCGGGGGCAGGACGACCCGCAGCTCGACATAGAAGTCCCCCGGCGGGCTCGCCGGGATGCCACGGCCCTTGAGCCTCAGCCGGTCGCCCGTGGCCGACCCCGCCGGGACCTTCAGCTCGACCATCCCCCCGGGCGTCGG
>JAXDBZ010000029.1:0-4386 GCA_034678345.1 Candidatus Eiseniibacteriota bacterium
CCCCGACCAGTGGCAGCACCTCACCGTCGGCCGCTACATCTGGGAGCAGCACCGCTTCCCCACGACGCAACTCTGGACTTGGCCGACCTACGGCCAGCCCGAGGTGAACTACGCCTGGGGCTTCGAGGCGCTCCTGTGGCCCTTCTGGAAGCTCGGGGGGCTCGGCGGCCTCTACCTGTGGCGCTGGCTCACCACGCTGGCGGTCTTCGCCCTGGTCTGGGCGGCGGCCCGTCGCATGGGGGCCAGGGGCTTCGTGCCGCTGGTGGTCATCGCGCTGGCGGCCATGGTCTACCGGGGACGCACGCAGCCCCGGCCCGAGTCGGTGGCCGCCATCCTGCTGGCCGCCGAGTTCCTGCTGCTCGAGGCCCGACGCCACGGGGCCCGCGTGCACGCCGGCTGGCTGGTGCCCATCGCCTGGGTCTGGGCCAACACGCACATCTCCTACTACCTCTTCTTCGTCGTGCTGGGCATCCACGTGCTGGCCTCGTACCTGCCGCCGCGGCGCGCGGAGGCGCCCCCGGTCCGGGACCTGTGGCTTGCGGGCCTGGCCTCGGCCGCCATCTCCTTCGTGAACCCCTCCGGCTGGCGGACACTCTGGCAGCCGTTCGAGTTCTGGCTGGTGTGGCGGCACGAGCCCATCTACCGGACGATCAGCGAGATGGGGCCGGTGGTCTGGCGGGTCCACCTGCGCGACGGGCTGCCGGTCCTGCTCGCCCTGTGGCCGCTGCTCGTCCTGGCGCGCGCCGCGCGGCACGGGCTCGACCGCGTCGAGGCCGCCGTCTGCGTCGTCTTCACCGCCCTGCTCGCCGTGGGGCAGCGTTTCACCAGCGTCTACGCCATCGCCGCCGCGCTCTACGTCTCGCGCGACCTGGCCGAGTGGGCCCGCGGCCTGCGCCTGCCGACCGCCCTCGCCGGCGCCTGGCCGCGGGCGGCCCTGGCGCTGGCGGCCTGCGTGGTCGTGACGCTGCCCGCGCTGCGCGACCCCGGCTACCCCGTGCGCATGTACGTGCCCGGCGACTGGACGCCCGTCGGCGCCGCCGACTTCATCCAGCGCCGGGACCTGCGCGGCCGGATGTTCAACGCCTTCGACCACGGCGGCTACCTGGGCTTCCGCCTCTGGCCGCGCCGCGACCAGCTCCCCTTCATGGGCATCCACCAGGAGGGCTCGCGGGAACTGCGGGCGCACTACGTGGCGGCGCAGGAGAGCGAGGCGGGCTGGCGCGACCTGCTGCGGCGCTACCGCTTCGACTTCCTCGTCCTCAAGCGCAACGAGGGCCCGGACGGCGGCACGCTCGCGATCATGGACCGCGACACGGCCTGGGCACGGGTCTTCGGCGACGACGCGGCCATGGTCTACGTGCGCCGCGACGGTCCGTTCGCCCGGCTGGCCGCCGACTCGGCCTACACGGCGCTCCCGGCCGCGGCCGGCGCGCTGGAGGAGCTGGGCACCCGCGTCGAAGGCGACACGGCCCTGCGGCGGCAGGTCGTGCGGGAGCTGGAGCGCGAGGTCGCCGGCTCGCCCCACCACGGCCTCGCCCTCGAGATGCTGGCGAACGTCGCCCTGCTGGAGGGCCGCTGGGACGACGCCGTCGAACGCCTCACCGCGGCCGCCGCGCTCCTTCCCCACCGCCGCGGCCTGCGCGAGCGGCTCGGCGTCGCCGAGCTGATGCGGGGCCGGCCCGAGGCGGCGCTGCGCTGGTTCGAGGCGGAGCGGCGCACCCAGGGCTACCGCGCCGGCCTCGACTTCCGCCGCGGGCAGGTGGCGCAGGCGCGGGGCGACCTGCGCCGGGCGCAGGTGCTCTACCGGCGCGAGCTGGAGCGCGGGCGCGGAACGCCGGAGGTGAGGGATTCGCTCGGGGCGGTCACGCGACGGCTGGGCGGCGGTTAGCTACCGCTCTGCCGCACCAGCCACGTGAGCTGCTCGCAGGGTCTTGAGCGTGGGCAGACTGGGGCCCCTCCTCCCCGCGGAATCCCCTGACGCGCGGATGTCGGCGCGTGGTCATGGCCCTTGCGTCCCGGAATGGTAGCCCGCCGCCTGCCCGACCATGAAGCCGGTTCGACGGTCTGAAGCCGCCCCCCGCGCGTTCAGCAAGGACCCCCTTGTGGGTCGCACGACAGATGGCTGGTAGATTGGGCATTCTCTGACGAAACCCGAGAGCGGTGTCGTGGCGCGTTCGTAGCTGGAGGCCCCTCATGCCCGCGGATCAGGTGAAGCTGACTGACAGTCTCAGCATTGCTATGCGTTCGTACCTTTCCAACCACCACTTGGCGGCAGCGCGCTACTTGATTCGGCAGGCGCAACAGATAGAAGAGAACTTCAAGAAGGGCAAAGTGCCGCACAGGATTCCCGAGGGCCACCGTGCTTACGTGACCAGCGCCGTCTTTGCGTCAACAGCGTTTCTCGAGTGTGCGATCAACGAACTACTGAAGGACGCCGCGGATGGATATCGGAGCTACCTGCCCCGCACGGGAGCGGCTACTGTCAGACAGCTCGGGGAGGGGTGGAGGATTTGGGGCAGAGCCCCAATTCTGGAAAAGTATGCAGTAGCGTGGCTCTTCATCAAGAAGAGGCCCATGGACAAGAACGTGGCTGGCTACTCCCGGGTGAATCTCGTCCTCCAGCTCCGAAACGCGCTAATGCACTTCCAGCCGGAGACTCTCGGGAACAATCTGCCCCGCCATCGTTTTGAGACGATGCTCAGGCATGAGTTCGCGCCGAATCCGCTGATGGTGGGCATGGGCAACCCGTATTTTCCGGACCACTGTCTTGGATCTCCGTGCGCGGCATGGGCACTTGCGTCGTGCAAAGAGTTTGCCGATCACTTCTTCAAAGGCGTCCGAGTGAGGGCAAACTACAGGCGATTCTCACCTCGCGGCCCTCCGTTCGCTGGTAGGCGTTGCACCGCCACTGCCTCGAGCGGGCCGAGGAAACAGGCGCCCTGCGACGAAGCGCGGGAGAGTAGGATATACAATAGTCTGACACAGACAGGCAGGTCAGAAAAGGTGAATCCCGACTTGCCGCGGGACGGCAAGCTCCCTGCAGTCCCGCGCTCGATCGCCCCCTCGAGGCCGGAGTTCCACGGGCGTCAAGGCGCCGTCTGGAGCTCAGGCCGTCTTCCCGCCAGGCAGACCCTTGGGTGACGCGTAGCTGCCCCCCCAGAGACGCAGTCCACACCGTCTAGACCGGAAAGTCGGCAGGCGCCACCTCCTGAGGGACCGTTTGGGGACTCACTCTGTCCTCTTGGGTCACTCCGGGGCCTCTTGGGGCCCCAGAGCAGAAACGCCCCCGCGGGTCTAGCCCACGGGGGCGTTCGCATTCCAACGAGTCCTCGGCTCCGGCGGTGGTTCGCTGAGTTCAGTTGAGAGGCAGGTGCTCGACCTCCCGAGCCAACGGGTCACGCCTCCATGCCGCACGAAGGGCAGGTCAGCACAGGGAGGTGGAGGACCCTATGGGGTCTGGAGATGTCGCCGGAGCCCGAACGGATTCGGTCTGCGCTTCGAGTTGGCCGGTAGGGCCTACAGCAGCCCCAGCACCGAGCGCTGCGCCAGATCCAGCAGCCCGCCGGCCTGCACGCCCCACCAGAGCGTGAGCACGAGCGCCACCGCCATGGCCAGCACCGCGGGCGTGGTCCAGGCCACCTCCACCGGCTCGCCGCCCGGCTCCTCCATGTAGAGGGCCACGGTGACGCGCAGGTAGTAGAAGATGGACACCACGCTGTTCAGCACGCCGATCACGACCAGCGGCAGCAGGCCGGCGTCGAGGGCGGTGCCGAAGACGTAGACCTTGCCCATGAAGCCGGCCGTGGGCGGGATGCCGCCGAGCGAGAGCATGAAGACGGTCAGCGCCAGGCCGAGCCAGGGGCGGCGGAAGCCGAGCCCGGCGATGTCGGCCATGAGCACCGGCTCCTGCGTGCCGCGGCCCAGCATGGTCAAGATGCCGAAGGCGCCCAGGTTCATCACCGCGTAGACCGCGAGGTAGAAGACCGCGGCCGCGGCGCCCTGGGACCCGCCGGCCACCACCGCCACCAGGATGTAGCCGGCGTGCGCGATGCTCGAGTAGGCCAGCATGCGCTTGAGGTTGTTCTGCAGCAGGGCCGTCACGTTGCCCACGGTCATGGTCAGCACGGCCACGGTCGCGAGCAGCGGGCCCCAGGCGACCGGGACGTCCCCCAGGGCGCGCAGGGCGAAGCGCAGCAGCGCGGCGAAGGACGCGGCCGACGCCCCCCCCCACAAAAAAGCGGTAACCGCAGAGGGCGGCCCCACCACGGCGAGTACTACGCGCTGCTGCTGTGCGCCACGCTCGGCATGATCGTGATGGCCGGCGCCAACGACCTGATCACCATGTTCCTCGGCCTCGAGCTGATGTCGCTGTCGCTCTACGTGCTG
>JAXDBZ010000030.1:0-9222 GCA_034678345.1 Candidatus Eiseniibacteriota bacterium
CGCGGGCCGACCACCGACCACGCGAACGCCCGGGCCCCCGTGAGGACCCGGGCGTAGATCTGCTCCCGTGCGTCGGCGCTCAGCCGCTTGCTGTCGTCCACCCCGTCCCAGCCGGACCGCGGGTCCAGCACCACCGCGGCGGCCACCACCGGCCCCGCCAGGGGGCCGCGGCCGGCCTCGTCCACCCCGGCCACGATGGCCGCCTCGCCCGCGAGCCGCACCTCGGCCCGCGCCAGCCGGCGCCAGGGCTCCACGGCTACTCCTTCGCGGCGCTCTCCGTCACGGTCTTCCTCTCGGTCAGGCGGGCGGCCTTGCCGGTCTTCTTGCGCAGGTAGAACAGCTTGGCGCGGCGGACCTTCGAGCCCTTGATCACCTTGATCTCGCCCACCGACGGGCTGTGCAGCGGGAAGGTGCGCTCGACGCCGATGCCGTCCGAGATCTTGCGCACGGTGAAGCTGCGCCGCGCGCCCGAGCCACGCACGTTGATGACCTCTCCGCGGAACTTCTGCTGCCGCTCCTTGTCGCCCTCGATCACGCGCACCGCCACCTCGACGGTGTCGCCGGGGCGGAGCTCCGGTCGGTTCGACTTGAGCTGAGCGGCCTCGATCTTCTCCATCAGGCCCATGGCTTTCTCCTTCGATCTCGCGCCCAAGTCATAGGGTAACCGGGCGAACACAAGCGGCCGCGCATTATACGGGAGCGGGGCCGGGCCGCCAAGTGGGGGCCGGGTGCGCGCCGGGCGATGGCCGCAGGGGGCGTCGAGGCCGCCCGGAGCCAGGGGCCCCGCCGGGTTCCCGGCGGGGCAGGCGAAGGGCGAGTCCTCGAGTAGAGCGAGAGCGCGCAGGGATGCGCGCCGAGCGTACCCCGGAGGCCGTCGCTCAAGCGCAGCCGGGTGCAACGCGCGAGCAGCGAACCTACGCGCCGCCCTTCCAGCCCAGGCGCCTGAGGAAGCGCCGGTCCTCGTCCGGCAGGTCGGCCGAATCCAGCAGGTCGGGGCGCCGCTCGAGCGTGCGCCGCAGCGCCTGCTCGCGCCGCCAGCGGGCGATCTGGGCGTGGTGCCCCGAGAGCAGCTCGGGCGGCACCGGCCAGCCCTGGTACTCCGCCGGGCGCGTGTAGTAGGGCGAGTCGAGCAGGCCGGAGTGGAACGAGTCGCCCTCGACCGAGTCGAACGAGCCCACCACGTCCGGCAGCAGGCGCGCCACCGCGTCCACCACGCACAGCGCCGCCGGCTCGCCGCCCGAGAGCACGAAGTCGCCGAGCGAGAGCTCCTCGTCCACCAGGTGCTCGCTCACCCGCTCGTCCACGCCCTTGTAGCGCCCGTTCACCAGCACCAGGTGCTCGAGCCCCGCGTACTCGAGGGCCAGCTCCTGCGTGAACGGCCGGCCCTGCGGCGAGAACAGCACCACCCGCGTGCCGGCGGGCCGCGCGCCCTTCTCCCCCGCCGCGAGCGAGCCCAGCGCGCGGTGGATGGGCTCGATCTTCATGATCATCCCCACGCCGCCGCCGAAGGGGTAGTCGTCGGTCGAGCGGTGCGAGTCGTCGGTGAAGTCGCGCAGGGGGACGACGGCGACCTCGAGCCGGCCCTTCTCGCGGGCGAGGCGGATCATGCCCTCGTCGAGCGCCGGCCCGAAGAAGTCGGGGAAGATGGTGAGCAGCGAGATCCTCACGCGCGCCTCACAGCTCCTCGAGCCCCGGCGGCAGGGCGACCACCATGCGGCCGGCCTCGAGGTCCACGCTCTTCACCACGCCCGGAGCACCCGGCACCAGCAGCTCGCGCTCGCCGCGCACCTGGTAGATCGGCTGTCCGCCGGTCGTGATCACGTCCTCCACCACGCCGAGCGACCGCCCGTCCTCGGTCTCGACCCGCAGCCCGATGAGCCGGAACGTGTAGGTCGTCCCCGGCCCCGGGTCGGGCAGGGCCGCGGGCGGCGCCCACAGCTCGCCGTTCACCAGCTCCGCCGCCTGCTCGCGCTGCTCCACGCCTTCGAAGCGCACCAGCAGGCGCGGCACCGCCGGGCGCGCCGTCGCCAGCGTGAGCGTGCGCTCCGGCTGCCCGGGGCGCCGCCAGGTGAAGCGCTTGACCGCGTGCAGTTCGAGCGGGGTGAGGGAGACACCGTCCAGGTTCAGCTCGCCCTGCACGCCGTGCGTCTTGCCGAGGCGGCCGATGCGCACCAGCTCCGGTGCCGGCCGCTCGCTAATCGGCGATCTCGAGGTTGGCGTTGCGGCCCACCCGCGCCGCCGCCGCGCCCAGCGTCAGCCGCATCGAGCGCGCCGTGCGGCCCTGCTTGCCGATCACGTGCCCGAGGTCGTCGGGGTGCACGCGCAGCTCGAACACCGCGTCCTCGCCGGGCTCGAGGATGTCCACGGCCACGTCGTCGGGCCGGTCCACCAGCCCGCGGGCCATCATCACGATGAGGTCGCGCAGCTTCTCGTCCTCGGCACCCGGGGCGCGGCGCTCGCGGCGCGGGCGCGCGGGGCGCGCGTGCTCGGGGCGGAGACTCAGCGGCTCGGGCGCTGGACCGGTACGGACGACAGACGGCAGCCGCTCCAGCACAGCAGGATCGTCCACAGGCCCCACAGCAGGAGGGCCGGCGTCGGGCGGTTGAGCCACAGGACCGCGAGCCCGCTTGCGCAGAGGGCGGCCGTACTGGACCACGTCAGCAGAACGGTTCTCTTCGGACATCGAATCACACTCGCCAGTCGGTGGTTGCTGTGGTCCTTGCCGCCCACGTAGACCTTGCGGCCCTCGCGCAGGCGGTTGACCACGACGAAGATCATGTCGAAGGCCGGGTAGGCCAGCATCAGCGGCGGGCCCAGCCGCGCCCAGCCCGGAGGCGCCGCCGCGCTGGCCAGCACCGCCGAAGCTCCGAGACTATACCCCAACAGCAGGCTGCCCGCGTCCCCCAGGAAGATGCGGGCCCGCGGGAAGTTCCAGGGCAGGAAGCCGGCGCAGGCCCCGGCCAGGGCGAACTGCGCCAGCGCCGGCCCGGTCGCGCCCCGTGCCGCCGAGCCCACCCCGAAGGCGGCCAGGCTGATGGCCGCGATGCCCCCGACCATGCCGTTCATGTTGTCGAGGAAGTTCGTGGCGTTCATCAGCGCCACGAGCAGCACCAGCGCGATCGCCCACTCGAGCGCCACCGGCAGGCCCATGCCCGGCAGCCCCGCGCCGGCCAGCAGGCAGGCCGCGCCGGCCGCCTGCCCCGCCAGCTTCACCGGCGGCTGCATGCCGAAGCGATCGTCCCACAGGCCGAAGCCGAACACGATCAGCGCGCCGGCGAGCAGCAGCAGGCCGCCCGGGCTCGTGCCGCCGCCGGCCAGCGGGTGGAACACGCCCCACGCCACCAGGCCGCTCACCAGCACCGCGGCGCCGCCCAGCAGCGCGGTGGCCGAGGTGTGCAGCTTGCGCGCCTCCGGGTGATCGAGGTAGCCGGTCGCCCACGCCAGGCGCACGGCGGCCGGCGTCAGCGCCAGGGCAAGCAGGAGCGCGAGCCCGAACGCGGCGGCCAGGAGCATCGGGTGACCCGTTCCCGTGGCGCGACGATCAGCCGGTGACGAGCCCGGCGGGCAGCGGCAGGTCCATCTGCTCGCAGGTCTCCCGCACCGTGACCTCGAGGAGCTGGTCGAGCGAGACCTCCGGCCGGTACGCGATCGCCCGGCCGATCTTGCGCAGATCGGGCACGCGGCGCCGCATGTCCTCGAACGAGCTGCCGTAGATGTCCTCGTAGGCCACGAACTCGATGGCCGAGGAGCTCTGGCAGACGTCCCGGATGCGCAGCGCCAGCTCGAGCACGGTGACCTCCTGGTCCGTGCCGATGTTGTAGATCTCGCCCTCGGTGCCGGGGGTCTCCGCCAGCTGGACCACACCGCGCACCACGTCGCTCACCGACGAGAAGCAGCGGCTCTGCTGGCCGTCGCCGTAGACGAGGATGGGATCGCCGCGCAGCGCCCGCTGGATCATGTTGGGGATGACCATGCCGTAGGCGCTCGACTGGCGCGGGCCGCAGGTGTTGAAGCAGCGCACCACCGTCACCGGCAGTTGCTGCTGCTGCCAGTACGCCTGGGACAGGCACTCGTCCACCGCCTTGCCGGCGGCGTAGGACCAGCGCAGCTTGTGGGTCGGGCCCATGAGGCGGTCGTCGTCCTCGGAGAACGGGACGCTCACCCCCTTGCCGTACACCTCGCTGCTCGAGAACACGACCACCCGGCGCGTGTGCTCGGCGCAGGCCTGCAGCACCGACTCGGTGCCGCGGATGTTCGTGATGAGGGATCGCAGGGGGTTCTCGAGCACGTACTTCACCCCGACTGCCGCGGCCAGATGGAACACCCGGTCGGTCTGGGCCACCAAGCCGGTGACCAGCGACTGGTCCATCACGGTGCCTTCGAGGAAGCGGAAGCGGGGATGCCGTTCGAACGTTCGCAGGTTCTCGAGCCGCCCTGTCGAGAGGTCGTCCAGGGCCCAGACCTCGTGACCGCGCTCGAGAAGCCGCTCGCACAGATGAGATCCGATGAAACCAGCTCCACCCGTGACCAGGCTTCTCATAAGAGTCCCTTCAATGTGTCGTCCTCATGACCGGATCCGGCCTTGCGCCGGACCGACGGTTCCCCTTCCGATGCGGGGGAACCCGGGGCAGCCACGACTACAAAAAGAGAAATACGGACCGGCCCCAAACGACCAGTCCGGCGAGCGTCGGCGTCGTCACGGGCCACGGGGTCCAAGGCCCGCAAGTCGGCGCATACTACCCCAATGCCGGCCCCGGGCGCCAAGAGTTTCCTCATGAGCCCGCTCGGGCGAAATTCCCCCGTCCGCCGCGCTCTGGACAGGCTTCTCGGCCTCCGATAGCGTGCGGCGACCGCGCCTTGCGGCCGATGCGGACTCCCCCGCCGGCCCGGGCCGGCCCCGGAGCCCCATGCCCGCAGGCAGCCACGAGGCGCCCACCGTCACCGCCCCGGTCGAGAGCCCGCTCGAGCGCGCGGCCGGCTGGAGCTTCCTGCTGCTCGTGGCGGCCCTGCCCTGGTCCATCGCGCCGATGAGCATCGCCGCCGGCCTGTGCGCGGCGCTCACGCTGGCGCTGTGGCTGCGCCGGCCGCGGCGCTGGCCCCGCACCCCGGTGACGTGGCCGGCGCTGGCCTGGGCGGCGGCGCTGGCGCTCTCGGCCGCCTTCGCACTCGACCGCGCCGCCAGCCTGCCGCGGCTCACCAAGGCGCTCTTCCCCCTGCTCGTGCCGCTGGCGGCCACGCACGCGCGCCTGCCGGCGCGCGGCCGGCGCGCCGTGGCCGTGCTGCTCGTCTCGGCCACTCTGGCGGCGACCTTCGGGCTCGTCCTCTATGCGCTCCACGGTGCGGCATGGCCGAACCGGGCGCGCGGAGCGGCCGGGCACTACATGACCTTCGGGGGCCAGCTCCTACTCTGGGTCGCGCTCGCCGTCGCCGTGCTCGCCCTGGAGCGCGGGCGCCGCTGGCGCGGGCTCGCGCTGGTCACGGCGCTCGTCGGCGCCGCCGCGCTCGCCGCCACGTTCACGCGCAGCGCCTGGCTGGGGCTGGCCGTGGCGCTCGCCACGCTGCTCGGGCTCGCGCGCCCACGCTGGCTGCCCGCGCTGGCCGGGGTACTCGTGCTGGCGATCGCGCTCGCCCCGCCCGCCTACCGCGAGCGGGCGCTGAGCGCCTTCGACCCCGCGCACCCCACGAACCTGCAGCGCACCTGCATGTGGCGGAGCGGGCTGGCCATGTTCCGCGACCACCCGCTCACCGGCGTGGGCCCCGGCGGCATGAAGGAGATCTACGATCGCTACATGCTGCCGCAGGCGACCGAGCGCGCCGGGCACCTGCACAGCGTGCCGGTGCACGTCCTCGCCAGCATGGGGCTCGTGGGGCTCGCCGCCTTCGCCCTGCTCTACGGCTCGCTCTTCGCCTGCGCCGGGCGGGCGCGGGGCCCGGGCCTGGCCGCCGCCGTGCGCCTCGGCGTCACCGCACTGCTCGCCGGCTTCCTCGTCAACGGGCTCTTCGAGTGGAACTTCGGCGACGAGGAGCTGCTCTATCCGCTCTTCACGCTCGCCGGGCTCGCCTGGGCGGCGCGGCGCTGGGACGACGCTCCGAGCGCGGAGCCGCCGCGATGAGGACCGTGCTCGTCCACGACTGGCTCACCGGCATGCGCGGCGGCGAGCGGGTGCTCGAGCGCATCGCCGCGCGGCACCCCGGCGCGCCCATCCTCACGCTGGTCTGGAAGCGCGGCTCGGTCTCCCCCGCGCTCGAGGCGCACCCCATCGTCACCTCGTTCCTGCAGCGCCTGCCCGGCGCCGAGCGGCGCTACCGCTGGTTCCTGCCGCTCTTCCCCCGCGCCATCGAGTCCCTGCGCCTGCCCGCGTGCGACGTCGTGCTCTCCACCAGCCACGCCGTGGCCCGGGGGGTCGTCCCGCCGCCGGGGGCGTTCCACCTGAGCTACGTGCACACCCCCATGCGCTACGTCTGGGACCTCGAGGCCGAGTATTTCCCGCCCGGGCGCTTCCCCTGGCCGCTCTCGTGGACCGTGCGGCGCGTCTGCGCCCGCCTGCGCGACTGGGACGTGGCCACGCACCACCGCGCCCACGCGCTGCTCACCAACTCGCACCACGTCGCCGAGCGCATCCGCCGCCACTGGGGCCGCGACGCCGAGGTCGTGTACCCGCCGGTGGACCTCGAGCGCTTCGCCGCCGCGCCGGCGGCCGACCGCACCCACTACCTGCTGGCGGGCGCGTTCGCGCCCTACAAGCGCTCCGACCTCGGCCTGCTCGCCTGCGCCCGCCTGCACCGCCCGGTGCGCGTCGCCGGCAGCGGCCAGCAAGCGGGCCAGCTGCGGCGCCTCGCGCCGGCCGGCACGGAGTTCCTCGGCTGGGTGGGCGACGCGGGCATGCCCGCGGTCTACGCGGGGGCGCGGGCGCTCCTGTTCCCGGGCGAGGAGGACTTCGGCATCATGCCGGTCGAGGCCCTGGCCAGTGGCACGCCGGTCATCGCCTACGGGCGCGGCGGCGCGCTCGAGACCGTGGGACGCGGCGCCAGCGCGGCGGCCCTCGCCGAGGTCGCCGCCGGCGGCGTGGCGCGGGTGCCGGGCGGCGTGCTCTTCGGCACGCAGACCGCCGACGGACTGGCCGCCGCCATCGAGCGCTTCGAGCGCGAGCGGTTCGACCCGGACGAGCTGCGGGCGCTGGCCGCGCCCTTCGCCGCCGCCGAGTTCGACCGGCGCTTCGCCGCCGCCTTCGACCGCGCCTACGCCGCCTGGCGAGCGCGGGAGCGCGTCAGCACGAGCACCAGCGTCGCATAGGCCAGCGCGGAGAGGACCCACGCCGTGCCGGTCGTGACCGCGGCGCCCAGGGCGCCGAAGCGCGGCACGAACAGGGCGTTGCCGGCGAGGTTGAAGAGGAACTGCCCCGCCGCCACGCACGCCACCAGCCCGGTGCGCTCGAGCGCGAACACCACCCCCTGCGCCGCCGCGACCATCGCGTAGCTGGCCAGCCCGGCCGAGAGCAGCGCGAAGAGCGGCAGCAGGCGCCCGTACTGCGGGAAGAGGCGCGGCAGCAGCAGGCCGCACAGCAGCGCCGCGGCCAGCCCCAGCACGCCGAGCGGCACGGTCAGCCGCAGCGAGCGCAGGAAGAACCGTCGCGCCTCGGCCGCGCCGCGGTGCCGCATCGCCTCGGGCAGGAACACCGTGCCCAGCACGCCCGCCAGCATCACCAGCGGCGAGGAGAGCCGGAGAGCGGCGCCGTAGCTGCCCACCTCCGCCGGCGTGGAGAACGCGCCCAGCAGCAGCGTGTCGAGCTGGAAGGCGAACATGTGCACCAGGGTGGCGACGAGGATCCAGCGCGACAGGTCGAACAGCTCGCGCAGCTCGGTGCGGCTGCCGCCGCGGGCGAGCGTCGCGCGCGGGACGAGGGCCATGCCGACCATCCCCACCGCCAGCGGCGCCAGCACCTGGATCCACAGCACGCCCGCCACCGAGAAGCCCAGCACCGCCACCAGCGCCAGCAGCAGCCCCAGGCGGCTCGCCCCCTCGCCGATGCGCACCAGGCTCAGGGCGAGGAAGCGCCGCCGCGCCTGCAGGTACGAGGTGGCGAAGGCCATGAGCCCCCCGCCGACGATGGCCAGCGCCGCGTAGCGCATCGGCTCGGCGAAGACGGGGCGGCCGAGGAGCCGCGTCGCGAGCCACGGCCCGGCCAGCAGCGCCGCCAGTCCGACACCCGCCACCAGCAGCGCCCGCGCGGTGAGCACCGTCCGCTCGAAGCCGGCCTGTCCCCCTTCGCCCGCCGTGTGCTTGACCAGCGCCACGCCCAGGCCGAGATCGGTCAGCTGCAGCAGGATGGTCTGCAGGGTGATGAAGATGGTGATCGTGCCCATCTGCTCCGGCGTGGCCAGCCGCACGATGACCGCGGTGCCGACGAAGGCGAGCAGCTTGCTCACCCCGTCGCCCGAAGCCACCATGCCCACCGAGCGCACGGTCGCCGGCAGCGCGTCCCAGGCGCGGGCGAGCGACTTCACCGCCGCCCCCGCGCGGCCACCGCCGTGACGATGCGGCACCAGGACTCCCGCCACGCCGGCAGCGCGAAGTCGCGCTCCACCTCGGCGCGCTGCCGCGCGCCCAGCTCCGCCCGCGCCGTCCAGGCCGCGTCCAGCGCCGCCGCCAGCGCGCCGACCTCGGGCGCCGCGTGCGGCCCCGGCAGGTCGAGCAGCCCCTCCACCGCCGTGGTCAGCGTGGCCGTGCCGCTGGCCATGCTCTCGAGCGCCGCCAGCGAGGTGCCCTCGCTCGCGCGCGTCGGCACCAGCGTGAGCGCGGCGGCGCGGAACAGCCGCGGCATCGCCGCGCGCGGCACGTTGCCGAGGAAGCGGACGCGGTCGGCGAGCCCGAGGACGCGCACCTGCGCCTCCAGCTCGGCGCGGTAGGCCACCGAGGCCGGCAGGTCGCCGATGACGTCGCCGGCGATGGCGAGCCGCGCCCCGGCCGGCAGCGCCTTCGCCGCGGCGAACGCGGCGATCGCCAGGTCCACGCCGCGCGGCCGCGTCAGGTTGCGCGGCACCAGCACGAACGGCCCGCCCGCCGGCAGCAGGTCGCCCGCCTCCGCCGCCTCGCCCGGCGCGGCGGGCCGGAACAGCTCCGTGTCCACCGCGTTGGGCACGAACCACACCCCCGGCGCCACCTCCACGCGCAGGCGGGCCGCCGGCGCGACGTCGTGGCCCATCGCGCGCAGGACGAAGGTG
>JAXDBZ010000031.1:0-8592 GCA_034678345.1 Candidatus Eiseniibacteriota bacterium
TGGCCGCCGGGCGGCACGGCGGCATGGACTGGCTCGCCACCGCCCGCAACCGGGCCCGCCGCGCCGACCCCGCACGCATCCTGCCCGGCGTGCGCTCGATCGTGTGCGTCGCGCTCTGTCACGAGCCCGCGACCGACGCGGCGCGCGCCGCGCGGCTGGGGCACATCGCCCGCTACGCCGCCGGCGAGGACTACCACCGCGTCCTGCGCGACCGGCTGGTGGCCCTCGAGCGCGACATCGAGGCGCTCCTGCCCGGCGCGCGCGCCCTGTGGTACGCGGACACCGGGGCGATCCTCGAGCGCGGCTGGGCCGAACGCGCCGGCCTGGGCTGGAACGGGAGGCACGCGGGCTTCCTCTCCCCCTCGCTGGGCTCGTGGCTGCTCCTGGGCGAGGTGCTGGTGGACCGCGAACTGGATGCCGACGCGCCCTTCGGCGCGGACCGGTGCGGCACCTGCACGCGCTGCCTGGAAGCCTGTCCGACGCGAGCCATCGTCGCGCCCGGCGAGGTGGACGCGCGGCTGTGCCTGTCGTACCTGACCATCGAGCACCGCGGCGCCATACCCACCGTGCTGCGGCCCCTCATGGGCGACTGGGTGTTCGGCTGCGACCTCTGTCAGGAGGCCTGCCCGTGGAACCGGCACGCCCCGGAGACGCGCGAGCCCCGCCTGCGCCCGTGGCCGCTCGAGGGCTGGACGCTCGAGCGCTTCCTCGCGCTGGACGAGGCGGCCTTCCGGGAACTCTTCGCCGCGAGCGCCATCCGGCGCGCCACCCGGGCCGGCTTCCTGCGCAACGTCTGCGTCGCCCTCGGCAACCGCGGTGACGCCTCCGCCCTGCCCGCGCTGGAGCGCGCCGCCGCGGGCGATCCCGACCCCGTCGTGCGCGAGCACGCCCGCTGGGCCAGCGAGGAGATCGCCCGCCGCTCCGGCTCGACCGACGCCTGTTGAGCCCGCTCTTGGCGACTACGACCTTGGCTGTCCGGGTGCGGATTTCGCACCAAACGACTGCGGTTTCCGCAGCGCGCGGCAGCCGAGATGGTGTAAGTTGTGGAAACCAAGGGGCATGGCCGACGGCACACACCCTGCTGGTTGATCGGTGGACATCACCCCGGACCTCCCGGTCCCGGGCTCCGGCAAGACGGCTCTCCAACCCGCCGAGTGGCACGAGGAACACATGAGGAAGCGGCTCGTCATCCTGCTCGCGATCGTCGCGGTCCTGGTCGCGGCGTTCTGGTTCGTCCGCGCCCGTCGCGCCAATGGGGCCAGCTCGTACCGCTTCGCCCAGGTCGAGCGCGGCGACGTGACGCAGGTGGTCTCCACCACCGGCAGGCTGCAGGCGATCAAGTCCGTCCAGGTCGGCACCCAGGTGTCCGGCCAGATCTCCGAGCTGCACGTGGACTTCAACGATCACGTGCGCAAGGGCCAGCTGCTGGCCCGCATCGACCCGACGGTCCTCCAGCAGGAGGTCCGCTCGGCCGAGGCCAGCGTCGAGCGCGCCTCGGCCTCGCTCGACGAGAAGCGGCGGCAGTTCGATCGCGACACGCTGCTGTATGCGCGCAAGGTGCTGTCGGAGAGCGACTACGAGACGTCGCGCTACAACTGGCGCGTCGCCCGGGCCGAGCTGCAGTCGGCGCGCATCTCGCTCGCCCGCGCGCGGCGCAACCTCGCCTACACCGAGATCACCGCGCCCATCGACGGCGTGGTGGTCGAGCGCAACGTGGATGTCGGGCAGACCGTGGCCGCCAGCTTCTCGGCCCCGCAGCTCTTCCTGCTGGCCGAGGACCTGTCGAAGCTGGAGATCCTCGCCGACGTGGACGAGAGCGACATCGGCCAGATCCGGCAGGACCAGGGCGTCTCGTTCACCGTGCAGTCCTACCCCGACCAGACGTTCCACGGGAGCGTGAAACAGGTGCGCCTGCAGTCCACGACCACCTCCAACGTCGTCACCTACACGGTCGTCGTCTCGGTGGACAACCCGGGCGGCAGGCTCCTGCCGGGCATGACCGCGACGGTGGACTTCGAGGTCGCCAAGGCCGCCGACGTGCTGAAGGTCTCGAGCGCGGCGCTGCGCCTGCAGCCCACCACCGCGATGCTCGCGCAGCTGCCGAAGCGCGCGCGGCCCGATTCGACCCGGCGGCAGCCGGGCGCGGCGCGGACCCGCTCCGGGCAGCGGGACTCGACCCTGGCGCGCCGCACGCCGCCCGACAGCGCCTCGATGGGCCGGCTCTGGTACGTGGACGAGAAGGGCAAGCTGGCGGTGCTGCCGGTGCGCACCGGGATCAGCGACGGGAAGGCCACCGAGATCTCCGGCCCGCCGCGGCTCGTGACCGGCCTCAAGGTCATCGTCGCGGTGACGAGCGGCAAGACCTCCCGCGCGGCGACCGGCTCGGCCAACCCCTTCCAGAACCAGCAGCAGCAGCGGCGCTTCGGCCCGCCGCCGGGCATGTGAGCGAGGGAGCGGCGATGCCGGACCAGGAAGTCATCCGCACCGAGACGCTGCAACGCGTCTTCCACATGGGCCACGTGCAGGTCGCGGCGCTGCGCGGCGTCAACCTGCGCGTCGAGCGCGGCGAGATGATCGCCATCATGGGGCCCTCGGGCTCGGGGAAGTCCACGCTCATGAACATCCTCGGCTGCCTCGACCAGCCCACCGCCGGCGCCTACTTCCTCGACGGCCGGCGCGTGGACGGCCTGAGCCGCGACGAGCTGGCCGCCGTGCGCAACCAGAAGATCGGGTTCGTGTTCCAGGGCTTCAACCTGCTGCCGCGCACGCAGGCCATCGACAACGTCGAGCTGCCGCTGCTCTACGACGTGCGCGACCAGCACCGCGACACCCGCGCGGTCGCCGCCCGCGCGCTGGAACGCGTCGGGCTCGCCGACCGCATGCACCACGAGTCGAGCGAGCTGTCGGGCGGCCAGCAGCAGCGCGTGGCCATCGCCCGCGCGCTGGCGACCAACCCGGCCATCCTGCTGGCCGACGAGCCCACCGGGAACCTCGACACCCGCACCTCGATCGAGGTGCTGGCGCTGTTCCAGGAGCTCAACGACGCCGGCATCACCATGCTGATCGTCACCCACGAGCACGACATCGCGCTCTACACCAAGCGCGTCGTCGAGCTGCGCGACGGCCACGTGGTGCGCGACGAGCCGGTGCGGAACCGCCGCAACGCGGCGCAGGACCTGGCCGCGATGCCGCCCGAGCCGGCGGAGGCCTGAGATGAAGCTCACCCGACTCGCCCGGCTCGCCGGCCAGAGCATCCGCAAGAACAAGATGCGCACTCTACTCACGATGCTCGGCGTGATCATCGGCGTCGCCGCGGTCATCGTCATGGTCGCGGTCGGCCAGGGCGCGCAGTCCCAGATCCGCGCCCGCATCGACAAGCTGGGCACCAACCTCATCATGGTCACGCCCGGCTCGAGCGCCTCGGGCGGCGTCAGCCAGGGCGCCCAGACGTTCAACCGCCTCACCGTCAAGGACGTCGAGGCCATCCGGGCCGGGAGCACGCTGATCACCGGCATCTCGCCGGTCATCCTCGCGCCCACCCAGGCCATCACCGCCAACGGCAACTGGCGCACGCTGGTCTACGGCGTCTCGACCGACTACCCCACCATCCGCGACTGGAGCATCTCCTCGGGGATGCTCTTCACCGAGAACGACGTGCGCACCAGCCGCAAGGTGGCGCTCATCGGCAAGACCGTCGCCGACGGGCTGTTCGCGGGCTCCGACCCGGTGGGGCAGACCATCCAACTGCGCCACGTGCCGTTCGAGATCATCGGGGTGCTGGCCGAGAAGGGGCAGACGGCCGAGGGCTCCGACCAGGACGACATCATCATCGCCCCCTACACCACGGTGCAGAACCGCCTGCAGGGCCGGCAGTTCATCGGCCAGATCATCGCCAGCGCCGCGACCCGCAGCGACATCCCGCTGGCCGAGGCCGAGATCCGGTCGGCGATGCGCGCCTCGCACCGCCTCGGCGCCGCCGACAACGACGATTTCACCGTGCGCGACCAGACCGACCTCGCCAAGACCGCGCAGGAGACGACCCGCGTCATGACCTGGCTGCTGGCGGCCATCGCCAGCATCTCCCTGCTGGTCGGCGGCATCGGCATCATGAACATCATGCTGGTGTCGGTGACCGAGCGGACGCACGAGATCGGCATCCGCATGGCGGTCGGCGCCCGCGGCAGCGACGTGCTGAAGCAGTTCCTGGTCGAGAGCACCGTGATGAGCGCGGTCGGCGGCCTGATCGGCGTCGCCGTGGGCTGGCTGACCGCCATCGTGCTGCGCCTGATCACCGGCTGGCAGACCGCGGTCTCCCCCCAGACGGTGATCATCGCCCTGGTCTTCTCCGCCACCGTCGGCATCTTCTTCGGCTACTACCCGGCCCGCAAGGCCGCGGCGCTGAACCCCATCGAAGCGCTGCGCTACGAATGAGGCACCCGACCATGCGCATCCGTCCCGTCATCGTCCGCGCGGCGCTCGCCGGCGCGCTGGCGCTCGGCCCGGCCGCGACCGCCGCGGCCGAGCCCCGCACGATCACCTTCGACGACGCCGTGGGCATCGCCCTGCGCCAGAACGCCACGCTGCGGCAGGCGCTCAACAGCGAGGCGAGCAGCGCCGTCAACGCGCAGGGCGCGCTGATGGACTTCCTGCCCAATCTCTCGGTCTCGACGAACGGCTCGAGGCAGTACGGCCGCTACTTCAGCGAGGAGGAGGCGCGGATGATCAGCCGGACCACGCGCTCGCTGAGCGTGGGGCTCTCCTCCTCGATGACCCTGTTCGACGGGCTCGGCAACGTCGCGTCGCTGCGCCAGGCGCGCCTGAGCCACGACGCCAGCGGCAGCGAGGTCGAGCGGGCGCGCCAGACCGTGGTGTACGACGTGATCGAGGCCTACCTCGCGCTCATCGCGCAGCAGCAGCAGGTCGAGGTGCAGCGCGCGAACCTCGCCGCGCAGGAGCTGCAGGAGCAGCAGGTGGACTTCTACGTCCGCGCCGGCAAGCGCACCATCGGCGACCTGTACACCCAGCAGGCCACGACCGCGGCGGCACGGCTGGGCCTGCTCCAGGCGGAGCGCGACCAGGCGGTGGGGCAGGTCGGCCTCATCCGCACGCTGCAGCTCGACCCGCGCGGCGACTACGTGTTCGCCACCCCGGCTGCAGGCGACAGCGTGCCGCCCGAGTCCGCCCACGAGCTGCCGCTACTGCTCGAGCGCGCCTTCGCGCAGCGCGCCGACCTGCGCGCCGCCGAGGCGCGCCTCGCGGCGGCGCGCCAGGGCGTGCGGGCGGCGCAGGCCCGCTTCTGGCCGTCGCTGGCGCTGAACGGCTCCTACGGCTCCAACTACACCAGCTCGGCCGACGGCTCGATCTCCGACCAGCTCGACGACCGGCGCAGCGGCTCGATCGGCTTCTCGGTGTCGCTGCCGGTGTTCGACCGGCTCGCCACCTACGACCAGGTGCGGCAGGCCCGCATCCAGCACGACAACGCCCTGCTCGCCCTCGAGGACCGGCGTCAGCAGGTGGCGCTGGAGGTCCGCCGCGCCCACCTCGATTACCGCGCCGCCCACGCGACGCTGCGCGAGGCCCGGGCCTCCGTGCGCGCGGCCACGCAGGCGCTCGAGGCGGTGACGGAGCGCTACCGCGCGGGCAGCGCCACCATGCTCGAGCTCACCCAGGCGCGGGCCACGCAGCTGCAGGCCGCGAGCACCGAGGTCACGGCCCGCTACACGGCGCTCCTGGAGCAGAAGCTGCTCGACTACTACGTCGGCGCCCTCACCCCCGCCACGCCGCTGCTGGACTAGACCGATGCCCGCGAGCCCCGCACCTCCCGTCCCCGAGGAGCCGCCATTGGCCCGTGGCCGCAGCGCGCGCTGGGCGCGCTGGGGCTGGCTGGCCACCACCGTCGCGCTCGGCGCGGCGGTGATCCTCACCGGCTGGTCGAACCTCCTCAGCGTGCGCGAGGCCTCGACCACGCTCTACAGCGGGCAGAACGACCTGCTCATGGGCGCTGTCCTCCAGTCGCTGCGCGGCCAGGAGGACGAGCCCACGTCCGAGGCGCTGCGGCGCGTGCTCGCCGAGCAGTCGGACGCCGGCCTGCGCTACATCGCCGTGTACGGCCGCGACGGCGGGCTTACCGCCCATGCCGGCATGCCTGCCGGCCCCGTGCCGCAGAGCTTCGCCGGCGTCCCGGGACCACCGGGGCCGCGGTTCGAGACGCTGCCGGGCGGCAGCCGCATCCGCGCCACGATGATGGCGCCGCCCCATCGCGACCGCGGCGGCGAGACGCGGATGGAGCGTCGCCGCGGCCGCTCGGTGCTCATCGAGTTCGAGCCGCTGGTGGCCGAGAGGCTCGCCACGCACGCGGGCCGCGCGCTGGCCGTCGCCCTCGGCGTGGCCGTGCTGCTCATGGCGGCGGCGGCGGTGTTCTGGCGCATGTCCCAGCGCCACGAGGAGGTCCAGCGCCGGCTTGAACACCAGCGCCGGCTGGGCGCGCTGGGCGAGATGTCGGCGGTGCTGGCGCACGAGATCCGCAACCCGCTCGCCTCGCTCAAGGGGCACGCCCAGTTGCTGGCCGAGCGGCTGGCCGCCGGCTCGACCGAGCGGACCAAGGCGGACCGCGTCGTCCACGAGGCCACCCGCCTCGAGACCCTGGCCGGCAACCTGCTCGAGTTCGCGCGCTCGGGCGCCATCCACCCCGTCGCCACCGACCCCGCCGCGCTGCTGCGCGACGCGGCGCAGGAGACGGGTCCAGACGTCATCGACTGCGTGGCGGCGGGCGCGCCCCCGGTCTGGCGGCTCGACGAGGAGGGCATGCGCCGCGCCCTGGCCAACGTGCTGCGCAACGCCGTGCAGGCGTCGCCGGCCGGCGCGCGCGTCGAGGCCGCCGTGACGCGCGAGCACGGCCGCCTCGTCTACACCGTGCGCGACCACGGCCCCGGCTTCCTGCCCGGGCAGATCGCCCAGCTCTTCGATCCCTTCTACACCACGCGCGCCACCGGGACCGGCCTCGGCCTCGCCGTGGCCCAGCGCCTGGTCCGCCTGCACGGCGGCACCATCCACGCCGCGAACGAGGCGGACGGCGGCGCGCGGGTGCGCATCTCGATCCCGGAGACCCGAGGCTAGGCATGGCGCGCATCCTGGTGGTGGACGACGAGGAGGGCCTCCGCGAGTTCGTCGGCGACGCCCTCGAGGCGGACGGGCACCTCACCGTGCGGGTCGCGGACGGCCAGGCCGCCGCCGACCGGCTGGCGCACGAGAGCTTCGACCTCGTGATCACCGACCTGCGCATGCCCGGGCCGATCGACGGCATGGCCCTGCTGCGCCGGCTTCGCGCCGAGCAGCCGGAGACCGAGGTCATCGTGCTCACCGCCTACGGCACGGTGGAGACGGCGGTCGAGGCGATGCGCCTCGGCGCCTTCGACTACCTGCAGAAGCCGCTGAGCGGACCGGCCGAGCTGCGGCTCGTGGCCACGCGCGCGCTCGAGCGGCGCGGGCTGCTCACGCTGCGCGACCAGTCGCGGCGCGACACGCTCGCGCTGCCGCCCCTCACCTACGGCGACCCGGTGATGGCGCCGGTCGCCGACGCCCTGCGCAAGGTCGCGGCCACGAACACCACCGTGCTGCTGCTGGGCGAGAGCGGCACCGGCAAAGAGGTCGCCGCGCGCACGCTCCACGCCTGGAGCCCGCGCGCCGAGGGCCCGTTCGTGGCCATGAGCTGCGCCGCCGTGCCCGAGAGCCTGATCGAGAGCGAGCTGTTCGGCCACGAGAAGGGCGCCTTCACCGGCGCGGTGGCAGCGCGGCGCGGGCGCATCGAGCTGGCCGAGGGCGGCACGCTGTTCCTCGACGAGATCGGCGAGCTCAAGCCGGAGCTGCAGGTCAAGCTGCTGCGCGTGCTCCAGGAGCGCCGCTTCGAGCGGGTCGGCGGCACGCGCACCCTGTCGGCGGACGTGCGCTGGATCGCCGCGACCAACCGCGACCTCGCGGCCATGCGCGCCGCGGGCACCTTCCGCGAGGATCTCTACCACCGGCTGGCCGTCTTCCCGGTCCGGCTGCCGCCGCTGCGCGAGCGGCGGCAGGACATCCTGCCGCTGGCCGGCGTCCTGCTCGCACGCATCGCCGGCGAGCAGGGCCTGCCGAAGCTCGAGCTCGACGAGAGCGCCCGGCGCCGCATTGCCGAGGCGGCGTGGCCCGGCAACGTGCGCGAGCTGGCGAACACGCTGGAGCGCGCCACCATCCTCGCCGGCGGCGGAGTCATCGGCGCGCGGCACCTGACGGTGGAACCGGCGGCGGCGCCCGCTGCGGCGGGGCCGGTGCGGACGATGGTCGAGCTGGAGCGCGAGGCGCTGCAGCGGGCCCTGGCCGAGTGCGGCGGGAACCGGCGGCGCGCCGCCGAGCGGCTCGGCATCGGCCTGCGCACGCTCTACGAGAAGCTCAAGCGCTACGACCTGAGCTGACCGGACCACCCGGCAGCGCCGGGCGCGCGTGGACGCCCGCGCGCCGGAGCCGCTATGCTCGCCCCATGAGCGAGGACGGAGCGCCGCCGGTGGGTGGGCCGATCGCGTCCGCGGCGGCGGAGGGCGGGGGCGCGCCCGCGCCGGA
>JAXDBZ010000032.1:0-2561 GCA_034678345.1 Candidatus Eiseniibacteriota bacterium
GAGCACCTCGACGATGCGCCCCCACGAGGCCATGCCGCGCTGGAACATGTTGATCACCCAGCCCAGCGCCACCATCGGCCAGTTCAGCATGCCGATGTACACGGTGAAGGCCACGAACTGCCCGAGCGAGATGCGCGTCGCCACCACCTCGCGGCCGCCGAGGTAGAGCACCAGCAGCGCCGCCAGTCCGGAGAGGAACGCCAGCAGCGGGAAGAACAGCCCGGAGGTGCGGATGAGCCGGAGGTTGCGCTCGAGGTAGCCGCGGTTCAGCCCGGCGAAGTCGTCCACCTCGCGCGCCTCGCGCGCGAACGCCCGCACCACGCGCACGCCGGCCAGGTTCTCCTGCGCGCGGGCCGACAGCTTCGAGAAGTGCGCCTGGATCTCCTCGAAGCGGTCGTGGATGCGGTCGCCGAAGTACCAGACGGTGAGCGAGATGAAGGGCAGGGGCAGCAGCGCCAGCCCGGTGAGCTTCGGGCTGATGGACAGCATGAAGCCCAGCGACACCAGCGCGGTCACCACCGTGTTCACCAGGTACATCACGCCGGGGCCCAGCATCGTGCGCACGGCCGCCAGGTCGTTCGTCGTGCGCGACATCAGGTCGCCGGTGCGCTCGCGCTGGAAGTAGGCGACCGGCAGCCGCTCGAGGTGGGCGAACAGGTCGTTGCGCAGGTCGAACTCGATGTGGCGCGAGATGCCGATCACCGCCTGGCGCATCCAGTACTTGAACACGCCCGCGACCACGGCGATGCCGAAGAGGATGAGGGCGTAGCGGCCCAGCTTCGCGGCGGTGACGCCGCGGTAGAGGTCGTCCACCGCGTGGCGCAGCACCTGCGGCTGGGTGAGCGAGATGAGGTCGGTGAGCGCGACGCAGACCAGGCCGAGGACGAGGCCGGTGCGGTAGCGCTTCAGGTAGGGGAGGAGGCGCAGCCTCAGGTCAGCGATGGGACGCCCTCCTCGGGGCCGCCTGGCTGCGGGGGGGCGGGCTGCCGCCGCCCGCCCCCCCCGCCCGCGCGCGGGGCGCGTCAGGGCGTCTTCAGACCGCCGAGCAGCCCCTGGGCCCGGTTCAGCTTCGTCTGCTTGAACGCGATGCCGACGTAGACCTGGTCGTAATGCGGCGCCTGGTGGGCGATCGCCGTGGACCACGAGCCGGCCATCAGGTCGAAACGGTCATCCACCCGGTAGAGCAGCATCGGGCCGGCGAGGTGCACCGTCCGCTCCAGATCGAGGTCACCGTGCGACGCCGTCGTCATGCCCGAGAAGCGGCCCGCGAGCAGGATGTTGCGCGTCAGCCAGATGCCCAGGTCGGCCGAGGCCAGCAGCGGCACGCTCCAGCGCTCCTTGCCCTCCTCGATCACCGGGGCCTCGGGGTCGTCGGGGTTCGTCACGTGCTTGCTCTGGCGGTTGAGCGACAGGTAGCGGTAGCCGCCGCCGAGGCCCAGCTGCAGGAAGCCGCTCTTCGTCAGCGGCGTGCCGTACTGCAGCGTCAGCGAGATCTGCTGCAGGCCGCCGTCGCGCAGCGGGTCGCCGAACACCGACGAGCCGCGGTCGTAGCCGAGCGGGCCCTGCCAGTCCAGCTCCGCGGCCAGGGCCGCGGCCTTCTGGTGCAGGCCGTAGCGCAGGCCGACGCGCATGTCCTCGAGCCCGGTGCTGGTGCGGGTGCCGCTCGCGTAGCGCTGCGTCGCGCTGATGAAGGGTGCGCTCATGTAGAAGCTCACGCGCTTCTTCCAGCCCAGCTCGACCAGCGCCCGGACGGAGCGCTCCTCCCACTTGCCGTCGAGGGAGACGCGGTCGCCGTCGTCGTTGTGGTAGCTGTCGGCGCTGAACAGGCCGCCGGTCAGTCCGACGTAGTACTCGCCCGGAGCCGGCAGCCACGGCCCGGCCTGGGCGGAACGGAATGCAGCGGGGAGCAGCAGCAGCGAGAGGATCAGGGCGGACGACGCGGCACGCGCGCTCATAAGCGGCGGTTTCCTCCGAGTTGGGCGTGGGATGACGACCGGTCCGGGGGACTCTAACCACGCCCCGCGGTGGGCGCAAGTGGACCGGCGGGCGCCGGCACGGCCGTCGCGCCCGACCTTTGTCCGGCGCGCCGGGAACCCCGCCGGACAAAGGCGGCGCGTTCCGCGCGCCGGCCGCACGGGCGCCAGGCTGGACGGCGCCGGACCGGACAAAGGGGTCGTCCCGCATGGTCCGCCTCCGTGCGCGCGGTGTCGAAGAGGCGCATAGTTGCCTCACCGTTCCAGCCCGACAGAGAGCCTGTTGCAGCCCGAGGAGCGGTGCAGCGATCAGGAGGTCGTCCATGACCTTGAGAAAGGTGTTCATCTTCGCCGTGCTCGCCCTCGCCCTGTCCGCGGGCGCCGCGCAGGCCGCCCCGTACGAGCTGGCCGTCAACGGCGGCTTCGAGACGGGCACGTTCGACGGCTGGACCGTCTACCCGACCACGCCGGGCATCTTCATCGTCTCGCCGGGCTACAGCGGCACGTACGCGGCGTACCTCGACAACACCGTCCCGGCCGCGGCCGCGCTCATCAAGAACGCCAACCTGGGCGTCGGCACCGTCCTTC
>JAXDBZ010000033.1:0-2539 GCA_034678345.1 Candidatus Eiseniibacteriota bacterium
GAGCACCGTGACGAGGCCGCCGGGCCCGCGGGTGACCACGGGCTCTCCCGAGGGGTCGTCGTGGAAGGACACGGGGCCGCGGTTGGCCGCCACCACGAGACGGCGCCGCGCGAGATCGACTCCCTCCACGCCGTCCCCCTTCCGTCGCCCGGTCAGGCTTCTATCTTACCCGCCTCCAGGTCGGCGAAGAGGCGCAGGTCGTCGCGCAGCAGCCGCGGCGTGAGGAAGTCGCGGCGCACCTTCTCCTTGCCGAGGAGCGCCATCTCGCGGTGCTTCTCCGGCGCGGAGAGCACGTCCAGACAGCGCTCGGCGCACTCGGCCGCCGAGCGCACCAGATAGCCGGTGACCCCGTCCTCGATCTGCAGCGGGATGCCGCCGACGTCGCCGCCGATCACGGGCCGGGCCTTCCACAGGCCCTCGGTCACCGTGAGGCCGAAGCCCTCGCGTGTGGACTTCTGCAGGATCACGTCGGCGTGGCTCTGGAAGGCGTTGATCTCCACCGAGCCCACGTTGTCGAGGTTGGAGAGGATGAACACGTCCTGGTCGCCGCCGACGTAGTCGATCACCTTGTCGAGGTACTCCCAGCCCTCGGGGTCGTCGCTGGCCATGGAGCCGACGAGCGCCAGCTGCACGTCGGGCCGCCTCGCCTTGACGGCGCGGTAGACGTCCACCACGCCGAGCGGGTCCTTCCACGGGTCGAAGCGCGAGACCTGCAGCAGCAGCGGCCGGTCCACGTCGATGCCGAACTGGCGCACGATGTAGCGCGCGTCCTCCGGCGAGAGCTTCATGTTCTTGGGCGCCAGCGGGTCGATGGTCGGGGCGATCTCGCGGACCGGGATGGTGAGGCCCTGCGGCACGTAGTCGCGCAGGGTGTAGACGGCCGCGTCGTAGCCGTTGATCGACGGCAGGAGGTACTCGTAGAGCCCGAGGTCCGGGGTGGAGGTGTCGATGTGGCAGCGCCAGATCCACCAGGTGGAGCGGTCCTGACTGAGCGAGACGTAGTCGCGGATCGCGAGCGGCTGCGGGTCGTGGATGACGACGAAGTCGTAGGGGCGCGTGAGCTCGGCGGCGTTGGCGCGGCACACCTCCTCGTAGAGGGCGCGCGACTCCGCCGGAAAGTCGACCGCGTGCCCCTGCAGCCCGTTGTGGAAGCTCTTGGTGACGTTGAAGAACTCGGGGGGCGCGGTGAGGATCTGCCAGTGCGCCTCCAGGCCGGCGTCGTTGACCAGCGGCACCAGCGTGTAGAGGATCTCGGCCACGCCGCCGCCGAAGGCGGTGGCGTTGACGTGCAGCACACGGCGCCCCTTGAGCCGCTCCCCGAGCTCGTCGATCTCGGCCATCAGGTCCCTGGGGACGATGCTGCGGTACTCGGCCAGCGACTTGCGGCCGACGTTGACTTCGTGCATGTGACCTCCGTCGGGGAGTGGGGACGGTAGTACATCACACCGGCGGCGCTCGGCTAAACTCGGAGGGATGGACCCTACCTCCACCGCGCCCGGCCGTCCGGCCCCTCGTCCGCTCACCGTCATGTCCGGGGAGGTCGGGCTGGCCGGCCGGCTGTTCCTGCCCGCCGGCCGGCCCCAGGGCGCGCTGCTCGTGTGCCACGGCGCCGGCAGCCGCAAGGAGAACCACGAGATCATGGGCGAGCAGGCGGCTGAGGACGGATTGGCCGCGCTCACGTTCGACTTCCGCGGCCACGGCGAAAGCGGCGGCGTCCTGGGACCGGACGCCTGGCGGGACGCCGTCGCCGCCGGCGAGCGGCTGCTCGCCGAGTCCGGCGCCCCGTGGCTGGCGGCGCGCGGGGCCAGCATGGGCGGCTGCATGCTGCTGCTGGCGGCGCGCGCCCGGCCCGGCCTCTTCCGCTCGCTCGTGCTGCTCTGCCCGGCCGACGGCGCCTCGCTGCTGGCCGGTCTCGACGAGCTCGGGGACGACGCGGGCGCAGGGGCCGGCGGCTCCCCGAGGCGCGAGTACGGCGGCCGCTTCGACGTCGCGGCCCTGCGCCCGTTCCTCGAGGCCCTGGACCTGGTCGCCGCCGCGGAAGGCCTGCCGCGCGTACTGCTCGCGCACGCGCGCGACGACGACGCGGTGCCCTTCGCGCACAGCGAGCGGCTCGCCGCGGTGCTGGCGCCGCCCTCGGAGTTCGTCTGCCTGGCCGAGGGAGGACACCACGGGCCGGGCCGCTCACCGCTGGTCGCGCGCGCGACCCTCGACGGGGTGCGGGCGAACGCGCGCTGAAGGAGGCGCGGGACTGGCGCGGCGCCGGACGGCGGCCCACTGCGCCGGGCGAGGCCGCGAGGGCCGCCGCCGAGGCTGCGCCCGGCGGCCCTCCTAGCCGATCAGCGGCAGGACGCGGGCGGCGACGCCGCCCACGAGCAGCGCGATGCCCAGGGTGCCGGCGCAGATCAGCGCCGTGCGCCGCCACCCCAGCTCGCGCCCGAGCACCGCGATCGTCGCCACGCACGGGATGTAGAGCGCGTTGACGATCGCGAAGGTGACAATCTGCGAGGTGGTCATGAACGTCGAGATGCTCGCCACGGTC
>JAXDBZ010000034.1:0-4019 GCA_034678345.1 Candidatus Eiseniibacteriota bacterium
GAGCACCCGCCGGCCGGCGACCGGGCCCTCGGCCCGCACCTCGCGGGCCAGGCGCTCGCCGGTCGAGTAGGTGCGGTCCAGGTCGGCGTGGCCCTTCCAGTACGACTCCCAGTGCTCCAGGGTCGAGGCGCGCCGGGTCTCGCGGCCGTCCGTCGCCACTACTCCCCCCACTGCAGCCGCTCGCCGAGGAAGCGCGGCAGCCCCGCGTCGAGGATGCGCTGCCGCGCCGTGGCGACGTCGTAGTCCACGCGCACGTGCCGCACCCGGGCGGCCTCGTCGTCCCACAGCAGGTAGCCGGCGCGGGGGTCGCTGTCGCGCGGCTGCCCCACGCTCGGCACGTTCACCAGCCAGCGGCTCCCCGGGTCGAGCGCGACCTCGGCCTCGCGGCCGTACGTCACGTCGCCGCTCGCCCGTTCGCAGCGGAAGGCCCCCGGATAGTGCGAGTGCCCGATCAGGCACAGGTCGTCGGCGAAGCCGTCGAACTCGACCCGCGCCTCGTCGATCGAGAGCACGTAGTGCCAGGCGCGCGGCTCGGCCGGCGAGGCGTGCACCAGCAGGGCGCCGCCGTGGCGCCGCTCGTAGGGCAGCGACTCCAGCCAGGCCCGGTTCTCCAGGCTCAGGACCGTGCCGGTCCAGCGCGCCGCCTGCGCCGCGTTCGAGGTGAAGTCGCCCAGCTGGCCGCGGCCGCACACCGCCACGTCGTGGTTGCCGAGCACCGCCGCGGCCAGCCGCGGGCGCAGGCGGTCCAGACACTTGTTGGGCGAGGCGCCGTAGCCGACGAAGTCGCCCAGGCAGATCAGCTCGGCGGCGCCCGAGCGGGCGACGTCGGCGAGCACCGCCTCGAGCGCCTCGAGGTTGCTGTGCACGTCGGAGAGCACGGCGCGCAGCATCATAGCTCTCCCGGGCGCAGGCGTCGCGCCACCTGGTCGAGCACCCCGTTGACGAAGCCGCCCGAGTCCGCCGAGCCGTAGCGGCGGGCGATCTCGATCGCCTCGTCGAGCACCACGCGCACCGGCGTGCCCGGGCGCGCCATCAGCTCGGCCACCGCGCTGCGCAGCGCGGCGCGGTCCGTGGCGGCCAGCCGCTCGAGCGGCCAGTGCGCGCAGGCCTCGCGCAGCAGGGCGTCCACCTCGCCCAGTCGCGTCTCGAGCAGGGCGACGACGTCCCCGACCAGCTCGCGCTGGTCGGCGCTCCACGAGCCGTCCGCGCCCACCGCCGCCCAGGTGGCGGCGAAGCCGTCGCCGGTCAGCCCCTCCTGGTAGGCGACGCGGAAGGCCAGCTCGCGCGCCATGCGGCGCGCGCCGCTGCCGCGCCGTCCGTCCGTCGCCGGCCGCGTGCCGCTCACCGTCGCTCCGCGCGCAGCCGAGCCATGCGGATGGCCGCCAGCGCCGTGGTCACGCCGGTGTGGCCCGCCGCGCCGCCGGTGCGCGCCTCGACCTGCGCCGCGTCGTGGCAGGCGAGCACGCCGTTCAGCACCGGCACGCCGGTGGCGAGCGAGACCTCGAGCAGGCCGCGCGCGCACTGGTCGGCGACGAGGCGGAAGTGCTCGGTCTCGCCGCGGATGATCACGCCGAAGGCCAGCACCGCGTCGCAGACCCGGTGGCCCTGGCGGTCGAGCGCCGCCCAGCGGGCGGCGAGCGGCAGCTCGAGCGAGCCCGGCACCCAGGTCACCGCGGCGGCGTCCACCTCGGCCCCCCGGCCGCGCAGCGTCTCGAGCGCGGCGTCCACCAGACGCCGCACGTGCTCCTCGTTGAAGCGCGCGGCGACCACGCCGAAGCGCAGCCCGCGGGCGTCGAGCCCCTCGTCCTGCGGCGGTCGGCTCACGTCTCCCCCAGGTGCAGCCCGAGCAGGTGCCCGAGCTTGTCGCGCTTGGTCGTCAGGTAGCGGCGGTTGTGCCGCGTCGGCCGCATGCGGATGGGCACGCGGCGCACGATGTGCAGCCCGTAGGCCTCCAGCCCCACCACCTTGCGCGGGTTGTTCGTCAGCAGCTCGATGCGGCGGACCCCCAGGTCGGCGAGGATCTGCGCGCCGATGCCGTAGTCGCGCAGGTCGGGCGCGAAGCCCAGCTTCACGTTGGCCTCCACCGTGTCGAACCCCTGGTCCTGCAGGGCGTAGGCCCGCAGCTTGTTCGCCAGCCCGATGCCGCGCCCCTCCTGCCGCAGGTAGAGGAACACCCCCCGGCCGCGGCGGGCGATGGCGCGCAGGGCGGCGTGCATCTGCGCGCCGCAGTCGCAGCGCTGCGAGCCGAACACGTCGCCGGTCAGGCACTGCGAGTGCACGCGCACCAGCACGGGCCCGTTGCCGGGGATGCGCCCGCGCACCAGCGCGAGGTGGTGGTCGCCCTCGAGCACGCTCTCGTAGAGGTGCAGGACGAAGTCGCCCTCCGGCGTCGGCAGCGGCACCGAGACGACGCGCCGCACCAGCTTCTCCTTGCGGCGCCGGTACTCGATGAGCTGCTGGATGGTGAGGATGCCCAGCCCGTGCTGCTGCGCGTAGCGCTTCAGCCCGCTCAGCCGCATCATGTGGCCGTCCTCGGTGAGGATCTCGCACAGCGCCCCCACCGGGCGCAGGCCCGCCAGCCGGCACAGGTCGGTGACCGCCTCCGTGTGCCCGGCGCGGCGCAGCACGCCGCCCGGCACGGCGCGCAGCGGGAAGACGTGGCCCGGGCGCACCAGGTGCCGCGAGCGCGAGCGGCCTTCGGCCAGCACGCGCAGCGTGCGGGCGCGGTCGAAGGCCGACGTGCCGGTGGTGGTGCCGGCGCGCGCGTCCACCGACTCGGTGAACGGCGTGCCGTACTTCGCCGTGTTGTGCTCGACCATCAGCTCGAGGCCGAGGCGCTCCGCCTCCTGCGGTTCCATCGGGGCGCAGAGGATGCCGCGCCCGTGGGTGAGGGCGAAGTTGACCATCTCCGGCGTGGCCTTCTCGGCGGCGAAGATGATGTCGCCCTCGTTCTCGCGGTGGGCGTCGTCCACGACGATGATCATCTTCCCGGCGCGGATGCGGGCCACCGCCTGCTCCACCGTGAGGCGGAGGTCGGGCCCCGCCACCGCACCACCCGCGGGCGGCCGGACCGCCCGCCGCGCCCGCGCCGGGCGCTTCGCCGCCGGCTTCGCCGCGCGCCTCATCGCCCACCTCCCGCCACGCCGGACTCCTCCAGCAGCCGCGCCAGGTAGCGCGCCAGCAGGTCCACCTCGAGGTTCACCCGCGTGCCCGGCGCGTAGCGGCCCGAGGTCGTGACCGCCAGCGTGTGCGGGATGAGCGCCACCTCGCAGCGGTCGGCGCCGGCGCGTGCCACCGTCAGGCTCACGCCGTCCACCGCCAGCGAGCCCTTCTCGGCCACGTAGCGCCGCAGCGGCGGCGGGAGGCCGATGGTCACGCGCACGCCGTCGCCCTCGGGCACCACCGCCAGCACCTCGCCGACACCGTCCACGTGCCCCTGCACCAGGTGGCCGCCGAGGCGCTGCTCGAGCGTGAGCGGCCGCTCCAGGTTCACGGCGTCGCCCACGCGCAGGCCGCCGAGGATGGTGCGGTCCAGCGTCTCGGGCACGGCGTCCATGCAGAAGCGCCCGGGCTCGAGCGCGACCACGGTCAGGCACACGCCGCTCACGGCTATGCTGCTGCCCACCTCCGCGTCCTCGAGCACCCGCGCCGCCGCGAACCAGAAGCGCCGGCCGGCGTGCCCCGCGCCCGGGCGCTCCTCGATGCTCTCGACGCGGCCCATCTCCTCGACGATCCCGGTGAACATCGCAGTGCTCCTCCGTCTCAACCCCGCCGGCCCCGCGCCCGCGCCCCGCGTGGGCGCGTCGCGGCGGGAGCCGCCGGGGAGATCTCGACCATCGTGAACGAATCGCCGCCCGCCATGCCGCAGGCGGTCACGCGACCGCGCCGGGCCCCGGCCAGCGCATCCTGCGCCCGCGGGCCGCACCAGGCCAGCCCGGTCGCGCCCAGCACGAGCGGCGCGGTGAAGAGGGCCAGGCGCTCGACCAGGCCCGCCTCGAGCCAGGCCGTGCCCAGCCGCG
>JAXDBZ010000035.1:0-4425 GCA_034678345.1 Candidatus Eiseniibacteriota bacterium
GCGCTCTCGGTCTGCTCGCGCAGGAACCTGCGCACCTCGGCCTTGGCGACCTGGATCTTGTTGGGCTGGTAGGCGAGGCGGCGCAGCGCGCCGGCGGCCACCAGCGCGCGGACGCGGTAGCGCGTCGTGCGCAGCACGTGGCAGAGCTCGGCCGTGCCGAGGACGCTGGGCAGGTCCTCGAGGCGAGCCGCGCTCACGACGCGGCCGTGGATTGCAGTAGGATGCGTCTGTTGCTGGTCGGTCTTCTGGGTCTTCCGGTGGCAGGGGGCGCGTTCATCTTCGCGGGTGGCGCGCCCTTCCTCTTGGTCCATCTCTCCTCCGAGTCCTCTCGTGGCGTCCTCTTCGGGCGCGGCAGTGCCCGTCCCGGCGTCTCCTTCCGGTGGGGATGGGGGCCTTGCGTGAACCCATTTTGCCAGCCGCATCGGACGGCAAGCGAACATATGTTCGCATCATCCGGGGACGCTTTCGGCGCCCTCAGGTTCGGCTTCGTGGTGCTGACGCGCTCCCGCGCGGACGGGCCGAATGGCGCGCTACCTGCGGGCCGCCGCCCGCGGTTTGAACCAGAGGGCGTAGAAGGCGCTCGCCGCGGCCCAGACGCCGCCGAGGAAGGCGAAGACCTGCGCGGCCGAGAGCGATCCCCAGGAGCCGACCAGGCCGAGCACGTCGCCCGCGAGCCAGGAGGTGGCGAGGCCGACCGCGGCGGAGAGGCCGAGGGCGAGCGCGTACTTGGCGCGCGAGGGCCAGTGCGCCCGCTTGATCCGCTCGACGAGCCAGCTCGAGAGCCCGCCGCTGGCGAGCAGCATGGCGACGAGGGTGACGATCTCCGTGGCGCTCACTCCTCCGCTCCTTCCATGTCCTTCCGGTAGCGGCGGGCCCGCTCGAGGACCCAGCCCATCGGGTAGCCGCTTCCCGGGTCGGTGTGCGTGCCGCCGAAGACCCGCGTCGCCTGGCGGTGCGTGATGACCCCGCGCTTGCCGGCGCGCAGCTCGGCGTCGGTGAGCTTGCGCAGGGGGATGCCGAAGCGGCGTGCGTGGCGGGCGAGCAGCCATGCGGTGCGGTCGAGGGTCGGCGTCGCCACCTCGAGCCACTGCTTGCGCGTCCAGGCGGCGCGTCCCATCTGCTCGTAGTGGATGCCGGCGAGGTTCGCCCAGGGCGCCGCCCAGGGGATGCGCTCGAGCGGCAGGTAGCGCTGGATCGAGTCGTTGTCGACGCCGTAGTGGGCCGAGCCCGCCGAGCGGCGGTCCTCGAACCAGGCGCCGGCGCCCTCGGCCGCGCCCCTGACGTTCGTCGACTCGATGCTGTGCAGGCACAGCAGGCGGATCGCCGAGAGCGACCGCTTGCCCGAGTCGTGCCGGGCGCGGTAGTCGCCGCGGATCGTGTAGCCCACTTCAGCCCTCCCCGTCGTGGCGCCGGCGGCGCCGGTCGGCGCGCGTCTTCGCTCGGTGGCAGCCCCGGCAGCGCACGCGCAGGTTCGAGGTAAGGTTGCTGCCGCCGTCACGCAGGGGCACGAGGTGGTCGCACTCCCATCGGGTCTCCGAGAGTTCGGCGCCGCACTCCTCGCAGCGCCCGCCCGCCAGCTCGTAGCGGCGACGGCGGTTCGCGACGTAGTCGGGGTCGCGGTAGGCGGCGCGCGAGGGCTGGCGGGCGAGGCGCTCCCCCTCGGCGGTGTGCTCGGGGCAGTACGGGCCGCCCGCCGTGCGCGCGCCGCAGAGGCGGCAGGAGGAGGCCCGGGTCGGGTGAGAGGCGCAGGCCAGGCAGAGGGCCTGCCCGGGCGCGGCGCGGCGGCCGCAGGCCGCGCAGGGGCGCGCGAATCGGCTCACGGCCCGGCCGCCTTCTCCCGCGCCCGCTTCAGGGCCTGGCGCGCCTGCCAGAGCTCGCGGCCCGCCTCGGCCTCGGCGAGGAGCTCCCGGTGCGCGTCGGCGAGACGGCGCTTGTGGCAGGGCAGGCAGAGACCGGTCTTCCTCACGCGCGCCGGGCGCGTCGCGCACTCCGGGCAGAGCTCGGCCGCCGCAATGAGCTCGCCTCGCTCGAGCACGAGGGCAGCGGTTCCGCGGTCGGCGGCGAGGCGCTCCCCGACCAGTTCGCTCAGGCGCAGCTGGCGCGGCTGCCCGAGGAGGATGCCGCGCGTCTCGCCGCGCCGCCTGAGCGAGATGCGCTGGCGGCTCGCGAGGTTGCGCACGGCGCGCGGGGTCGTCTCGAGCAGGCGAGCCAGCTCGACGGCGCCGAGAGGTGCATTGGCGCGAAGCAGGGCGATGTCTCTGGTGGTCCACATTTGTCCCGCGCCAATGTCCCACGAGTGTCACCCGCGGGCCGGGATGCCGTGCCTCTAGGGGAGGTGCACGGTGTGGGTCAGCAGGCCGATGACGATGCTGACCACGGCGGCGAGGGAGGAGGCCAGGGCGATGCCGGCGAGCCACTGGGCAAGCGTGAGCTTGGTCTCCAGGGCGGCGATGCGGCTGACCAGGCCGCCCTGGTCGGAATCGGGTCGGCCGCAGACGATCGCGCGCAGGTCCTCGTGGTCGTCCTCGACATCCTTGATGGCCTCGGCGCAGCCGGAGCGCACCTCCTGCCTGATCACGAGGCGCAGCACGGAGAGGTCTCGCTCGCTGATCGACTCGAGCGGGTTGACCCCTCCCTTGAGGATGTCGTCGGCCATGCCCGTGCTCCCGTCAGGTCGGAGGCCTCAGCCACTGCACGGCGAGGCGGATCCCGTCCGGTCCGCCCGCCAGGACGGAGAGGTTGGCTCCGGACGACTGCCTGACCCGGAGCTGGATCTGGTCGCCGGCCGAGAGCGGGTAGACCGTGTGGAGGTGGACCTGGGTGGCGACCCCGGGGCGGGGCGGCCGCATGTCGGTGGCGATCGCCGCGCTGTTGCGCAGGAAGCCGACATCCCGGCCGCCCGTCGAGTTGGCGGCGAACATCGCCGACCCGTCGATGGCGTAGATGCCGGGGACGGGGATCGTGATCAGGTCGGGGGCTCCTGAGGTCCACATCCCCCAGGGGTCCGTCCTGGTGTTGCTCGCGAAGCTCAGGGCGTACCAGGTGCCGGTGGCGAGCGTCCCGTCGTTGGTCCGTTCGATCGAGGAGTAGGGCGCGCCGACCGGGGTCATCGTACCGAGGGCGAAGAGGTCGATGCCGTCCGTCGCCAGCCACACGCCGGCGGCGGGGACCGGGCAGCACGAGGAGAGGTACTTGACCCCGGCGACCTCGACGGCCGAGCCGGCGATCGTCACGGTGATCGTCGGGCCCTGGACCGAGACGACCGTCCCCTTGCGCAGCCGCAGGCGGGGGGCCGGGGCCGCCACGAGGGAGGCGACGTCGAAGAGGTCCATCAGGCGGTCACCTCCCGGGCGACCGCGGTCATCGTCTCGCCGATCCCGAGAGGGATCGTGACGCAGTCCAGGACGTAGGTCCGCATCGAGCCGTCGGCCTGCTCGACCCGCACGGTGTCGAAGGGCTGCAGGCCCGGGTGCGCGGCGGCCGACCAGGAGAGCTGCTCGACCCGCCCGAGGCAGGTGGCGAGGATCTTGGCCGCGGCCTGCTCGCACTGGTCGACGGTCGTCAGCAGCGGCGATGAGTAGAAGCAGGGGACCTGGCCGAAGGGCCCGTAGCGGTAGGTGGGGCTGGCCGGGTTCTCATCCCAGGCCTCGCCCCTGACCGGGGCGTCGGTGCCGGTCCCCTCGCCGGTGGCGATGACGCCGTTGTAGGTGCGCGCCAGCGGGCTGCTGCGGGTGTGCTCGGTGACGATCGCCGTGGACCCGCGGGCGAAGACGAAGGCCGGGGCGCCGGCCGTCGGCGCCTGGACGGCCTTGGCGACCACGGTCCCGGCCGGGTCGGGGTAGAGGGCGTAGCCGAAGGACCCGGCGAGCCGGCAGGCGTCCTGCCAGGGGTCGGAGCCGTCGCCGGCTTCGGTGACCACCTGGGCGCCGAGCGTCTCCGGCACGAGGTCGGCGGTCAGGGCGTGCCGGGCCGGGGGGTAGCGGTCGAGCAGGAGCTCCGCCAGGGCCGTCGCCAGGGGGGTCCCGGCGGCGATCACGTAGGGGTCGCTCCAGCGGGCGCGCTGGACCTTGACGGCGATGTCGGTGGCGGTGGTCTGGAGGCTCTCGCCCGTGGCGCCGCGTCGCCACTGCGGCTCGTCGGGCACGAAGCGGCCGAGGTCGGCCATCAGGGTCGTGCCGTCGGCGAGGGCGAAGCCGCGCCGCACGGCGAGCTCCACTCCGGGGGTCACGAGCAGCTCGTAGGCCTCCTCGAGTGAGAGGCCGCCGGCCGGGGCGAAGTCCAGGGCGGCGTCCCGCATGACCGCGCGCCGGCCGTCGGCGGTGACCGACCCGCCGGCCAGCGAGAGGGCGACGGCGGCCGTGCCCGAGTAGGCGACGCACTCGACCGCGACGGTCTGGACGGGGGCGGTGACGCACTCGGCCAGGG
>JAXDBZ010000036.1:0-9715 GCA_034678345.1 Candidatus Eiseniibacteriota bacterium
TCGCCGCCGGCCAGCGGCAGGAGGTGCGCAAGCTGGTCAAGCTCGAGTGAGCGCCGCGCCACCGGGCCCGGCCGTCGCCCGGGGCAGGGCATGCGCGAGGCGCTCACCTACGTGCTCTCGCTGCCGGTCAGCACGGTGATCGTCGGCTGCGACACCGTGGCGCAACGCGGGGAGAACGTGGCCCTGGCGCGGGCGTCAGCCCCCTACAACGCGGCGCACATGGCCGCACTCGAGGCCCGCGCCAAACCGCTCGCCCGCCAGGCGCTCGTCTTCCGGCGCTGGGGCTAGTTCGCCCTCAGCCGACCCTGCGGATGGCCTCGGCCACCCGCCGCGGCGCGTCGGCGGGCATCTCCGGGTAGAGCGGCAGGCTGACGCAGGTCCGCGAGATCTCCTCGGTCACCGGCAGGTCCCCCTCGCGGAAGCCCAGCCGCCGGAAGACCGGCTGCAGGTGGATGGGGATCGGGTAGTGCACGGCCGTCTCGACGCCCAGGTCGG
Source organism: Candidatus Eiseniibacteriota bacterium (assembly GCA_034678345.1). GTDB lineage: Bacteria > Eisenbacteria > RBG-16-71-46 > RBG-16-71-46 > RBG-16-71-46 > JANXPZ01. The sequence continues at coordinate 496 of JAXDBZ010000036.1, forward strand.
CCAGCGCCGCGCGGAACTCGTCCCGCCGCGGATGCCGCACGACGTACAGGTAGTAGACGTGCCGCCCGTCGCGGCAGGGTGCCGGGGCGGCGACCGGGGCACCGGCGAGGAGTCGGTCGTACTCGGCCGCCAGGCGGATCCGCGCGGCGGTCCAGCCCTCGAGGTGGGGCAGCTTCACCTGCAGGATCGCCGCCTGCAGGCTGTTCAGGCGGTAGTTGTAACCGACCTCCGCGTGCAGGTAGCGCTCCTGCTGCGCGTGGTCGCGCAGCCTGCGGCAGCGCTCGGCGAGCTTCGGGTCGCCGGTGGTGACCGCGCCGCCCTCGCCGCAGGTCCCGAGGTTCTTGCTCGGGTAGAAGCTGAAGCAGCCGATGCGCCCCAGCGAGCCCGCGCGCCGCCCGCCGTACTCGGCACCGTGGGACTGCGCGCAATCCTCGATGACCGGGATGCCGCGCGACTCCGCCAGCGCCAGGATGGGATCCATGTCGGCCATCTGTCCGTAGAGGTGCACGACGACGATGGCTTTCGTGCGCGGGGTGAGGGCCCGCTCGAGCGCGGCCGGGTCCATGGTGAAGCGCTGCGGGTCCACGTCCACGAACACCGGCTTCGCCCCCTCGTAGAGGATGGGCCAGGCCGTGGCGATGAAGCTGTGCGACACCGTCACCACCTCGTCGCCCGGGCCGACGTCGAGGCAGAGCAGCGCCAGGTGCAGGGCGCTGGTACCGGTGTTCACCGCGATGCAGTGCGGCACGCCGCAGTAGGCGGCGAAGGCGTCCTCGAACCCGGCCACCGCCGGGCCGGCCACGTAGCGGCCGTCGGCCAGCACCCGCTCGAGGGCGGGCAGGAGCTCGCCGCGCAGTCCCGCGTACTGCTGCCTCAGGTCGAAGAAGGGAACGGGCGCGCCGGCACCACCACGGTCGGTCATGGGGACTCCTATCTCTTGATCCTCAGCGCGAGGAGGATGAACGGGCGCAGCATGCGCCACCAGCCGGTGACGGGGCGGATCTTCGAGTAGGCCTCGCCCTTCGCCGCCGGGTAGGCCTTGGTGACGGGCACCTCGGCCACGCGGTAGCCCAGCGTGTAGACCTTCCAGTGCAGGTAGTACTCGAACTCGTAGTCGTCGAGCCAGTCCTGCTCGATGTCGATGCGCGGATCGTCGAACAGGCGCAGCCGGTAGGCGCGGAAGCCGTTGGTCAGGTCGGTGCAGGCACGCCGGGCGTAGAGCCGGAAGACGAGGCTGAGCATCCGGATCGCCACCCGGCGGAAGAGCGGCAGGTTCGGGCTGGCGCCGCCGGCGAGGAAGCGGCTGCCCTGCACGTAGTCCACGCCGTCCTCGACGATGGGGCGCAGCAGGCGGGGGATCTCAGCCGGATCGTCCTTGTCGTTGCCCGCCATCACCACCAGGACGTCGAAGCCGTTCGCCCGGGCGTGCCGGACCACGTCCCTGAGGCAGGCGCCGATGCCGCGCCGCTCGGGGTGCCGCAGCGGATGGATGCCGCGCGCCTCGAGCAGCTCGGCCCCGCCGTCGGTCGAGCCGTCGTCCACCGGCAGCCAGGCGTCCACCAGCCCGGGGCGCAGCTTGGGCGCGAGCCGCGCCAGCTTCTCCCGCTCGTCCACGAACGGAAAGGTGGCGAGGACACGGTGCGCGGGGTATACGCCCGCCGGCCCCCCCGTCCCCCGCGGCAGCGGATCGCCGTTCATGACGCGCGAGTGCTCAGGCCGGCACCTTCTTCAGGAAGCGCGCGGGATTGCCGACCCAGATCTCGCCGTCCGGGATGCTCTTGGTGACGACGGCCCCGGCGCCGACCACGGCGTTCCGGCCGATGCTCAGGCCGCAGAGGACGACCGAGCCCGAGCCGATGGAGGCGCCCTCGCCGACGTGGGTGCGCAGGCACTCCCAGTCGGCCTCGCTCTGCAGGGCGCCGTCCGCGTTCACCGAGCGGGGCAGCATCGTGTTCGTGAACATGACCCCGTGGCCGACGAAGACGTTGTCGGCGATCTCGACGCCCTCGCAGATGAAGGTGTGGCTCGAGATCTTGCAGCGACGGCCGATCGTCGCCCCCTTCTGCACCTCGACGAAGGCGCCGATCCGGGTCCCGTCCCCGATCGTGCAGCCGTACAGGTTGACAAAGCCGTGGATCTGGACGTCCCGGCCCAGCTTCACGTCCGCGGCGATGCGGCAGTATTCCATCCGTCCCTCCAGCGTACCGCCCCCCGGGGGTCAGTCCGTCTCCGTGACCACGTTCCGGCGCTTCTCGTCCACCAGCAGCACCGAGCTGTTGCGCTCCTCCTGCACGAAGTACAGGGGCCGGTCCTTCACCTCGTCGAGCAGCCGCCCCAGGTACTCGCCCAGGATGGCGAGCACGACGAAGACGACCATGAACATGACCGCGCTGAAGAACTGCTGCGTCGTCCAACCGGGCACGACATCACGGGCCAGCCAGCGGACCAGCAGCGCGTACACGGCGCCGGCGCCGCAGACGAGGGCCGCGGCCAGCGCCAGGACGCTGGCGAACCGCAGCGGCCGCGTCGAGTTCGCCACCGTCATGCTGAGCGCCAGGTTGAGCGACTCCTTGAGCGTACGGCTGCGCGGGCGGGCCCGCCGCGGCTTCAGGTCGTAGGGGAACGGCTCGCCGCCGAAGCCGATGACCGTGCCGAACGTCCGCATGTAGCGCAGCCGGTCCTTGATGCGGACGATGGCGTTCACCGACTGGCGGCTGTAGGCGCGGAAGTCGGTCGAGTCGGCCGGCAGGCTGACGCGCAGCACGCGGTTGAAGTAGCGGTAGAAGAGCGGCCGCCCGAGGCGCAGGAACAGCGGCTCGGCCGGCGGCCGGCGGCGGATGCCGTAGACGACGCCGGGACCGCGCCGGCAGCGCTCCACCATCTCGGGGACCAGCTCCGGCGGGTCGGTCTCCGGGCTCATCACCACGACGAAGTCCCCGATCACCGTGTCCAGCCCGGCGGTGATGGCGATGTCCTGGCCGAAGTGCCGCGAGAGCCGCAGGAGCCGGACGCAGCGCTCCTCGGCCAGCAGCGCGGTCACCCGCGCCGCCGTGTCATCGCCCGAGCCGTCGTCCACCAGCACGAGCTCGTAGTTCGCGTACTCGCGCTTGAGGACCGCGAGCACCTCGCGGACGAACGGCTCCACGATGTCGGCGTCGTTGTACAGCGAGGCGACCACGGATACGAAGCAGTCCGACGATGGCATCACGCGCGCTCCCGGCTGTGGGTCCGTCCCCGGCGACGGCGCGCCTCCGCGGCGGGGCTCATCCGGCCCGCCGCGCGGACACGCCGCTCATCACGTCCACGATGTCGTAGATGTTGTCGATCTTCCCGCCCAGTATGCACGTCAGGTTCGGCAGCCCGCAATCCGCGCGGTAGAGGACCGGCCGGCTGTCGTCCACCTCGCTCTTGGGCAGCACCGTCTTGACCTCCCAGATCGAGTCCACGTACTCGCAGCGACGCAGGCAGGGCATGTACCGCGCCACGTCCCGGATCATGTAGGGGAAGTTCGTGACACGGCGCGCCCGCTCGAACAGCTCGTACGGATCGCGCCAGCCCTCGGCCGCCGTGTCCATCCACTCGCAGTGCGGGGTGTAGCGCACGTGCGACAGCGTATGCAGGCCCCGGGGCGGGAACGGCATCACCGAGAAGTACGGCCCGCACATCATCGTGAACGCCCGACCCTGGACCTCGTCGGGGACCTTCACCAGCGGCATCTCGGTCAGCTCGTGCTTGAGCCGGATCGGCGGCAGCCCCGAGCGCACGAGCAGCTGGTTCAGGCGCGAGTAGGTGCAGTCGAGCACCGCCGTCCCGGTGAGGCGCTCCTCCCCCTCCGGCGAGCGGCAGGTCACCTCGAGCGCGCCGCCGTCGAACCGCCGCACCGAGAGGGCCTCGGTCCGGCGCCGCAGCTCCACCGGACTCGCCGCCAGCTGACGCTCGACGATCTCCTTGAGCTTGACCGCGTCGAAGGCGACCTCCTGGACCCGGAACACGCCCGCGACCAGGTCGGGGTCGAACAGGCGGCGGATCTCGCGCGGGGCGGGTCGCGTCGGGGCACCCACCCGCTCGCAGAAGAGGCGGAACTGCTCGGCCGTGACCTTCGAGGAGTTGCCGCCGACGGCGTAGTACTTCTCGAAGTCGCTCACGATGCACTCCGCGTAGTCGCGCACGAACAGGGGGAAGTTCACGCGGCAGCGCAGCGCGGTGAGCAGGGAGCGCGGGTAGTGGTAGCCGTTGTGCACGCGGGCCTGGTTGGCGTAGCTGGCCCGCTGCAGCAGCTCGGCCTCCCGCTCGAGGACCACCACGCGCTGGCCGAGGCGTCCGGCCAGGTGCAGGCCCAGGCAGCAGCCGAAGAAGCCCCCCCCGACGACGATGGCGTCGTAGGTCGGGCGGGTCACGGGACCCCCGCCGGAGACGGCGCCGCAAGGGCAAGCCTCGTCACGCGATACGGGGCTGCGCCACGGACCGTGACGGCCGCCGGCCGCGAAGCCCCGGCCGCGGGCGAGCCGGCGTGCCGCTGGGGACCAACCGCCTGGGAAGACATGGCGCGCATGAGGCTACCCCGTCCGTGCCGGCCCCCGCAACCCCGCCCGACACGACTAGCGCATCTGGACGTACTTCTCGTAGAGCGTCTCCGGCACGAGGCGCAGCCGGGCCAGCAGCTTCACGAGCGGCGTCAGGGCCGCCAGTTTCCCGTGGTGGCTGCGGTAGTCGTCGAAGGACTTCGGCGGCTCCCGCAGGAACGCCTCCAGCTCCTCGCGGCCCAACCCGAGCCGTTCGAGCGGCAGCGTGAGCTCGTCCTCGTCGGCGCCGGCCGGCGTCCGCTCGAGCGAGGCCAGCGCCTCCGCCCGGGACATCTGCCCGGTGCGCACCAGCGCCGCCAGCGGGATCTGCCTCAGGTCGATGCCGAACTTGCGGGCGTGCAGGTGGGCGACCAGGGGCTTGAACACGCAGTCGAAGTGGTGCTTGCCGCCGTATTCCCAGCCCAGCTCGGTCTCGAGTGTGCGGCGGATCTCGGCGTCGCGGTAGTCGAGATAGAGCGGGAACTGCACCGTCCGGATGCGCTTGATGCCGACGTAGTAGGCGAAGTCCCGCAGCCGGACGCCGTTGAACCGGCCGGGCGCCCCGGGCCGGCCGGAGAAGCGCCGCACCAGGTCGTCGAAGTACAGCGGGTCGAGGTAGGCCCACCGCGCCGGCGTCATGCCCTCGGTGCGGAAAGAGGTGCCGAGCACGATGTAACGCACGTCGCGCTCGACGGCCGCGCGGTAGAGCGCCGTGCTGATGCCGATCATGCACGGCATGCAGAGGTCCGGCACCGAGGCGTCGAGACCGGCGCGGTAGTACGTCTTGAGCTCGGCCCAGTCGCTCGGCACCGTCTTCACGTCCACGCCCAGCTTGCGCGCGACCCTCTCCATGTTCTCGCGGGCCACCGGCGCCACCCAGCCGTTGTCGAAGTGGACCGCCAGCGGGCGCAGACCTGCCTTCTTCGCCACGTAGAGACAGTAGGTGCTGTCGGTGCCACCGCTGTAGCCCATGACGCAGTCGTACGTCCGCCCGCGACCGGCGGCCTTCATCTGCTCGATGAGCCGGCGGAATCGTTCGCGGGCAGGCTCGCCCTGCGGGTAGCGGGCCTCGAGGCGGTCGAACAGCCGGCAGTGGCTGCAGACCCCCTCGGCGTCGAACTCGATGCCCGGCACGGTCGAATCGAGGATGCAGCGCGAGCAGACGGTGCGGTCCGGGGAGGCGCTCACGGCGGGCTCCTTCTTGACGACGGGGTCACGGGCGGGCGGCCGCACGGTGGATCGAGGGCGGGCCCGGCGGACTCGGCCGGGCCCTGCACCCCACGAGCATACGGCATCGCGGGGGCCGCGCTCCAACGGCCCCCGGGGCCGTCAGCGCACCAGCACCACGCGCCGCGTCAGCTCGCGGCTCACCCGCGGGCCACCGACCGCCAGCCGCAGGTAGTAGATCCCGGAGGCCAGCTCGCCGCCACTCTGGCCCCTCAGATCCCACGTGCGCTGGCAGCGGCCCGCCGCCATCTCCTCCTTGAGCAGCCGCGCCACCCGCCGTCCCTGCGCGTCGAACAGGTCGAGCCGGACCGCCGCCGGCTCGGGCAGCTCGAAGCTCACCGCCACCGTCCCCGTCGTGGGGTTCGGCGCCGGCGCGGCGAACGACAGCGTGCGCGCCACCGGCCCGCCCGGCGCCACGTCGGTGACCCGGTCCTCGTCGCAGGCCAGGCAGCCCTGGCGCAGGGCGTTGTACCCGTACATCGGCCACCAGCGCGTCGGGTTGTTGCCGTCGCGATCCACCATCGCGCCCAAGTCGTAGACGAAGAGCATGCCCGGGGCGAGCGTGGTGAAGACGGCCTCCACCCTGCCGTCGCCGTCGATGTCCCCGCTCGCCGCGGACACGTTGCAGCGGGCGCCGAGGTGGTGCGGCCAACCCGGGAGCGGGACACCGAAGTTGGTCCAGGCATAGGCCTCCATGTCGCGAGAGGCCACGATCACGTCGGGACTGCCCTCGTCCAGCACGTCCACGATCGGCGCGGCGTAGAGGAACCACCCGGAGCCGACGGACTGCGGGTAGCCGCTGAGCACACCCATGTTCTGGTAGAAGGCGCGCACGAGGGGGTTCGTCGCGTCCTCGACCCCGAAGATGAGCTCCGGCTCCGTGGTGCCCCGGATCTGCGCCAGCGCCACGCTCGTCAGCCGCTGGCCGGACGGATCCACGTAGGGCCAGCCCCCGGGGTAGTCGGTCCCGTCCGGGTTCATCACGTAGAGCCGCCCCTGGTCCGTGGGCGCCACGATCTCCAGGTCGCCATCCAGGTTCAGGTCGCCCAGCGTCGGCGCGTTGCTGAACGTCTGTCCCGCCGAGACCAGGTTGCGGTACGCCTGCACCGAACCGTCACCCCGGAACACGTCCATGTACTGCTGCTGCAGGATGACGATCTCCCGGTCCCCGTCCCCGTCCACGTCCCCGATGGCCGGTGCCGCGGAGATCGTCCCCGCCACCGTCACCGGGAACTCGGGTTCGGGTGCACCCGAGCCGCGGTACAGGCCGACCTTCGTTCCGCTGCAGACGGCGACCTGCCGCTCCGCGGTGGTGATGGCGCCGAGCGCGACGTAGGCCGGAGCTCCCGTGCCGGTGTTGCGCGGCCAGCCCGGCAGCTCGTCGCCCGCGTGATCCAGGGCGTACACGTATCCGGCGTCGTTCCCGGCCACCACGTCGTTCCAACGATCCCCGTCGATGTCACCCACCGCGATGGTGGCGTCGGCCTGGAACGTCCCGATGTCCACCGGCCAGCCCGGCACCGCGGAGCCGTCGTGGTTGACGGCCACGATCCGGCCGTCGGCGTAGCCGAAGACGATCTCCGACTCGGGGTCGCCGTCCAGCTCGCAGATCGCCGGCGGGGCCACCACGCCCGTCGCCAGGCTCATCGGGAAGCCCGGCTCGAGGTTGGCGTAACCCGGGTCCCGCCGCCACTCGGCGTCGAAGAAGAGCGTGTCCGTGCCGGTCTCGTTCTCCGCCATCCAGACCACGCCGCGGCGGTTGCCCCGGGTCAGATCGTAGTCGTGGTAGCGGACGGCGCAGAAGCTGCCCCAGGACACCCACGCCGGCCGGTCCCAGAGGGTCTGGTGCTCGGACCAGACGAGCGGCGTGGCATCGGCGGCCGAGCGAAGACCCTTGTAGCCGGCGTACTCGTCGATCGACATGCTGAAGCCGGCAGTGCCCGGCAGGGCCAGGAGGTGGGCCCAATAGTTGTATTCCAGCCGCACCGGGTCGCTCCAGCTGACACCCGCGTCACTCGAGCTCCGCAGGTCGGTCCCGACGGCCGTCGCGTCCTCGATCACCCCCCAGCCCGCGACCACCTGGTCGCTGCCGTGGGACGCGGCCACGGTGGCGTGGTACTCGCCCTTCCCGTCCGACGCCGAGGTCAGGTACAGGATGGGATCCCAGTCGCCCGCCGCAGCGGCGTAGTTCGTGGCACGTCGGTAGCGGACCGCCTGGTTGTTACCGACGAACTGGTAGAGCTGCCACACGCAATGCACCACGCCCGAGCGGCCGTAGCAGAGGAACGGGCCATGGTAGTCCTCGCCGGTGGCCAGGGAGGCGATCTTGTAGCCCGTCGCCCAACCCGCGCCGTAGTTCGTCGAGCGCGTGAACCAGATGTCGTTGCCGTTGCCGTCGTCCGCCTCGGCGGCGAGGTACAGGTAATAGCTGGCGAAGTTCACCTCGTCGGAGTTGAGCGAAGGCCCGTAGAAGTCGTCGGTGTCCGTGGCCAACGCCGTCTGGACCGTCCATGAGGGAGCGGCGAGCGGCGAGGACGCCACCCGGATCTGCCGGTGGGCCTCCGAGGGCCCCTGGTAGGAGAAGGCGACGAAGAGCAGGTCCTGCGTCCCCTCGGCGATGTGCAGGCTGGGTTCGGTGTAGTCCACGTCCGTGGAGTCCAGCCGCCCCCAGTAGGCCCACTGATCACCCCCGTCCAGGGAGCGGTAGATGTAGATGGAGTTGCGCCCGGTCATGGCCACGGAAACCGCCACGTAGATGTCGCCGTTCTCGGCGATGTCCATCACCGGCCGCGTGAACTCCGTGACGGCCACCCTCGCGATCTGGACGTCGTCGCCGCCGATCTCGTCCAACGCCGCCTGCGTGGCGGCGGGGAGGATGAGCAGCAGGAGCACACACAGGGAACAGGCGAAGAGCGAGCGGAATCGGGATGCGCGGTCGAGGGGCATGGCACGGCCTCCCCGGGAGCGGCCTAAACGGCCGTCGGCGCTGCCACCGGTGCAGGGAGGTCTCGACTGCCACCGGTTCGGCAGGGGCACGCCGGACCCGGTACGGAGAGAGTGTCACACCAGCGGGCTCATCCGGCAATCCCCATTCTGAGCCATCTCGGACCGTCCCGGCGCCGCCCGGGGCGGCTCAGGTCTCCGCGTACAGGCCCGCCGAGAGGTAGCGCAGCCCGGAGTCCACGACGAGGGTGGCCACCGTCGCCCGCGGCCCGAGTCGTTCGGCCACCCTCAGGGCCGCCACCACGTTGGCCCCCGTCGAGGTGCCGGCGAGGATCCCCTCCTCCCGCGCCAGCCGGCGGCACATCGCCATGGCCTCCCCGGTCGAAACGGCCATGAGCTCGTCCACCTCCTCCGGGTGCCACAGGGGAGGGACGAAGCCGATGCCGATCCCGTCGATCCGGTGCGAGCCGGACGGTCCGCCGGCGAGC
>JAXDBZ010000037.1:0-32476 GCA_034678345.1 Candidatus Eiseniibacteriota bacterium
GGCGGCGGCGGCGCAGGCCAACGCCGCGACGCCGGCCGGCGCGGTGCCGCGCCCGGCCAGGCGCTTCCGCTCGCGTGCCAGCACGGCGCGCGCGGACTCGACCACCAGCAGGCGGGGCACACGCTCCCGCAGGGCGGCCAGCTCCGGGTGCTGCAGGAGGGTCTCGACCGCCGGGATGGCACTCAGACGCCGGGGATGGGAGGGCACGGGACCACTCTAGCCCGCGGGCACGGGCAGCGCCAAACACGCGGCCCGCGGGCCGGCGCAGACGGCCCGCGGGCCGGAGGGCACGCGGGTGGACGCGGGACGGGGATCCTCCCCGCCCGGGAGTGCGCCCGGCGGTCGCGGGCGCGGGGGACCCACGGGATCAGCGGGTCAGTGGTTCCGCTTCTTCTGGTTCGACTGGCGGCGGGCCCACCACAGCAGGCCGAGGACGACGGCCACCACGACGGCGATGATCAGACCGGTGCTCATTCAGTCACCCCCCTCCTTAGGAGCGATTCGGCTCCGGGATCGCGTCAACGCGAAGACAGGGCCTTCATGAGCTGGATGCCCGAGGGCCCCAGCAGGATCACGAGCAGCGCCGGGAAGATCAACAGCACCAGCGGGAACGCCAGCTTCACGCTGGCCTGCCGGGCGAGCTGCTCGGCCCGCTGCCGCCGCCGCGTCCGCATGGACTCCGCGTGCGTGCGCAGGGCGTCGGCGACGCTGGTACCGAGCCGGTCGGTCTGGATGAGCATGGCGACCAGCGAGTACACATCGTCCACGCCGGTGCGCTGCGCCAGATTCCGGAGCGCATCCGTGCGCGAGATACCCGTCTGCATCTCCCGGGTCACGAGGGACAGCTCCTCCGACAGCCGCGGGCTGGCCAGCCGCATCTCGGTCGCCACCCGCTGCAGCGCCGCCCCCATCCCCAGACCCGCCTCGACGCAGACTACCATCAGATCCAGCGAGTCGGGAAGCGAATAGAGGATCTCGTCGTGCCGCTGGTGCTGCCGCAGGGCGACGTAGAGGGTCGGCAGGTAGAAGCCCAGCACCGCCAGCACCACGGTGACCAGGAAGACGTTGCCCAGCGGGCGCCCGGCGGCGAGGCCGATCGAGAGCCCGAGGAAGGGCAGCAGCACGGTCAGGATCAACTTGCTGCCGAGGAGCACGAGCACCGCGTCGCCCCGGCGGTAGCCGGCGCGGACCAGGCCGCTGCGCAGCGCGTCGCGGCCCTCGCGGGCGGGAAGGAAGCCGCCCAGCAGCGCGACCAGCCGCAGCAGCGCCGGGGGTCGCTCCCCGTAGCTGACGGTGGCCTCGCTCGAGTGCAGGGCGCGCAGATGGCGCAGGCGGACGGCGACGGGGTTGCGCTCCGCCTCGAGCCGCAGGGACAGGGCGTAGGCGGCGGCGGCGACCGCCGCGAAGACGAGCAGGCTGGTGATCAGGAGTAGGCTCATGGCTCAGACCTTGATCTTCACGATCTGACGGATGACGAGCATGCCCAGGATCTGCATGCAGCCGGCCCCCACCAGGGCGACGCGGCCGGAGTGGCTCTCGAGCATGGGCCGGAAGTAGTCCGGCGCCGTGGTGAGCATGAAGAGCGCCATGAACAGCGGCAGGATGCCCAGGATCATCCCGGTGAGGCGCCCCTGCGCGGTGAAGGTCTGGATGTCGCCGAGCACGCGGAACCGGTCCCGCAGCAGCACCGAGGTCCCGTGCAGGATCTCGGCGAGGTTGCCGCCGGTGTCGCGTTGCAGCAGCACGGCGGTGACGAAGAAGCGCAAATCGAGGGAGTCCACGCGGCGGGTCAGGTTGACCATCGCCTCGCGGAAGTCGATGCCCAGCGACTGCTCCTCGACCGCCACCGCGAACTCGCCGCGCACCGGGTCGGGCGACTCCTCGGACACGATCTGCATCGCCGCCGAGAACGACAGCCCCGCCCGCAGCGCGCTCACCAGCAGGTCGAGCGCGTCCGGGAACTCCCGGGCGAAGGCCTTCATGCGGACGTGCTTGCGGTAGGACACGTAGCCCCACGGGATGGGGCCCATCACCAGCATGAGCAGCAGGGCCGGCGGCACGCGGTGGAAGAGCACGATGCCCAGCGTGTAGCCGCCGATCAGGCAGACCGCGGTGAGCAGCACCAGCACGCCGGGCCGCATCTTCATGCCGGCCTGGTAGAGCAGCAGCTCCACCCGTTCGCCCAGGTTCACCGCCCGGAGCACGCGGTCGAACCAGGGGATCGAGCTGTAGCGGACGTCCCGCTCGACCCCGACGTCGGCCGCCTCGCCCCTCATGCCGAAGCGCCGCAGCCGGGCCCCGAGCTGCCGGGCGGCCGCGCCCTCGCGGCCGAGCACGACGCTCACCACCGCGGAGACCACCGCCAGGAAGACGAGGGCGCTGACGAGGGCGATCATCGCGACCCACCTCCCAGCTTGCGACCGCGCTCGAACAGCTCGACTGGCAGGTCCATGCCGGCGATGCGCATGCGATCGATGGTGCGCGGGACGATGCCGGTGGCCTCGAAGTAGCCCCGCACCGTCCCGTCGGCGTCCACGCCGGTGGCGGCGAAGCGGAAGATCTCCTGCATCGTGACGATGCTCCCCTCCATGCCGAGGATCTCCTGGACGGAGAGGATCTTGCGGGAGCCATCGGAGATGCGCGAGACGTGGACGATGAGCTCGAGCGCCGAGGCCACCTGCTCGCGGATCGCCTTGTCCGGCAGCATGTGCCCGGCCATCAGCACCAGGTTCTCGAGCCGGTGCAGGGCGTCCCGGCAGCTGTTGGCGTGCAGGGTGGTGAGCGAACCGTCGTGGCCGGTGTTCATGGCCTGCAGCATGTCGATCACCTCGTCGCCGCGGACCTCGCCGACGATGATGCGGTCGGGCCGCATGCGCAGGCTGTTCCGCACCAGGTCGCGCTGGTTGATCTGGCCCTTGCCCTCGATGTTGGGCGGCCGGGTCTCGAGTCGCACGACGTGGGGCTGCTGCAGCTGGAGCTCGGCGGAGTCCTCGATGGTGACGATGCGCTCGTCGTCCGGGATGTAGCGCGAGAGGATGTTGAGCAGGGTGGTCTTGCCCGAGCCGGTGCCGCCGGTGATGAGCGCGTTGAGCCGCGCGGCGATGGCCGCGGTCAGGAACTGCGCGATCTCCGGCGTGAGCGTGCCCAGCCCGAGCAGGTCGTCGATGGACAGGGCGCGGCGGCGGAAGCGGCGGATCGAGAGGATGGGCCCGTCGATGGCCGCCGGCGGGATGATGGCGTTCACGCGCGAGCCGTCCGGCAGGCGCGCGTCCACCAGCGGGCTCGACTCGTCGATGCGCCGGCCGACGCGCGAGATGATGCGGTCGATGACCAGCCGCAGGTGCGCCTCGTCGCGGAAGGTCACGGGGGTCAGCTCGAGCTTGCCCAGCCGCTCGACGTAGACCTGGCGCTCGGTGTTCACCAGGATGTCGCTGATCTCCTCGTCGAGCAGCAGCGGCGTGATCGGCCCGAGGTCGAAGGTGTCGTGGAGCAGCTCGGTGATGAGGTGCTCCTCGTCCCCGCGGGTCAGCCGGATGTCCGACTCGACCAGCATCCGGCGCGCGACGCGCTCGACCTGGAGGCGGCGCTCGGCCTCGTCCAGGTTCTCGAGCTGCGCCAGGTCGAGCTTGCCGATCAGCTCGCGGTGGAGCTGCTTCTTGATGACCTGGTAGCGGTCGGGCGCCGCGTCCGGCGCCTTCGCCCCGAGCAGCGGGGCGGGCGCGGCCGCCGCGTGCGACGCTTCGTGGTTCAGGCGCTGACGGAGATTCATGGCTCCCTACCCCCTTCCGAACAGGCGCAGCCGTCCTGGACGCCGCTGCGGAACGGTCTCGGGCAGGCCGTCGGCGGTCTCCCCCGGGACGAGCTTGTGAGCGAGTGCGACGATGTCGCGCGCCGCGTGCCCCTCGGCCTTCTCGCCGCAGAGCGGCCGGCCGAGGTTGATGGCCTCGCTGACGGCGAAGAAGTCGTTGGCGATCGAGGCGAAGACCGGCAGGCCCAGCGTCTCCTCGAGTTGGCCGGTGGTGACCGCGCCCTGGTCGCTGTAGCGGTTGACCACGACCCGCACCCGGTCCGGCACGGCCAGGAAGTTGAGCTTGTCGAAGATCTCGAGCGAGCGGCGGGCGGCGCGGATCGAGGGCACGCTCAGCTCCGCCAGCAGGATGATCGTGCTGGTGCGGTCGAAGATCTCGAGCGAGACTTCGTTGAAGACGTGCGGGGCGTCCACCACGACGATGTCGAAGGTCTTGGCCAGGATGTCGAGGACGGGGCCGACGTGCTCGGCGGTGATGCCCTCGACCCGGTCGAGCTGCTCGGGCTGCGGCAGCACGTACACCCCGGACTCGTGCTTGGTCAGCGTGTCCTGGACGATGGCCGACTCCACCCGCGGGGCGGCGACGATGTCCCCCAGGGAACGCTTCGGGTCGATGCGCAGGAAGAACGCCACGTCCCCCGACTGGTAGTCGAAGTCCACCAGCGCCACCTCGCGCTGCGTCCGCTGCCGCAGGCTCACCGCCAGGTTGGTGGCGACGGTGCTGACGCCCGAGCCGCCCTTGTTGCTGAAGACGGTGAGCACGCGGCGCTGGCTCGCCCCACCCTGCTTGCGCAGCTGCAGCGCGGCGATGCGCTCGAGCGCCTGACCCAGCGCGGCGCGGTCGAGCGGCCACTTGATGATGTCGCTGGCACCGGCGCGCATGGCCCGCAGCAGCAGGTCCTGGTCGTAGGCCTCGCCGGTGAAGAGGATGGCGGTGTCGGGGCTGTCGAGCCGGAACTCGGCGGCCGCGCCGAGCGCGTCCTCGATCGGCTCCGCCAGCTCCAGCACGAGCACGGCGGGGCGCACCTGGTGGGCCAGCGCCAGGCCCGAACGGAGGTCGCCGCGCTCGCCGGCGATCTGCACGCCGGGCACGGCCTCGAGCGCCTGCCGCAGCTGCTGGCGCCGGGTCGGACTGCGATCCACCAGCACCAGCGAAAGCACCTGGGTCATACGGGTCTCCCTGACGCCGTCACTTCACGAGCCGGACGGTAGCGACCGTTCCTTCGCCGCCGGTACCCTCGCCCGGCACCGTGTATTCGATGTACTCGCCGTAGAACGCCTTCTGCCCCGGGCTGTAGCGCCGCTTGAGGAAGAAGGCCGCGTAGCCGTTGACCTGCGCCCAGCAGTTGTTGCCGGTGCAACCCGCCGGCACGAACTCCACCAGCGGCACGATCACGACCCGCGAGTCGTTGCCGCCCGCCGCCTTGTACACCGGATAGGTGTTCGTCTGGCTGGCCGGGTACTGGGTGCGGATGTCGCCGTAGTCGTCAAACAGCGCGTCGATGGCCTGTCCCACCGGTCCCGACGACACGCCGGTCTGCACCCGGATGCGGCGGCCGACGTCCACGCAGCAGCCGAAGCCGTGCTGGATCATGCAGCGCAACAGGGCACCGCCGGCACTCGACACGCCCGCGCACGGGCCCAGTTCGCAGGGCGGGTTCAGGGGCGGGTCCATCTGCGAGAAGTCCAGGTGCTGGTAGTTGCCCGCCGCGAAGCCCTGCATCAGCGGGTACTCCTGCCCCACGACGTAGTCGAACGGCATGGTGTCCACGGCCACGCCCAGCGGCCGCAGGCCGAAGACGCAGTTCGGCCGCGTCACCTCGGCGGTCGCGGTGGCGGTGGCGTCGAGCGAGTGCACCCCGGCCACGTGCGCGAGGTGGGTGACGATCGCCGTCGGACCGGTGCGGCTCACGTCCACCTGGCAGCGATCGGGCTGGGGAAAGCTGACGACCGCGTCCAGCACCGGCTGCGGGTCGCGGATGAAGGCCCGATTGCTGGCGGCGGCGGCCTGCGCCGCCGGCACCGCCCGCGCCTGGTCGATGAGGCCGGTGGAGTAGACGACCTGCCCGGCGCCGGCCAGCGCGCCGGCGTCGGCGGCGTTCTGCAGCTGGGTGCGGGTGGCCATGAGCTTCGCTCCGTCCACGCCCAGCGCGACGAAGGCGACCATGACCAGCATGAACAGGGCGACCCAGATGAGGATCGAGCCGCGCTCGCTCGGGCGGGAGTGCCGGGGCGCATTTCGCATGTCGTGCCTACCTCTTCTCCGGCCGGTCCGTCGGCAGGGACGGCAGGTCCTTCGTCGGCGTCACGATCTCGGGCGACACGATCACCATGAGCTCGCGGTCCTGCGTCTCGGTGACCGTGGACTTGAACAGCAGCCCGAGGAGCGGGATGTCGCCGAGCACCGGGACCTTCCGCACCGTCCTGGACTTGTCCTGCTGCTTGAGGCCGCCGATGATCAGGTGCTCGCCGCTGCGGACGTCCACCGAGGTGGAGGTCTTGCGGCTGTTGATCACGGGGATGCTGAACCCCGACAGCTCGATCGGGGTGGTCCAGTCGAGCGCGCTCACCTCGGGCGCGACCTTGAGGGCGATCGTGCGATCGTCCAGCACCGTGGGCGTGAAGTCCACGCGGATGCCGTACTCCTTCCACTCGATGGTCACGCTGCCGCTGCCGATGAGCGTGGCGCCCGACATGGCGGTCGTGGCCGAGGTGCTCTGCGCCACCGGCACCGGGAACTCGCCACCGGCGAGGAAGCTGGCCTTCTCGCCGCTGCGCGCCACCAGCGTGGGATTGGCCAGGGTACGGATCGAGCCGTTCTGCTCGAGCGCCTGCCAGGCCGCCTGCAGCGAGAGCCGCCCGTTGTTCTTCTCGTAGGTCAGGATGCCGTCCGTGTTGGGCCCCACGGTGAGCGGGATGGACGGATTCTGCACCTTCGTGGTGAAGAGCCCGCCCTCCAGCGAGCCGTCGAGCCAGCGGGTGGCGTTGCTGCCGGCGCCGATGATGTCGAGGCCGAGCTGCTTCTTGGCCTGATCGTTCACCTCCGCCACGATGACGTGCAGCAGCACCTGCTGGCGGTTGCCGGGGGCGTAGACCTCCACCTCGATGGTCGTGTAGCGACCGTTCTCGTTGAAGATGATGAGGTTGGTCGAACCGGGGGACTTCGCGGTCACCACCACGGTGCGCTCCGAGCCCACCGCCGCGTCGGCGATGTTGGGCTCGGCGATGGCCACCGTGCGGATCTCGCCGTCCGAAGGGACCACCGCCGCGTGCCCGACCGCGACCCGGATGGTCTCCGCGGCCGCCGGGGCCACGAGGGCCAGCGCCACGCCGGCCAGCACGGTGAGACCGACCGCAACCCTGAGCTTGAACGACGACATCGGATCTTCCTCCCTGTTCGTGTTCACGGCATCCTTGCAGCGCTAAGGGGTCGGTACCGTGTCCTTCACCGCCGGGGTCTCGGACAGCTGTGCCTTGCGGATGATGCGGACCTTCGGCTCTTCCTTCTTGGTCGTGGCCCGGGTCGGCTCCGCCTTCGGAGCGGCCTTGGTCACCCGCCTGGCCGCGGGCGGGGCGGGGGTGGCGCCCAGCATCTGCCGGGTCGAGTAGGACGTGGTCTTCACCGTGTCCTGGTCCTCCGGATTGCGCAGCGCCAGCGAGATCTCCCCCTCGTGCATGGCGAGCGCGATCTGCTCGGCCCCCTTGGGGTCCACGAGCAGGGTCACGGCCTGCACCGAGATCGGCTTGTTGCTCTCCTGCTCGGTCTTCTGCCCGGCGGCGAGCACCTCGATGTTCTGGAGGATCGTTCGGGTCACGGCGTCGTCCCGGTCGCCACCGCGCGGCTCCACGGTCACGAGCACGTCCACGCGGTCGCCCGGCAGGACGAACCCGGACACGCCGGAGACCTGGTTCACCTCGATGCTGGCGGCGCGCATCGCGGGCCGCACCAGCATCGAGAGGCCACCGCCGCGCGAGGAGAGCTTGGTCGCGGTCACCGCCTCGCGGGCGCCGAGGAACACCTTGGTCGTCTGCCCGACGACGGAATCCTCGCTCGAGAAGGCACCCGCGGGCACGGCGTCCTTGGGATAGCGAACGACGTGGAGCATCTCGGGCTCGAGCTTCACGCCGTAGGTGAGGTCGGCGGTCGCCACCACGACCGGCTGGGCGCCCCGGCCGGCCTGTCCAGCGGACTGGCGGGCCGCCGCCGTGATGCTGAAGTAGGCTGCGATCGCGGCCGCTGCGCCCAGCAGGACCGCCAGCCCCATGAACGCCTGTCCCTTGTTCGCCGCCACGAGAGTCCCTCCTTGGGCTTGTGCTACTCCTGTCTCATCATGCAGGTCGCGGTGAGTGGCATCGGGTTCACCAAGTCCATCCCCACGATCCTGAAGATCCCCGGGAACGTGAAACGAAATGGCGCCGTCACCGTCACCGTGTTCATCCCGGCGCTGGCGGTGGCGCTGACATCGACGTCGGACGGTGCGAGGCCGCCGCTCTCGGCGACCTGCCTCACCCTCTCCTCGACCCGGCCGATGTCGTCTTCACTGACCGGCTCCACCATGACGACGCGCATGCGCACGCCCTCCCGGGCCGCCTGGTGCAGGACGTTCTTCGCGAGGAACGCCCGGCTCAGGTCCAGCGCGGCGAGCGTGAGCACGAGCAGGATCGGCAGCACGAGCGCGAACTCGATCAGCGCCGTACCCCGCTCCGTGGAGCGATGCTCATTCCGAGGTGGACAGGTCATACCGTCTCCTCTTATCGGCCGCTCAGCCTCTGCTCAACAGCGCGAAGATCGCGCCCGCCAGGACCGCCGGGGCGAAGGGGAAGCGCACGCCGGCCGTCTTCGGCGCCGGCGCCGACAGGCCCCACCTTCCCCAGGGCAGTACCGACAACACGAGTGAAGCGGAATTCCGCAGTGCCTGCACCAGGATGCCCCGCCGGGCCGCCACGACCACCGCGAGGATGCCCCCCGCAATCAAGGCCGCCACCGCCGCGACGAAACCGTCCGGATGCCCGAGCCAGGCCCCGACGGCTGCCATCAGCTTCACGTCGCCGGCGCCCGTGAACTTCATCAGCCAGCCGGGGAACAGGATGGCACCCGCCACCACCGCCCCCAGCAACGCGTTCCCCGCCCCCGGCAGACCGCCGAGGCCCAGATGGACCAGGACCCCGAGCAGCAGGGCCGGTCCGGTCAGCAGGTTCGGAATCCTCCTCGATTGCACGTCCGCCCGGGTCGCCAGGGCCACCAGGACGATGACCGGCACGGCCACCCAGAGCGGAGCGTGCACGAGGGAGGTGGTCCTGGCTTACTCGCCGCGGTTGTTCAGGTTGTCGATCGCGTCCTGGAACGCCTGCTGGATGGCGTCGTCCAGGCCGAGCGTGTAGGCGACGATGACGCCGATGGCGGCGACGAAGGCGGCCAGCAGACCGTACTCGATCAGGTCCTCGCCTCTCTCGTCACGGACGAAGTTGCGGATGAGCTTCAACATGGTGGTCTGTCTCCTCTTCGCTAGGAAGACCTCTGTTTCCCGGCGCCGTGCCGGAGTGGACGACCTCGCTCAGCGCTTCGTGCGATGCCGCGAGTGGCGTGTCCCGCCGCGAGGGGCTCTGCGCTCCGACTCCGGCTATGGGCACACGTTCCGACTGCGGAATCTGCAAGCAGCGGGCCAGACGCGGCGGGCCGTCGCGGGCGCGACCGTAAGCCCATGCGATTGAACAGGGTTGTATGTGGTCGAACATCGGTTCGGCACTCTTGGGCTCGAGGATCGGTCTTCGAATCGTCGTCTCGCGCGACGTGGAGCATCCGGTCGCGGGGCCAAATGGCCCAAAATCATCCGGTGGCGCTCGGCCGCACCCACGAGACCAGCGAGTGCCCGGGGCGCTCCGACTCCACGAAGGCCTCGCCCCGCGCGCATTCCATCGTGTGGCGCCAGCCTCCCGCGCCCGCAATCCCTCCGGCACCCCGGCGGTTCACCCGGTCCGGGGTAATCCCACCCAGACACTCGGCCCTCCGCATGCGCCGAGAGAGTGTCGTGCAGGCCGACCCCCGCCCCCTCGCGCCCCCGGGATCGTGCTCATCCCGCGTGCAGAGATGGCCGATAACGCCACAACCCTCGGGCTCATGCGCCGTCCCCACGGCGCGACATGGAGGTCCGCCCTGTCTCGCGAAAGAGCCTGGCCGCGCCCCGCGGCGTGCATCCTGCGATCGGCACTCGCAGCACGCATCACGCAGCGCGCCTCCGCGCGCTCGCGCCGCGGAGCGCCGCGTTGAGGCGTCTCGTTCCCCTCCTCGCCCGCGGTCTCGCCCGGCACCCGCGCGGACTGAGGCGGCGTCTGACCGTGCTGCTGGCGGCCGGCGTGTTCGCCGCCAGCCTCGGCTTCGAGGCGCTCCTCGTCACGCTGACCTGGCACAGCGAGCACCGGCAACTCGAGGCGCGGGCCCGCTCGGTCGCCGGACTCATGGCCCAGCGTTCCCTGGCGCCGACGATCGCGGCCGATGGGGCCGAGATCGACCTGCGGCTCCACCGCGCCGTGATCGAGCCCGACGTCCTCGGCGCGGCCTTCTACCCCGCGCGCGGCCCGATGCTCGCTCAGCGGAACCTCGACCGGCCGCTCTGGCCCGAGCTCGGCGAACCCGAGCGCTACCCGAAGGGCGACGAGATCGCCATGCGCTACCGGCGCACGACCGGCGGCGTGGTGCTGGACGTGACCGCGCCCATCCTGGGCCGGCCCGGCGAGCGATACGCGGCGGAACCGGAGCCGCGGGAGCGCGAGCGCGTCGTCCGCCCGCTCTTCTCCAACCGACCCCGTCTGGGCTGGGTGCGGCTCGCGTTCTCGACGCAGCGCGTGCACGACGCGGTGCAGAGCGCGGCCCAGCTCGGCCTGCTGCTCCTGCTCGTCACTTCGCTCCTCGGCTTCCTGGCCGTCTCCTTCTTCGTGCGCGTCATCCTGCGGCCCCTGCGCGAGGCCCGGGATTTGGCGCGCGAGATCGCCTCCGGCCGGCTCGAGCGGCGCCTGCCGGTCCGCAGCGCCGACGAGCTGGGCGACCTCGCCGTCTCCATGAACACGATGGCGGGCGCGCTGGGGGCGGCCCGCGCCGCGGCCGAGAACGAGGCGACGGCGCTGCGCACCGCCTCGTCGGCCATGCTCTCCATCTCCACCGGAGTGCGCGACGCGCAGGAACCGGGACAGGTCTTCGCCATGGTGGCGCGCGAGCTCAAGCGGGTCACGCGCGCGCGCGCCGTCGCGCTCGCCGTGCCCACGGACCCGGGGCGACCGCCGGGCTTCGCCCACTTCGAACCGGCGCCACCCTGGGGCGGGCTGGCGCCGGGCGACCCGATCCCCGACGGCCTGGCGCGCCGGCTGACCGGGCGGGACGGCGAGGTGCTGCGCCTCGACATCGGGGAGGAACCGTGCGACTGCGCCGGGCTAGCGGCGGACGGGTTCCACGCCGTGCTGCTCGTGCGGCTGCAGCTGCCGGACTCGCCCCCCGCCGTGCTGCTCGCCGCGGCGGACGATCCGGGCGCCTTCCCCGCCTCGGAGCGCGACCTGGGGCTGGCGCTGACGAGCCACCTGTCCTCGGCCCTGCGGGCCGGACGGCTGCAGGCGCGCCTCGAGGAGGCCTTCGAGGAGCTGCAGCGCACCCACGACTACCTCGTGCAGTCCGAGATGCTGCGCGTGGCCGGCGAGATGGCCACCGGCGTGGCGCACGACTTCAACAACGTGCTGGGCGCCATCCTCGGTCGCGCCCAGCTGCTCACCCGGCAGATCGAGGCCGGCGAGCTGTCGTCGGAGGACCTGCTCACGTCGCTGGCGGTGATCCAGCGGGCCGCCCAGGACGGCCGCGAGACCGGCCGGCGCCTGCGGCAGTTCGGCCACGTCGCCCACGACAGCCTGTCCGACGCGGTCGAGCTGCCGGCGGTGCTGCGCGACGCCATCGAGTTCACCCGGCCGCGCTGGCAGAACGAGGCCCAGGCCCGCGGCATCGCCATCGAGATTGAGCTCGACGCCGTGGCCGACGTCTGGGTCGCCGGGCGCGCCAGCGAGCTGCGCGAGGTCTTCACCAACCTCATCCTGAACGCCGTGGACGCGCTGCCCCGGGGCGGCCACATCCGGCTCGGCGCACGCGCCGAGGCGGAGCAGGTCGTCGCCGGCGTGGCCGACGACGGCATCGGCATGGACGAGGAGACGGCGCGGCGGCTCTTCGAACCGTTCTTCACCACCAAGGGCGACGGCGGGACCGGGCTCGGGCTCTCGGTGGTCTACGGCATCGTGCAGCGCCACGGCGGGACCCTCGCGGTCACGAGCCGGCCCGGCGCCGGCACGCTCATGGAGGTGCGGCTGCCGCGGGCCGCCGCGCCGGCCGTGGCCGAATCGGCCCCGGCAGCGGCCGGCGAGCTGCCGGAGATGGACGTGCTGGTGGTGGACGACGACGAGGCGGTGCGCGGCGTGCTGCGCGACACGGCGGCCGCGCTGGGCCAGCGCGTCACCGCCTGCGGCTCGGGCGCCGAGGCCCTGGAGGCGTTCCGACCCGGCGCCTTCCAGCTCGTGCTCACCGACCTGGGCATGCCGGGCATGACCGGCTGGGAGCTCACCCGGCGCCTGCGGGCGATGGACCCGTCCGTCACCATCGTCTTCGTCACCGGCTGGGGCGAGGACGTGGACTCGCGGGCCGCCGGCGAGACCGGTGCGGACCTCGTGCTCGCGAAGCCCTTCGAGCTGACGGACGTCGAGTGCGCGCTGCGGCTGGCCGCGGCGCGGGCGGCGGAGGCGTCGGAGGAGCGCCGGGCCGCCTGAGCGTTGCCGCCCGCGGAAGCCGGGTGCTATCGTGCCCGCGTGGAACCCGCTCTCCGCGCAGGGAGGCGCGCGCTGCCGGTCGGCGCCCTGGCGCTGGCGCTCGCCGCGCTGGCCGGACCCGGCTGCGCCGTGTTCCGCTGCCGCCCCCCCGTCCCGCCGCGCCCCGCCCCGGGCTACGAGCGCCTGCGCGACGCGCCGGCCGACGTGGACGCGGGCGGGCTGGTCGGGCGGCGCATCGCGCTCGATCCCGGGCACGGCGGCTTCTTCCGCGGCGCCCTCGGCGTGGGCGGCCTCACCGAAGCCGAGGTCAACCTCGGCGTGGCCCTGACGCTGCGCGACCGGCTGGTCGCGCACGGGGCGCACGTGTTCCTCACGCGCGAGGACGACCGCGACTTCCTGACCGCCGCCGACTCCTCGCTGAGCGCCGACCTCGCGGAGCGCGCCCGCCGCGCCGCCGCGTTCGAGCCCGACCTGCTGGTCTCGATCCACCACAACGCCGACCCGCGGGGTGCCCACGACCGGAACGAGACGCAGACCTACTACAAGCTCGGGGACGAGGGTCCCTCGCTGGACGCGGCGCAGGACGTGCACCGCGCCCTGGTGCGCAACGTCGGCATCCGCGCGAACCAGGTCCTGCCCGGCAACTACTACGTGCTGCGCTCGAGCACCGCGCCGGCCCTGCTCACCGAGACCAGCTACATCACGAACCCCGACGTCGAGGCGCGGCTGCGGCTGCGCGAGAAGCAGCGGCTCGAGGCCGACGCGATGTTCCTGGGCCTGGCCCGCTACTTCGCGAGGCGGGTGCCGGTGATCGAGGAGTTCCGGGCCGAGGAACAGCAGAACCCGGTGTGCCCCACCCTGCGCGCCACCGTGCGGGGCCCATTCGACCACGTGCGCATGACCGTGGATGGGCGCGAGGTCGAGCCGCTGCGCTCGGGACCACGACTGACCTGGGATTCGCCCGTGTCGCTGGCCGGCGGAGAGCATCGCGCCACGCTGCGGGTCGCGCTGTCCGGTGAGGGCTCGTCGCGGGAGAGGGCTCTGGCATTCGTCACGACGCGGGCACCGACCGGCCTCAGCGCCTCCTTCCCCGGTCAGCTTCCCTGGGATGGCCGCCAGCCGTTGGGGCTCGAGGTGCGCGGCCTCGCCGGTGCCGGAGCGCTCTACACGGACTCGCTGTTCCTGCGCGTGCGTGTCTGCCGCGGTTCGCTAGCTCCGGCGGAGACCCTTCTGACGATGCTCGGTGGCACCGCGTGGGTCTACTTCCGCGACGGGCGGGAACCGATCGGCCATCCAGCCATGCGGGGGCCGGGCTCCCTCCCGCCATGGCAGACAGCGTCGCATGTCGAGGTCGAGGCGTGGTCCCGCGGATTGGCGAGTCGAGTTCACCCTGCACGGTTCGTGGCTCAGGCGGGGCTGACGATCGGCGACGCGCCAGTGAGCCCCTTCCGCACCGGCTTCGCCCTGCGCATGCCCGAGGGCGTGCCCCTGCGCGACGCCCCGGGCACGACCGGGCCCGAGCCGGCGCTGCGCTGGATCAACCGCGACGGCTACGTGGTCCTGCCGCGGGACTCGAGCGGCGCGGTCCACGTGCCCGCTCTCCCCGGCTACCGCGCCTGGCCGTCCGACTCCACCTTCCCGCCGCGTTTCACACCGATCTGCGGCGGCGCGCTGCACGGGCGCCGCATCCTGCTCGATCCCGAGGGCGGCGGGAACGACGCCGGCGGGCAGGGCCCGGGCGGCACGCGTGGGGCCACGCTGAACCTCGAGTGCGCCCGCATCCTCGCGGGCTTCCTCGCCGCGGCGGGGGCCGAGGTGAAGCTCACGCGGCAGGGCGACTTCGCCCTCTCCGACGTCGAGCGGGTTCAGCTCGCCGAGTCGTTCCGCGCCGAGCGCTACCTGCGTCTTTCCCACGCCGGCCCCGCGCGCCTGGGCACCTATCCCACGAGCGCGGCGGGGCGCGCCTGGGCCGCGCGCACGGCCGCGTCGCTCGCGGCGCTGGGGTTGCCCGCGCCCCCGGCGAGCGACGAGGCGCAGTACGTCATCCAGCAGACTTCCTGCCCCGCCCTGCTCGCCGCGCCGGGCTCGCTCGCCGGCGAGGCGTCCGAGGCGCGGCTGCTGGCACCGGGCGCGTTGCGGGCCGAGGCCTACGCGCTCTTCATCGCCCTGGCGCGCGAGTGGGCGCGCGCGGCGGACTGGCCGAGCGACTCGCTTACGGTGCTCGGCGACGACGGACGCCCGGTCGCCGGCGCGGTCGTCGCGCTCGGTGACGCGCTCGTGCTCGTCACCGACGCGCTCGGTCGCATCCGCTTTGTCCGCAGCGAGCCAGGCCCCATCGATGTGGCACTGCCCGGCGATTCGCGGCTGCACCGGCGCCTCACTCTGCTAGAATCCCAGCGGGGCGCGGTACTGACCGGGACGACGGGTCGCTGACCCACGACCTCCCCGGGGAGCCGCACCATGCAGTACGGCATCGAGGGCTATCTGCGCGAACGAGCCCGGCTGGATCGCCGCCTGGCGACCATCCTGACGGGCGTGAGCCTCGTTGCGCTGGCCCTGAGCGGCCTCCTGTTCCTCCGCTCCGCCCTCGAGTTCGCCCGCACCGGCCGGGTGCCGTCCCCGACGTGGCCCGATTTCTTCGGCTTCGAGGGCCGCGAGCAGTACGTCCGCCGCATCTACCTGGAGACCGCCGGCCCACCGGGGCCGCGGCCGGGCCGACCGACCGTCTACTTCCCCTCGGTCGCCACGCAGCGGGGCGGCCGCGCGCCCATCGCCTCGTCCGCCGATCCGCACGCCCTGCCCGAGACGCGGCGCGTCGGCAGCGGACCGGGCGAGTCCAGCGACGACCTGCTGGCGCGGGCCCGCGTCCTCTATGGCGGCAGCGCCCTGGTCATCCAGTCGGAGGACCTGGTCATCGAGGAGTTGGTTCGCCCCGAGTACCCGGAGAACGCGCGCGAGCGGAACGCCGAGGGCCTGGTGGCCTTCGTGGCCACAGTGGACGTGACCGGGGCGGTCACGCGCGTGGACCTGCTGTCGAGCACCGGCGACCGCGAGCTGGAGGACGCGGCGGCCGAGGCGGTGCGCCAGTGCCGCTTCCGGCCCTATCGCGTCGACGGCATGCCGACGGAGGTGCGCGCGGTCTTTCGCTTCAACTTCCGCATCTACGACTGAGAGGGCTCAGCGCCGAGCCCGCAGGCGCCCGAGGGCAAGGCGCCGCGGTCCTGCGACGAGCGGAATCGTGGCCCTGAGCCACGTTGGAGCGAGGAGCGGACCGCGCAACGACGCCATCGGGTGGCTGCGGGCTCGGCCTAGATCTGGAACTTGCCGAAGTCCTCCGGGTTCAGCTTCTCGAGGTAGCGCCGCAGCTGCTCGGCCTTCTCCTCGTCGCTGGGCTCGGTGGTCGGCTCGTCCGGCGGTTCCTCGTCGCCCTCGTCGGCGGCCTCCTCGCGCGGCGGCTCCTGCAGGAGCTGCTCGTTCACGAAGATGGGCGCCTTCGCCCGCAGCGCCACGGCGATGGCATCCGACGGGCGCGCGTCGAAGGACAGCGTCTCCGCCCCCGCCTGGACGAGGATCGTGGCGTAGAAGGTGTTCTCGCGCAGGTCCGAGACGACGACGCGGGTGACGCGGGCCTTGAGGCCCTCGACGAGGCGCACGAGCAGGTCGTGCGTGAGCGGCCGCGGGAAGGGCTCGTCGGCGAGGACACGGCGGATCGCCTGCGCCTCGCCCGGCCCGATCCAGATGGGCAGGATGCGCTCGCCCTCGGCCTCCCGCAGGATGACCACGTTCTGCTGGGTCTTGTGCTCGAGGATGAGCCCGTTGACCCTGGCCTCGACGACCTTCATCGCTTCCCGGCTTCCTCCCCGGTCGCGGCGGGTGGGGCGGCCGTCCGGCTCGGGTCCCCCTCGAGCAGGTCGAACGGCGGCGCCTCCTCCGTGCGCATGTGCTCCACCATCCACCTCGCCGACTCCGCCAGCTCCGACTTCGGGTAGCGCTCGAGCAGCTCGCGGAAGGCCTGCTCCGCCGCCTCGTAGTCCTTGAGCTCCTCGGAGTTCACGAAGCCGATCATGAACTGCGCCTGGGCGCTCACCTCGCTGTCGGGGTACTCGGCCAGCAGCGCCCGGTAGGCGGCGATGCGCGGCTGCGGGGCGGCGATCTCCTGGGCGGCCTTGAACATCTCGCGCGGTTCCCGCTTCTGCGTCACGAACTTCTGGATCGCGCCCGAATCGGGCGTCACGCCGAGGCCGTGCCGCGCCTCGTCGAGGATCTGGCGGTAGTACTCCTGGGTGCGCTGGTTGCCGAGCTGGCGCATGATCGCCGGGCGCACGGTCTCGAGCGGGCGCGTCCCCTCGGGACGCATCTCGTCCACGCGCACGACGTGCCAGCCGCGCTCCGTCCGGTACGGCCCGCCGATGCGGCCGACGCCGAGCGCGAACACGGACTCGGCCAGCGCCGGCTGGCGCCCGAGCGCCGCGAAGCTGCCCTCGCGGGTCACGGTGCCGAGCAGGCCGGCCGAGGCGCGGGTCATGCTGTCGGTCGAGAACCGGGTCACGAGCTTCGCCCAGTCCTGGCCGCTGCGCGCCAGCTTCAGCGCCTGCCGGGCCTGCGCCTCGGTCGCGGTCTGGATGTGCCGCGCCGTGACCGTCGCCGGCGTGCGGAAGTCGGCCGGGTGCGCCTCGTAGTAGCCCCGGACCTCCGAGTCGCTCGGTGCCGGGTTCGCCGTCATCGCCTCGTTCAGGTAGGTGCGGATGAGGAGGTCGCGCCGCTGCTGCTCCAGCTGACGCCGCACCTGCGGCCGGTCGGCCACCCCCGCGCGCAGCGCGGTGACGAGCCAGACGCGCTCCTCGATCATGCGGTCGAGCAGGCGCTGCCGCCCCTCGGGCGTGTTGAACTGCTCGCGCGAGGCCTCGGGGATCTCCTCGGTCCGCCGCCGGACGTCGTCGGCGGTGATCGCCTCCTCGCCGATGCGCACGAGCACCGGCGAGGTGTCGGCGGGCGCCGCGGCCGTCACCGCCTTGCCGCGCTTCGCCGGCGCCGGGCGGGACGACTTCGCCGCCCCGGCCACCCCGGCCGCCAGCAGCAGGACCAACGCCGCCGCGAGGCCGGAACGTACCCCGCGCGCCGCGCTCACGACCGCACCACCCAGACCTTCACGGTCGCGGTCACACCACCGAAGAACCGCACCGGCACCTCGTAGCGACCGAGCTGCTTGATGTGATCCGCGAGCTCGATCTGGTGCTTGTCCACGACGTGCCCGGCCTTCGCCAGCGCGTCCGCCACGTCGGCGTTGGTGACCGAGCCGAACAGCGTGTCCTCCTCGTTGGCCTGCGCGGGGAGGTTGACCTCGACGCCCTCGAGCTTCGCCGCCTGCTCGCGGGCCTGCGCCAGTAGACGGTCCTCCTGGTACTTGCGCTGGCGCTGCAGCTCCTGGAACAGGTTGGCCGCCTTGTCGCCGGCGGGGATGGCGAGCTTGCGGGGCAGCAGGTAGTTGCGGGCATAGCCCGACTTCACGTGGACCAGGGCGCCCTTCGCGCCCACGCCCTTCAGGTCTTCCAGCAGGATGACATCCATCAGCGATCTCCCGGGTTCGCATCCTCGTCGGGGGCGGCGTCCAGCCGGCGGTAGTCCAGCCAGACATCGCTGAGCCCCAGCAGGGCCGTCCCGACGACGAAGTACGGCATCAGGGTGAAGAACAGGAACAGCATCGTCAGCACCATCACGGGCAGCGGCGCGCCGCGGGCCAGGAACAGCGCGCCCGCCACCGCCACCCCCTGGACACAATAACCGAGCCCGGCGCCCAGCAGCAGGGTCCAGCCGGTCGGGCGCCACGCCGACCACGACGTCAGCAGCAGCGCGAGCCCGGCGATCAGCACCCACACCGCCGCGTCCGGCAGTCGCAGGTCCCGCAGGCGCACGCGCGACAGGCGCGGCCAGCGCAGCGTCTCGGCGAGGCGCGATGCCAGGCCGCGTCCCGCGGCCACCAGCAGCGCACCCCACAGGAAGAGCCCGGTGGGGATGAGGAAGGGCAGGCGCGCGTGCCGCAGCGCGGCGTTCTCGTTCACCGCCTTCTCCATCCCGGCCAGCCAGTCGCGGTTCGCCCCCACGTGGCGCAACAGCTCGAGCGCCTGGGCGTCGCCCGCGGCCAGCTCGCGCTCCACCCCCGCCACCAGCGCCGGGTAGTGCGCCAGCCACGGCAGGGCCGCGGCCACCAGCAGCAGGGGCGCCAGCATCCAGGCGCGCTCGCCCGCGCCCGGGCCGCCTCCCTCCTCGCGCACGCCCATCCAGGCCCCGGTCAGCGCCGCCGCCGGGATCCACCACAGCCACAGGCCCCGCCCCGTGCCGAGCACGAGCAGGGCCACCGCGCCCAGGCCCACCGCGGCGATGGCCGCGACGCCGAACCGCCAGCACAGCAGCAGCGCGAGCGCGACCGCGGCCGGCACCGCCAGCCACAGCCAGCCCCATGGCAGCGGCGTCTGGAGCGTCATCAGCCCGAGGACCGCGACCAGCAGCAGCACGCGGCCCCAGGCCGGGCTCCGGCGGGCGAGCCCGCGGGAGGTCAGCTCCGGCCCTGCGTCCCGGCCCGACTCAGCGATAGAAGTCACTGGTGAACGGCAGCAGCGCCAGCACCCGCGCCCGCTTGATCGCGACCGTGAGCTGCTTCTGGTGACGGGCGCACGTGCCCGAGACCCGCCGCGGCACGATCTTGCCCCGGTCCGTGATGAACCGGCCGAGCCGCTTCTCGTCCTTGTAGTCGATGGTGCCGACCTTCTCCAGGCACAGCTTGCAGTACTTCTTCTTGATGCCCTTGCCTTCGCGTTCCTTGGCCATGGATCCCCTCTCTGCCTCCCCTCGATCAGAACGGCTCGCGGCCGCCCTCATCGCTCGTCCGTTTCGCCCCCGGCGCCGGCCGCTCCCGGACCTCCGGGCTCTTCGCCATGAAATGCACGTTCTCGGCGCGGATCTCCAGCCGCGTCTGGCGGGCGCCCTGCCCGTCCTTCCACTCCCGCATCTGCAGCCGCCCCTCCACCAGCACGGGGCTGCCCTTCTTCAGGTACGTCCCGCACACCTCGGCGAGCCGCGCGTAGGTCCGCACCGTCACGAAGCCGGTCTCCTCCGCCGCCTGCCCGTCACGACCCCGGTAGCGGCGGTGGAACGCCAGCGCGAAGTCCGCGATGGGCGTCCCATCGCCGGCGAAGCGCGTCTCCGGATCGCGCGTCAGGCGGCCGCCCAGGATGACGCGGTTGACCTCGGGCAATCGGAGCTCGGACATGCTGCCTCCCGTACGGGGGACGCTGCCGGCGGGCGGGGCACCCGGCGAAGGCGGGCCCGGCGCCGTCCGGCGACCGATCAGTCTTCCGCACTCTCCTCGCCGGCCGCCGCGCGGGGGGCTTCACCCTCGGCCGCCACCGGCACCGGATCCGGCGGGACGTAGAGGACCGACAGCACGCGCATGTACGACTCGTTCAGGCTCATGCGCCGCTCGATCTCCTTGATCACCGGGCCCGGGCTCTCGTGCAGGATCAGGGTGTAGATGCCGTCCCGCTTCTTGCGGATCTCGTAGGCCAGGCGGCGCTTGCCCCAGCGCTGGACGTCCAGCACCTCGCCACCCAGCTCGCGAATCCATTGCGACACCCGCTCGATCTCCTCGTTCACCCGGTTCTCGTCGAGCCCGGGCTCGAGGATGAAGGTCGTCTCGTACTTGGTCACGACTCGGATTCCTCCCCACGTGTCCTGCGGTTGAAGCGATTCATGGCCGCGAGGGCTCCCTCGTCCAGCCAGCATTCCACGGCGTCCGCGGCTCGTTCGATCGCCTCGTCCACCACGGCTCTCTCGTCCTCTGCGAACTCGTCCAGCACGTGCTCCCGCAGCTCCGCCGCGTCCTCCGCCGCCCCCACCCCGATGCGCAGCCGGGCGAACTCCCGGCCCAGCACCGCCTCGAGCGACTCGAGGCCATGATGTCCACCGCTCGACCCCGCGACCCGCAGTCGCAGGCTCCCGACCGGCAGATAGACGTCGTCCACCACCACCAGCAACCCGGCCGGGTCGAGTCCGTGGCGCTCCCGCCACTCCTCGAGCGCGACGCCGCTCGCGTTCATGAAGGTGAGCGGCACCACCAGGTCCACGGCCTTCCCCGCCCGCTCCGCCCGCCAGGCCCGCCAGGTGTCGGTGCCGCCGGCCGGCCGGGCCGCCCAGCGCCCCACCAACCGCTCCAGCACGCGCCACCCCACGTTGTGCCGGGTCCGCGCGTAACGCGCTCCCGGGTTGCCCAGGCCGAGCACGAGCGCCACGGCCCGCTACTTCTCCTTGCCGCCCTTGCCTTCCTCCTCCTCGCCCTCCTCCTTCTTGCCCTTGGCGATGACCTCGGGCTCGGCGGGCTCGGCACCCTCGACCGCGGCGGCCACGGCCTCCTCGGCCGGCTTCTCCTCGACGTGCACCGTCGGCGGCACCACCGTCGCCACGGTGACGTCCGTGTCGGTGAGGATGGTCACCTCGGGCAGCGTGATCACGCTCACGTGCACCGAGTCGCCGATGTTCAGGGCGGTGACGTCCACCTCGACCGCCGGCGGGATCGCCGTCGGCAGGCAGCGCACCTTCAGCTCGCGCAGGATGGGCTCGAGGATGCCGCCGCCGTCCTTCACGCCGACCGGCAGGCCGACGAGCTTGATGGGCACCTCGACCTCGATCGCCTCGGTCAGCGAGATGCGCTGGAAGTCCAGGTGGATGATCTCGTGGGTGAGCGGGTCGTACTGCACGTCGCGGATGAGGGCGGTGTGCTCGCCCCCGTCGAGGGCGAGGCCGATGATCGGATTGCCGCCCTGCTTGCGCACGGCCAGCTCGAAGTCGCGGGCGGACACGCTCAGGGCCATGGGCTCCTGGCCGTGCCCATAGAGCACGCCCGGGATGCGACCGGCCGCCCGCGCCTTGCGGGCCGCGCCCTTGCCGATGTCGCCCCGGCGCGTGCCGGACAGTGGGATGACAGGCATCAGACTCCTCCTTCAAGCGGGGCGGACCCCGCGTTCATCGCGCCGCGGCCGCGGGGGCCGGGCGTGCGTTCAGACGAACAGCGAACTGAGCGAGCGCTCCTCGTGGATGCGGGCGACCGCTTCTCCCAGCAGCCCGGCCACCGACAGCTCCCGCACCTTGGGAGTGGTCGAGTCCGGGGGATGACGGATGGTGTCGGTGATCACCAGCTCCTTGATGGGGGACTGCTCGACCCGCTCGAGCGCGCCCGGGGCGAAGATGCCGTGGGTCACGCCGGCGTAGACGTCCTTGCCGCCGTTGCGCCGGATGGCCTCGGCCGCCTGGCACAGCGTGCGGGCCGTGGTCACCACGTCGTCGAACAGCACGACGTTGTGCCCCTGCACGTCGCCGATGATGTTCATCACCTCGACGGAGTCCGGCTTCGGCCGGCGCTTGTCCACCAGCCCCAGCTCGGCCCCGAGGCGCTTGGCGTAGGCCCGGGCCATCTTCACGCTGCCGATGTCCGGGGCGACCACCATGAGGTCGGGGATGGCCTTCTGCTGGAAGTACTCGATGAGCACCGGCGCGGCGTAGAGGTGGTCGAACGGGATGTCGAAGAAGCCCTGGATCTGCGCGCTGTGCAGGTCCATGGTCAGCGCCCGGTCGGCCCCGGCGGTGGTGATGAGGTTGGCCACCAGCTTGGCCGAGATGGGCGCGCGGGGCTGGTCCTTGCGGTCCTGCCGGGCGTAGCCGAAGTACGGCAGCACCGCGGTGACGCGGCGCGCCGAGGCGCGCTTGGCCGCGTCCAGCATGACCAGCAGCTCCATCAGGTTCTCCGCCGGCGGGGCCGTCGCCTGGACGATGAAGACGTCGCCGCCGCGGATGTTCTCGTTGATCTTGACGGATACCTCCCCGTCCTCGAAGCGTGAGACCGTGGCATCGCCGAGCGGCACGCCCAGCTTGTCGCAGATGGCCTGCGCCAGCCCGTGGCTGGCATTCCCCGAGAAGATCCGGCAGGGATCCAAGTCGCTCTACTCCCGGTTACGAGATCGAACGCGCCCGCGGCCTCTCGGGACCGCGGAGGGAACAGGTGGGATCAGCACGGACGAACAGGAATCCGGCGGGCACCTCGGCGCCCGGGCGGACGAAGGAGCCAGCCTCGGGCGACGCAGGTGCCAGGCTGGCGGAGCCACGCGAGGCGGGGCCGGATGCAAGGCGCCGACCGGCGCCCGGGCGGACGAAGGAGCCAGCCTCGGGCGGTCCAGATGCAAGGCTGGCGGAGCCACGCGAGGCGGGGCCGGATGCAAGGCTGGCGGAGCCAGCCTGGGGTGGTCCAGATGCAAGGCTGGCGCAGCCGCTCGAGGCGGGGCCCGATGCAAGGCTGGCGGAGCCAGCCTGGGGTGGTCCAGATGCAAGGCGGCGAGGGAGCGGCGAGCGCAGTCGTACTGTACGTACGTCGAGCGAGCCGCGACCGAAGCCAACGCAGCAGATGGACCGCACCAGGCTGGCTGGGGCGGGAGGATTCGAACCTCCGAATGCGAGATCCAAAGTCTCGTGCCTTACCGCTTGGCCACGCCCCACCAACAGAACGGGATTTCCGTCACGGTCCGCCCCCGCGATAGCGAAGTCGGGGTGGATGGCTACTGGCCCAGAGAGAGGAGATGCGGGGGAAGAGTAGCCGGGGGGAGCGGCCGGAGTCAAACGCCGGGGAGACCCGGCCGGAGGCGGGCTCGGGGGGCCCGCCCGGGGCTCAGTAGAGCTGGTGCTCGGTCTGGGCCGGCGCCTGGCTGAGGGGCGAGGGGTGCTTCAGCTCGCGCTCGTACTCCGTCATGACCCGCTCGGTCAGGTACTTGCGGGTCACGTCGTTGATGGGATGGGCCAGGTCCTGGTGCTGGCCGTCCGGGCGCTTGCGGCTGGGCATGGCCACGAACAGACCGCTGTTGCCGCGGATCACCTTCAGGCCCCGGATGACGAAGGAGTCGTTCAGGGTGATGCTGACGAAGGCCTTCAGTTTCTCGTCGTTGCGCAGCGAGACCCGCACCTCGGTGATCTCGATCATCGTGTCACCTCGGACCTTCCCTGAGAGGGAGCGCTGATTGCCTGAGTGTCACCGTCCAGCCGCGAGGGCTCGCTTCCCGTCGAGCGCCTGGCGTCCCTGCCCACAGCCGGCTAGCGAAGCCTGTCGATGTCCAGCCCCCTCCTCGCGGAGCGCACGACGAAGAGTGCCTCGCTCCCCGCGAAGCGGTCCAGGACCGCCCGCGCAAGCACGCGCCGACCGAGCAAGCCGAACACGGCCGAACCGCTGCCGGTCATGTGCGGCTCCAGCAGGCCCGCCTCGCGCATGCGCGAACGCAGGCCGACGAAGCTGGGTCTTCTCGCCCCGAGGACATCCTCGAACGAGTTGCCCAGTCGGATGAGCTCGCATGGCTCTAGCACCATGCGCCCGGTCACTTTGCCGAATCTTAGTTTGGCCTTCCGTCGTGTCAAGCCATATCTGGAACGGTCCAGCGCCCGGAAGGCCCGGGCGGTCGGGACCCTCCAGCCGGGCACGGCGATCACGGCGCGGAAGCGGGGCCCCGGGCGGAGCGGCCGGAGTCGCTCGCCGCGTCCGGTCCCCAGCGCCGTGCCCCCGAGCAGGGCGAAGGGGACATCGGAGCCCAGTTCCGCCCCCAGCGCCAGGCGCTCGGCCAGCGGGACCCGCACGCCGTAGAGCGCGAAGACCGCGGCCAGCGCCGCCGCGGCGTCGGCGCTGCCGCCGCCCAGGCCGGCCTGCGCGGGGATGCGCTTGGTCAGGGTCAGCCGCACGCCGCCGTTCACTCCCACGTAACCGGCCGCCAGGCGCGCCGCCCGCAGGGCGAGGTTGCCGGAACCGGCCGGAACCGCGGCGCGCGTGCGCGCCGGCAGCCGGCCGCGGTCGGCAGCCGCCTCGTGGCGCACCTCGAGGCGGAAGTCCCGGGCCCGCTCGGCCACGAGCGTGTCCGCCAGGGAGACGGACTGGAAGACCGTGACCAGCTCGTGGAAGCCGTCGGGCCGGCGGGGGCCGACCGCCAGCCCGAGGTTGAGCTTGGCGCGCGCCGTGACCCGGACCCGGCGCGGGAGGCTCATCCGTTCGTGTAGAGGATGACGACCACGACCACCAGGTAGGCGAGCACGCAGCCCAGCACCGGCCGGTCCGTGAGCAGCACCTTCGACGGGTCCTCCGCCGTCTCCGAGGCCTTGACGACATGGAGGTAGCGGAAGATCCCGTAGGTCACGAACGGCACCGTGTAGAGCAGCGCGTGGGTGCCGAACTTCTTCACCGTGTCGGGCCAGATGGTGTAGAGGGCGTAGCCCATGATGCTCGCCGCCGCCGAGATGTGCAGCAGCCCCTCGAGCAGCTCCGGCGAGTACTGGGCCAGCACGGTCCGCTGCCCCTTTGCCGCCTCCCCGGCGTTCACCAGCTCGCGGTGCCGCTTGGCGAGCCCCAGGAACAGGGCGCCGAAGAAGGTGCAGACCAGCAGCCAGGGCGACAGCTCGGTGGCCGGCGCCACCGGACGCAGCAGCTCGACGCCGGCGATGGCGCGCAGCACGAAGCCGAAGGCGATGAAGAACACGTCGAGCAGCACCTGGTCGCGCAGCCACACGCTGTAGACGACGTTCATGACCAGGTAGCCCACCGCGACGAGCGCGAACAGCGGCCCGAGCCAGGCCGAGAGGGCGCCGACTATGGCCAGCAGGACGACCACGGCCGCCCAGGCCGCCGCGACCGGCAGGCGTCCCGAGGCGATGGGACGCGTGCGCTTCTTCGGATGGCGCCGGTCCTGCTCGACGTCGCGCAGGTCGTTCAGCAGGTAGGCGACCCCGGCCAGCAGCGAGAAGGCGACGAAGCCGACCGCCGCGCGCCACAGCAGCGCCGGGTCGTCGGCCTGCCGCGAGAAGATCACCCCGGCGAACAGCAGCAGGTTCTTCGTCCACTGCCGCGGACGCAGCTCGGCGACCAGGGCCCGGATCATCGGCGGGCGCCCCGCCGTGGCGCGGGGAAGAGCGCGCGCTCCACCAGACCGCACAGCGCGTGCCCCATGGCGATGTGCCCCTCCTGGACGAACGAGGTGGAGCGGCCGGACGCGACCAGCGCGATGTCGCACAGGGCGGCGAAGCGCCGGCCGGCCGGGCCGGTCAGGCCGACGACCGTCATCCCCTGGCGGTGAGCGACGTCGATCGCCCGCCGGACGTTCGCCGACTCCCCGCTCGTGCTGATGGCGACCAGCACGTCCCCGGTGACGCCCAGGCCCTCGAGCTGCCGGGAGAACACCTGCTCGAAGCCGTAGTCGTTGCCGATGGCGGTGAGCGCCGAGGTGTTCGTGGTCAGTGCGACCGCCGCCAACGCCGGGCGGTCGGTGCGGAAACGGCCCGCCAGCTCGGCGGCGAGGTGCTGCGCGTCGGCGGCGCTGCCGCCGTTGCCGCAGAAGTACACGGTGCCGCCCGACTCGAACGCCGCCACCAGGACCTCGGCCGCCTCGGCCACCGCCCGTGCCCCGCGCTCCAGCCGCGCCATGGCGCGGCCCGACTCGCGCAGCGCCACCCGTGCCTCGCGCTCCAGCCAGCCGTTGCCCCGGCCGCCCCTGCCCCGCTTCACCGCGGTCCTCTTCACCGGTCCCTCCCGTTCGCTTCGGTCGTGGCCTCGAGATGGCGCCGCACGGCGTCCTGCCAGGGCGGCATGCGCCAGCCGGTCACCGCCTCGAACCGCGCGTTCGACAGCACCGAATAGGCCGGCCGCCGCGCCGGGCGCGGGAACGAGGCCGTGTCGGTGCGCGCGAGCGGCACGTCGAGCCCGGCGCCGGCCAGCACGTGCGCGGCCAGATCGTACCAGGTGCACTCCCCCGAGTTCGTGCAGTGATAGGTCCCGTGGCGTCCCGCCGTCATCAGCCGGATCAGCCCCTCCGCCAGGTCACGGGCGTAGGTCGGCGAGCCGCGCTGGTCGTCCACGACGCGCAGCGCCTCGCCCGCCCGGGCCTTGCGCAGGATGGTGTCCACGAAGTTGGGCCCGCCCGGACCGAACAGCCAGGACGTGCGCACGATCACGTGGCGCGGCGTCACGGCGCGTACCGCCTGCTCGCCCGCCCACTTCGAGGCGCCGTAGACCGATGCGGGCGCGGCGGCGGCCTCCTCGCCGTAGGGCGCCGTGGCGGTGCCGTCGAAGACGTAGTCGGTCGAGAGGGCCAGCAGGGTGGCGCCGCAGGCCTCGGCCGCCAGCGCGGCGTTGCGCGCCCCCAGCCCGTTCACCCGGAACGCCTCGCTCGAGCGGCTCTCGCAATCGTCCACCTTCGTGAGGGCCGCCAGGTGCAGGACCCAGTCCGGCCGGAATCGCACGACGGCCGCCTGCAGCACCTCGAGCCGCGTCACGTCCAGCCCGGGCAGGTCGCCGCCGTGCGCCTCGTGGCCGGCCGCCGCCAGCGCCGGCATCACCGCCTGGCCGAGCATGCCGGCCGCGCCGGTGACCAGCACCCTCACGACAGCTCCAGCCGGCTCGAGTCGCCGAGCATGAGCCGGTGCGCCCGCGGGCGCGAGTCCTTGCCGCACACCACCACGTCCTTGCCGATCAGGCTCGACTCGATGCGGCCGGGGATGTCGGCGATGTGGCTGCGCTCGAGCACGATCGAGTGCTCGATCTCGGAGCGCTCGAGCACCACGCCGTCGGCCAGCGCGGTGAACGGCCCGACGTAGGCGTCGCGGATGCGCGCGCCGGCGCCGATGACCAGCGGCCCGCGCAGGCGCGAGCGCTCGACCACCGTGCCCGGGCCGATGGCCACGCCGCCCTCGATCTCGGTGGCGGCGTCCACCTCGCCGCGGACGTCGGTGGCCAGCCCCATGAGCATCATGCGGTTGCCCTCGAGCATGTCCTCGACCTTGCCGGTGTCCTTCCACCAGCCCGAGATGACGTGCGAGCGCACGCGCTTGCCGCCGTCGATGAGGTGCTGGATGGCGTCGGTGATCTCGAGCTCGCCGCGCCGGCTCGGGCGGATGGCGCGCACGGCGTCGAAGACGCAGGCGCTGAACAGGTACACGCCCACCAGCGCCAGGTCGGAGCGCGGCTGCTTCGGCTTCTCCTCCAGCCGCACGACCCGGTCGCCGGCGAGCTCGGCCACGCCGAAGTCCTGCGGCGTCTTGACGTGCGCCAGCAGGATCTGCGCGTCGGGCTTCCCGGCCTCGAACTCGCGCACGAACGGGGTGACGCCGTCCTTGATGAGGTTGTCGCCCAGGTACATGACGAACGGCTCGTCGCGCAGGTAGTCCTCGCTGATCTTGACCGCGTGGGCGAGCCCGAGCGGCGCCTCCTGCTCGATGTAGGTGACCTCGAGGCCGAAGCGCGCGCCGTCGCCGACGGCGGCGCGGATCTCGGCCTGGCTGTTCACCATCACCGTGGTGCGCTCGCCGGTGCGGGAGTCGGGCTGGAGCATCTCGCGCGGATCGCTCACCACGATGCCCACCTGCCGGATGCCGGCGTCGCGCAGCGCCTCGAGGCCGTAGAAGAGCACCGGCTTGTTGGCCACCGGCACGAGCTGCTTGGCGGCGGTGTGGGTGATGGGACGCAGCCGCGTGCCGCGGCCGCCCGCCAGGACCAGTGCCTTCATCGCTCTTCCTCTCCTTCGCCCTTGGGAGAAGCAACACTGGCAAAGTAATCCCAAGCCCAAGCCTTGGCTGCAGCGAGTGTGCTCTCGTCCTTTGTCCCGCCGACAGCCATCTGCGGTTTGCCTCCGCCGGACCCATGGGTAATGCCGGCAAGCGACTTGATTATCTCGTCTGCACGGATTCCCAACTCATTGGTGGCTGAAGCGGACGCACTCGCAACAAGCGACCAAGTACTGCCCGCAGCCGATGGCAGAATGAGAACCGCCGCCCCATCCTTCAGCGAGTCGCGTGCATCATCTGCCGCCTCTCGAGCCAGCTTCATTTCCACGCGGTACCCCACCTGCATCACTGCGAACTTCCACCGCCCGAACTGCTTGGTGCTATTCGCCAACTCCTGCCGCAGTTGCTGCTTGAGTGACGCTGCCCGTTGCTTCTCAGCCTCCTTGCGCAACTGTTCAACTTCATTCTTGAGCCTCTCGAGTTGCTCGGGCAGGCCTGCCGGACTCGTCAGAAGGACCCTGGCCGCGCGTTGCAGCAGGGCGTCCTGCCCGCGGGCGTGGCGCAGCGCCTCCAGCCCGCACACCGCCTCGATGCGCCGCACGCCGCTGGCGATGGCCGAGTCGGAGAGCAGCCAGAACGCGCCGATCTCGCCGGTGCGCGAGACGTGCGTGCCACCGCACAGTTCTCGGCTGCCGACGATGCCCGCCTCGGGCACCCCCTCGGTCGAGACCAGCCGCACCTCGGC
Organism: Candidatus Eiseniibacteriota bacterium; assembly: GCA_034678345.1. GTDB lineage: Bacteria > Eisenbacteria > RBG-16-71-46 > RBG-16-71-46 > RBG-16-71-46 > JANXPZ01. Next base: position 28,914 of record JAXDBZ010000037.1, read on the forward strand.
GCCGTACTTCTCGCCAAACAGCATCATCGCGCCCAGCGACTTCGCCCGCTCGATGGGCACGACCGCCCATTCCACCGGGCGGTCGGCCAGCACCCAGCCGTTGATGCGCTCCTCGATACGGGCGAGTTGCTTCGCCGTGGGGGCCTCGAAGTGCGTGTAGTCGAAGCGCAGCCGGTCGGGCGCCACCAACGAGCCGGCCTGGCGCACGTGCTCGCCCAACACCGTTCGCAACGCCTCGTGCAGCAGGTGCGTGGCGGTGTGGTGCCGCATGGTCGGCTGGCGTTTCTCCGGCGCGATATGCACGCTCAGGGCACCGGCCTTGCCCGCTGCCAGCAATTCGCCGCGCGTACCCTGCTCTGGCCGCACGCAGTGAACGATGGCCTCGTCCTCGCGGTAGACGTGAGTGAGGGTGGCCCAGATTCCTGGTGCCGTAATCGTCCCTTGGTCGGCGACCTGGCCACCGCCCTCGGGATAGGCTGGGGTACGGTCGAGCACGATTTCGAACTTAGTACCTCTCGTCCGCCAGCGGCGCAGCTTCGCGCCGTGGAACTCGAGCGTGGCGTAGCCGACGAAGTCGGAGTCGGCCCCCTCGCTCACCGCGGTCCAGGGCTCGGCCTCGGTCCCGCCGCCGTGCGCGAACTTGCTGGCGGCGCGCGCCCGGGCGCGCTGCTCTTCCATGGCGCGCTCGAAGCCCTCGCGGTCGACCTGCACGCCTGCCTCGCGCGCCAACTCCTCCGTTATCTCGATGGGGAAGCCATAGGTGTCATGAAGCAGGAACGCATCCTCGCCAGAGACCTTCGTGATTCCCGTCGCGAGGATCTCACCAAGACGCCCAACGCCAGCCTCGTAGGTCTGGGCGAAGTTCGCCTCCTCCTGTGCAATCGCCCTCAACACACGATCTTTGTGCTCCACGAGTTCGTGGTAGTGCACACCGAAGATCTCCACGGCCTTCGATACGATTGGCGAGAGAAATGCGTGGTCAATCGCCAACCCGGTCCTGGAACGTCCGCGGGTTACCGCGCGGCGCAGCAAGCGCCGCAGCACGTACCCGGCGCCCTCGTTGCTTGGTAGCGCGCCCTCGGCCACCGCGAAGGTGAGCGCCCGAACGTGGTCGGCAATGATGCGCTCGTCGCGCAGCAAGTCCTTGACCAGAAGAGGAGCGCCACCTCGAGCGTCTCGGACCCTGTCGTAGTAGTCCCCAGTAGCGCTGCGCCTAGTGCTTGTATCCCACCAGCTTGATTGAGCACGCACCTCGGCCACCAGCGGCGCGAACACGTCGGTCTCGAAGATGGAGTCCACGCCCTGCAGGATGAGCGAGAGCCGCTCGAGGCCCATGCCGGTGTCGATGCCCGGGCGCGGCAGCGGTTCGAGCGAGCCGTCGGCCTGGGCGTCGAACTGCGGGAAGACCAGGTTCCAGAACTCCATGAAGCGGTCGCCCGGGTCGCCCGGCGATTCGCCCCAGAAGGCGTCCGCCGGCACGCAGGCCGGCCGCTGCTCGCCGAGGTCGAAGTAGATCTCGCTGCTCGGGCCGCAGGCGCCGCGCCCGCCGGCCGGGCCCCAGAAGTTGTCCTTGCGCCCCAGCGCCACGATGCGCGACTCCGGCAGCCCGACCTTCTTCCACAGCGCGACCGCCTCGTCGTCGCGCGGCAACTGGCCCTCGCCGGCGAAGACCGAGGCGTAGAGCCGCTCGCGCGGCAGATCGAGCACCTTCGTCACGAACTCCCAGGCGAAGGCGATGGCCTCCGCCTTGAAGTAGGAGCCCTTCTCCCGGCCGAAGGAGAAGTTGCCCAACATCTCGAAGAAGGTGTCGTGCCGCGGCGTCAGCCCGACGTTGTCGATGTCGGTGAGCCGCAGGCTCTTCTGCACCGAGGCCGCCCGCCCGTTGTAGGGCACCTCGCCGGTGGCCGAGTAGTAGGGCTTGAATTGCACCATGCCGGCGGTGGTGAAGAGCAGCGTCGGATCGCCGTGCGGCACCAGCGGCGAGGAGGGCACGATGGTGTGACCGCGCTCCGCGAAGAAGTCGAGGAAGGCGCGGCGCAGCTCGGCGGCGGTCTTCGGGGGCACGGCGGTCATCGGGTCTCCGGTGCGGCGGGTCCGGCCGCAGCGGGCCGTGGTCGGCGCGGGGCGGCAGTGTCCATCCCGGTGAAGACGAGTTCCCGGTGAAGATAGAGTATGCGGGCGGCGGCCTCAACGATGGGGCCGCGGGCGCAGAGACCACTGCGCGTCGCGGGCCCGGCGCGGGGACGATGCCGCGGCCCCCCTACTCCTCCGGCCCGGCCTCCTCGGGCAGGTCGAGGGCGCGGCGGATGACGTCGCCGTCGAAGCCCCGGCGCGCGAGCAGGGAGTAGAGCCGCCGGCGGCGCACGCGCGGCTCGAGCGACTGCGTGCGGCGCGCGGCCTGGGCGATCACCCGGCGCGCGGCCGACAGCTCGTCCATGCCGCCCTGCTCGGCGTCGAGCCGGGCAGCGGCCGCGGCGATGTCCTCGGCCCCCACGCCGCGCGCCCGCAGCTCCTGCTCGATGCGCCGTGAGCCGGCCGAGCGGCGGGCCCGGCGCCCGGCCATGAAGGCACGGGCGTACTCGACGTCGTCCACCAGTCCCACCGCGGCGAGGCGATCGAGCACCTCGGCGACGGTGGCGTCGGCGAACGCCTTGTCGCGCAGCCGGCGCTCGAGGTCGGCGCGCGTGCGGCGCTGCCGCTCGAGCAGCTGCAGCGCCGCCTCGCGGCAGGCGCCCGGGTCGCTCGAGCGCTCCGCGTCCGGCACGCGCGTAGGCCGGCCGCGCACGGTCAGTACACCCCGGGCACGAGCCGCGCGGTGCGGGCCAAGTAGGCGCGGTACTCGTCGCCGAAGCGACGGATCATGAACTCCTCCTCGACGTCCATGCGCCGCTGGAACATCCAGAAGACCACGGGCAGCAGCGCCACGGCGGGCCAGCAGCGGAACACGCCGGCGAAGCCGACGTCCATGAGCAGGATGCCCACGTACGAGGGGTGCCGCACCCGCGCGTACCAGCCGGTGGTGGTGAGCGTGTGGTCCGGTTGCAGCGCCACCACCGAAGCGAAGCGACGCCCGAGTGCCATCATCGGGCCCAGCCGCAGCACGACGCCGGCGGTCATGACGACGAGCCCGACCCAGCGCGTGACCTCGCCGCCGGGCATGACCCACAGGCCGCGCGCGTCGAGCCAGGGCATCACCCAGGCGGTGAAGAGCGAGTGGAAGACGAGCAGCGGGAAGAACGGCTTCCAGTCCGGCGCGTGCTCGAGCCCCTTGCTGCGCCCGGAGGTGCTCAGGGTCATGATCGGGATCATCGCCAGGTGGAGCACGACGACGCCGAGGCGCGCCGGGCTCGCGGCGAAGGCGGTCCAACCGCCGCCCGAGAGCACCATGAGCAGCAGGAAGGCCAGCACGTTGAGCGGGATGCCCACGAGCTGGCGCCAGGGGGGCAGGTTCGTCGCCATCAGCCGGCCGTGGCGGCAGCCGGGGTGATCGCCCGGCCGCCGCCCTCGCAGGTGGCGCCGCTCAGCGCCGGCCCTCGCGGCCCGCCGGCTGCGGGCGCGCGGGT
>JAXDBZ010000038.1:0-40149 GCA_034678345.1 Candidatus Eiseniibacteriota bacterium
GGGCGGCCGGCACCAGCCGCGCCGCGCCGGGCCGCGGCCCGCGCGCGCCGCCCAGGCGATCGAGCGCCCAGGCCCCCAGCGCGAGGCCGCCCATGAAGGCGGTGAGCAGCACGCCAAGGTCCTGATAGAGCACGCCGGAGCGCGTCTGGTAGTGGAGCAGGAGCACGGACTCCGCCAGCATGCCGGCGAAGCCGGCGGCGGCGGCGTAGAGCGCGCGCCGCAGGACCGCGCCACGCCGCGCCAGGGCGAGGAGCAGGAGCAGCGCGGCCGCGCCCGCCCAGGCCGTGGGCGCGCGGACCAGGTCGCGGGCCCCGAGCTCCGGCAGATCGAGGGCGGCGAGCCGCGGGACGTAGCGCGACAGCCACAGCACCATCGTCGCCTGGTAGCAGGCCGGGCGCGCGTCGCGGTTGGCCCGCGCCCGGTCGCGCGCCAGCCGCCGCGCTGTCTCGGCGAAGCGATCGTTCGTGTAGAGGTAGCGCGCGTAGGCCGGCGTGGCGATGCGCGCGTCCGGCAGCCGGGCGGCGAGCCGCGCCGCCGGCGCCGCCGGCTCGCGCGGCAGCGGGGCGCGCGAGGCCAGCAGCAGGTTCGTCGCGCCGGGCAGCACGACCACGGACGGGAAGACCTCGCGCAGCGCGCGGTGGATGCCCGCCGCCCGCCGCGTCAGCGCCGGCGTCCAGAGGTTCTCGGCGCCGCGCAGGCGCAGCGCGAGCACGCCGCCGGGCGCGAGCCGGGCGGCGCAGTCCGCGAAGAACTCCCGCGTGAAGAAGCGGTTCGCGCGACCCGACGAGGGCTCGGGCATCCCCGAGAGGACGAGGTCGTAGTGGCCGGGCCGGGCGAGGAAGCGGCGCGGGTCGGCGAAGACGACGCGCACCCGCGGGTCGGCCAGGGCGCCGCGCTCCGCCGCCGGCAGGTGCGGCAGCACGAGCCGGAGCATCGCCGGATCCAGCTCGACGTCGGTCACCGCCACGCGGCCCAGGCGCAGCACCTGCGGGACGAGCCCCTGCGCCGCGCCGCCCAGCACCAGCACCCGCCGCACGCTGCCGCGCTGCGCCGCCGCCAGGTGCACGAACTCCTCCGCCGCGAACGTCTGGCTCTCGTAGGCGAGGGCATCGCTCTCGAAGACCACGACCTGGCCGAGACTGCCGGTCACGGTGACGCGGCCGTAGGGCGTGTCGCGGGTGGCCAGCAATCGCGGGTGGTTCGCACGCGTCATGGCCCGATCGAGCGTGGGCGAGGTGGCGAGCAGCGCCAGCGCGACGACGACGCCCGCGGCGGGGAGGACGAGGCCGGCGCGGCCGCGAGAGCGCGATGCGGCCGCGGCGCACGCCCCGCCGCCGCACACCAGCGCCATCGCCCAGTTCTGCACGCCGAGGGCCGGCAGCGCGGTGGCGAGCAGCCCGCCGGCGAGTCCCCCGGCGCTCTCGAGGGCATAGGCGCGCGCGGCCGAGCCGCGGCCCGCGGCCGTGAACCGCCGCGCCATCCAGGGGAAGAGCAGGCCGCCGAGGAGGGCGGCGGGCAGCAGGCACAGGCCGAGCGTGGCGAGCTGAAGGCCGAAGGGCAGGTCGGCGCCGGTCACGCCGCCGAAGAGGCGGCGCGAACCGCGCGCCAGCGCGACGCCGGCGGGGATCGCCACGCCCAGCGCGAGCAGGCCGGCCGCGATGGCGCGGTGCCCCGCCCGGCGGGCGGCGTGCGCGGCGAGGGCGCCGGCGGCCGTGCCGGCGAGCCAGAAGCCGAGGCCGAGCACGAGCACCAGCTCGCTGCCGTAGGAGGCCACTTCGCACTCGCGCAGCAGCACGACCTGGCCGAGCAGCGCCAGGGCACCGAGGACGACGAGTCGTACGGTCACTTCGTATCGGATTCGCGGAAGTGGATGCTCTGGAACGTCCAGAAGCGGGCGCCGCTCTTCCACGCGTCGGCCGGCAGGCCCGCCTTGCGGCACAGGTTCTCGAGCAGGGCCGTGCGGTCCCAGCCCTGCTCGGGCGCCACCTGCGGCAGGAAGACGGCGGTGCGCCCGTCCTTGCGGATCTGCACGCCGTCGCGGCCGACGACGATCCCCTCGGGCCCGGCGACCGGGGCGAGCGGCGTGAGCACGGAGATCTCGATCTCGACCTCCTTCAGCTCGCGCTCCTCGAGCGGGGCGAAGCGCGGGTCCTCGAAGGCCGCGGCCAGCGCCATGGCCTGCACGGTGGCGCCGAGGGGCCGGTCCGGGGTCATGTGGCCGATGCAGCCGCGCAGTTCGCCCGCCTCGAAGAGGGTGACGAACGCGCCGCGGAGGCGTTGCGCCGCCGCCGGCAGGTCGTGGGGCAGCGGCGCGGCGCCGCCGGTCGCGAACCAGTGCTCGAGGGTCGTGCGCGCGAGCCGCAGCAGGGTGCGCTTCGCCGCCGCGTCCAGCGTCGCATCGGCGTCCGCAGGCCCGGGCGGCGGGGCCCCCGCGGGATCGCCCGCTCCAGGTCCGGGCGGGGAGGCGCCCGGTCCGGACGGGGCATCCGATCCGCCGGGACCGGCGGTGAACGAGACCGCGCCGTAGCCCACCACGCGCGTGCGGTCGTGGGGCGGCACGTCGCCGCTGTTCGCCCACGAGACCAGCGTGCCGCGGGTGGCGCCGAGGGTGCGCGCCGCCGCCATCGCCGTCATCACCGCGCCCGCCCCGCAGGCGCAGGTCTCGAGTCCTGGGTATCCGGCGTTCATCTGGGCCTCCATGGCCGCCTGCACCCCGGCCGGGTCGAGCCGCGCGATGGCGGCGAGCACGGCGTGGTCGGAGGCGCGGCTGCCTTCGGAATCGGGATAGTGGGAGAGGTCGCTGCTCGCCACGACGAGCGGGCGGTACCCGGCGAGCGTCCGGGCCAGCGCGCGGCCGATGCGCGCGCAGGTCGCGGGCTCCTCGCTGCCCACCACCACGGGCAGGACGGGGACTCCGGGGAAGAGCACCTGGGCGAAGGGCAGCTGCACCTCGATCGAGTGCTCGCGGACGTGCACGCGCGGGTCGGCGTTGAAGTCGCCGCCGGCCGCCCGCAGCGCGGCGGCGGCCCTCGCGTCCACCCGCGCCACGCCGAGCGGGGTGCGCATGCCGGAGCCCGCGTAGACCGAGGCGCCGCGGAAGGCGGCGGTGGTGTGGTTCGTGCCGAGGACGACGATGAGGCCGTAGCGGTGCCCGCGGGCCTGCGCCCAGCCGTCGGCGGCGATCCGGCCGGAGAAGTGGTAGCCCGCGTGTGGCACCACGAGGGCGACCGGTCTCGCGCCGGCCGCGGTCCTGGCCCCGGCGAGGAGGCTCCGCACCTCCCCGGCGAGCTGCGCGGGATCGGCCGGGTAGAACTGGCCCGCCACCGCCGGGGCGCGCACCTCGGACGTCGCCGCGTCCACCGCGCAGGCCGGCGCGGCCGCGACCGGGAAGGCGGCGAGCGCGAGCAGGAGCGCCGGACGGCGCAGCGCCGTCGCGGGCGCGGGCGCGGGCGACCTCATCGTTCCCCCCTCGTGTCGTGGCGCGGCACGTGCGGCGGCAGATCGAGCGCGGCCAGCTCGGCGCCGGGCGGGCCCGCCGTGATCGTGACCGCACCATAGCCCACGACCCGCTCTCGGTCACCCATTGGAGCGTCGCCGCTGTTGGCGTGCGAGACCACGGTACCGCGCGTGGCCCCCAGCGCGCGGGCCGCCGCCAGGGTGGCGAGCAGCGGCGAGGCGCCGCAGGCGCAGGTGGCGAGGCCCTCGCGGCCGGCGCTCTCCTCGGCGCGGATCGTGCGACGCAGGCCGTCGGGGTCGAGCCGGGCGATGGCGGCGAGCACGGCGCGATCGGCAGCGACCGCGTCGTCGTAGCCCGGGTAGTGCGACAGGTCGCTGCTCGAGACGACCAGCGCGCGCCGGCCGGCGAGCACGCCGGCCAGTGCCACGCCGAAGCGCTCGCAGCGGCGGGGGTCCTCGCTGCCGACGACCACCGGCAGGATGGGCACGCCCGGCAGCACCGTCTGCACGAAGGGCAGCTGCACCTCGATCGAGTGTTCGCGCTCGTGCGGCCGCGGGTCGGAGGTGCACTCGCGGTCGGCCGCGAGCAGCGCCGACGCCGTGTCGCCGTCCACCGGCACGGTGCCGAGCGGGGTGCGGAAGCCGCCGCCGAGGAAGACCGCGACCCCCGAGAAGTTCGCCACCGTGTGGTTGGGGCCGAGCAGGACGACGAGGTCGTAGCGCTGGTTCTCGGTCTGGCGCCACCCGTCGGCGGCGATCAGTCCCGAGTACACGTAGCCGGCGTGCGGCACGACCAGCGCGATGGGCCGCGACCCACGCTCCGCGTGGGTGCCCCCGAGCGGGGGCAGCGCCCGCTCGAGCAGGGCCCGCACGGTCGCCTCGAGCCGCGCCGGGTCGGCGGGGTAGAAGCTGCCGGCCACCACCGGGGAGCGCACCGCCGGTCGCATCGTCTCAGCTCCACACGCCCGGGATGGCGCGGCCGCACTTCGGGCAGCGGCCGCCGCGCAGGTGGACGGCGCTCACGAACATGCCGTCGCGCTCGATCACCTTCGTGCCGCAGCCCGGGCACCAGGTGTGGTTGCCGGGATGCCCCGGCAGGTTGCCGACGTAGGCGAAGCGCAGACCCTGCGCCATGCCGATCTCTCGCGCGCGCTCGAGCGTGGCCACCGGCGTGGCGGGGAGGTTGCGCAGCTGGTAGTCGGGGTGGAAGCGCGTGAAGTGCACCGGCACGTCGGGGCCCAGCTCGCCGGCGACCCACTTCGACAGCTCCGTGAGGTCGCGCGGCGAGTCGTTGAGCGTCGGCACGACCAGGTTGACGATCTCGAGGTGCACGCCGCTCCTGGCCACCTGCCGCAGGCTGCGCAGCACCGGCTTCAGCTCCGCCCCGCACACGTCGCGGTAGAAGTCCTCGCGGAAGCCCTTGAGGTCGATCTTGATGGCGTCGAGCACGCCGCACAGCTCGCGCAGCGGGGCCTCGTTCATGAAGCCGCAGGAGACGAGGACGGAGCGCCGGCCCAGTGGCCGGGCCGCCCGGGCGATGTCGGCCATGTACTCGAGGAAGACGGTGGGCTCGTTGTAGGTGAAGGCGATGACCGGGGCGGCGCGGTCCACCGCGGCGCGCGCGATGGCGGCCGCCGGCACGCTCGGCTGCGCGTAGTCCTCGGGGCGGGCCTGCGAGATCTCCCAGTTCTGGCAGAACTTGCAGCGCAGCGGGCAGCCGCTGGTGGCCAGCGAGTAGGCCGCGGCTCCCGGCAGGAAGTGGAAGAACGGCTTCTTCTCGATCGGGTCCACGTGGATGCTCATGGGCCGCCCGTACACCAGGCTCCTGAGCTCGCCGCCGACGTGGATGCGCGCCCCGCAAGCGCCGCGCTCACCCTCGGCCAGCGTGCAGCCGCGCGCGCAGAGCTGGCAGCGCACGAGCGTCCTCGCGTGCCGCGGTGCCGTGCCGGGCCCGGGGGTGCCCGCGCGCAGCGTGGGTCCGCCCGCGGCGTGGCAGGCGGCGCAATCGGTCGAGGCGGTCGAGACCCAGTAGCGCGCGCGGGGCGCGCGGCGGACCAGCTCGGCGCGGGGATCCCCGGCCGCGCGCGCGGCCGGCGGCAGAAGGATCTCGAGGCCGCGGGCGGCGGAGTGCAGCGCGCCGCCGGCCAGCAGGGCGCCGCAGCCCGCGCCGGTGGTGCGCAGGAAATCGCGCCGGGAGAAGGTGGATCGGGACATGGCCGCGCCTCGTTGGGCCGAAGCGTAGCGCAGGCGCGGGGGGCGGTCTACTCCCGGCCCGCGAACAGGCTCGGATAGCGGGCGAGGAAGGCGATGGCGTGCCGCAGCTCGCGCAGGTCCACCGCCTCGCCGATCTTGTGCGCGTTCTGCATGATGCCGGGCCCCAGCCCGAAGATGGCCGGGTGCCGCATGGTCCCGGCGGTGACCCAGCGCTTGGACTCGGGGACCACCAGCGCGGGCTCGTCCACCGGCGCGGGCCAGCCCACGCCGTCGGTGGAGAAGCGCCAGTACCCGAGCCGCGGCTCGCGCCGCAGCGAGCCGCCGCCCTCGCGCGGCTCGTCCACGTGCGGGGTGACCACGGCGCGGTAGCAGGCCCGGGCCGCGGCGATGGCCGGGTGGTCCTCGGGGGTGCGCCAGGCCCCGTAGACCCGCGGGTTGCCCGGCGTGTAGCCGCGCCAGGTCGTCTCCTCGTAGCGTGGCACGGCGATCTCGACGTGGAGGCCGTCGGCGATCGCCCGGGCGACGCTGTCCAGGCCGGCGACGGCGCGCAGGGCGTCGTCGGGCGACTCGCCGGCGGTGAGCCGGCGGTCGAAGCGGAAGGTGAAGCGCTCGGGCACCGAGCAGTCGCTCGCCGTCTCGACCTTCGCCCAGGTGGCGGTGCGCGAGCCGGGTCCCAGCCGCTCGTCGTGGCCGAAGCTCTCGCCACGCTCGTGCCGCGCTGCCGCCTCGGCGAGGATGGCCGCGCCGTGCTCGAGCGGGTTGAGGCCCTCGCGCGGGATCGAGCCGTGGCAGGACCGCCCGGTGACGCGCACCTCGATGGTCATGCGGCCCCGCTGACCGCAGCGGATGACCAGGGCGCCGTCCGTGGTGTCGCCGCTCATCTCGGTGAGCACGACGACGTCGGGCAGCATGGCGGGCGGCGCGCCGGGGAAGACCCGGCGCGTCAGGTAGAGCGGGCCGCCGCCCTCGTTGTCCTCCTCGGCCGGGGTGACGTAGCTGCGTACGACGACGCCGCGCAGGGCGCCGGCGGCGCGCAGCTCGACCAGGATGCGCGAGGCGACGATCTGCGCCACCACCCCGCCGAGCTGGTCGGCCGCCCCGCGGCCGAAGACCAGGTGCTCCCACTCGTCGTCGGGCGGCAGCCAGCCCAGCTCGCTCCGCAGGAAGCCGCGGTCGAGCCGCGCCGGGTCCACCAGGCCGTCGTAGGGGTCGAGTCCCCCGGTGCGCTCGTGCCAGCGGTCGCGCAGCGCGTGTACCGTGTCGGCGTGGCCGTCGAGGTAGACGACGCGCTTGTCGCGGCGCGCCACGCCGTCGTCGGGGTCCTCGAGCACCCAGTAGAGGTTGCCGAAGGCGTCGAAGCCGACGTCGTCCTCGTGCAGCAGGCCGCCGGTCTCGAGCAGCGCCTGGCGCAGGTAGCGCAGGCGCGGGCCCTCGTGGTTGCTGGTGCCGCACAGCGGATCGCCGCCGGACCCCGACCCCGGGGGTGCCCCGGCGGGTGCCCCCGGGGCGCGGTCCACGTGGTCGGCGGGGATGCGGATGGCCTCGCGCAGGAGGGAGGCCGCCAGCGGCAGGTCGCGCGCGGCGGCCGAGGCGATGGCCGCGTCCAGCCCGCCGCGCGCTCCGTCGCTCATCTCACTTCGCCAGGGCTTCGAGCCGCCGCGCCAGATCGGGGGTCTTGGCCACGGCCAGCAGGGCCATGATGACGTACATCTTGTACTGCGCCTGGCGGGCGACGTTCACGGCGTGCTGCTTCATCACGCCGTGCGACACCTCGTCACCGATGTCGGCGGGCAGCGGGTGCATGTAGAGCGCGTTCCCGCCCTTCGTCAGCCCCATGCGCCGCTCGTCGCAGATCCAGTCCTTGTGCGCGGCGTTCCCGGCCAGCGCCGCCTTCTCGATCTCCGCCAGCTTCGCCTTGTCCTTGGACTTGTTGGCGGCCACGCGCGCGAGCATGAGGTCGTAGGGGCCCCAGGACTTGGGATAGACGATGTCGGCGCCCGCGAAGGCGTCGTCCATCGAGTTCGTGACGCGGAACGAGCCGCCCGAGGCCTTCGCCGCGGCGTGCGCGTACTCCATCGTGTCGGGCATGAGGTGGTAGCCCTCGGGGTGGGCGAGCACGACCTCGGCGCCGAAGCGGGTGAACAGCATCGAGCAGCCCTGCGCCACCGACAGCGGTTTGGCGTAGGAGGGCGAGTAGGCCCAGGAGACGGCGATCTTCCTGCCCTGCAGGCCGCCCGGGTGGCATTCGCGCATCCACATCAGGTCGGCCATGGTCTGCGTCGGGTGGTCGATGTCGCACTGCAGGTTCACGACCGGGACCTTGCGCGGGTCCTTCACCGCGGCCAGGTAAGCGTCGATACCCTGGGCGACGTCGCGCATGAAGGAGTTGCCCTCGCCGATGATCATGTCGTGGCGCACGCCCAGCGCGTGGGAGTTCATGCCCAGCATGGCGCCGGTCTCGACGGCGGTCTCGCCGTGCGAGACCTGCGTCGAGCCGCCATCCACGATGACCGGGCTGAGGCCGAGTCGGGCGCAGGCGCCCGCCCACGCCGACTTCGTGCGCGTGGACTGGTCGAAGAACAACGCCCAGCCCAGCTCGTCCTCGAACAGGGCGGTGGACCGGCCGGCGTAGTCGAGGCCGGCGAAGCGGCCGATCACCGCCATGAGCGTCTCCAGCTCGGGCGTCGTCCAGTCGCGCGTCAGCAGCATGTTGCGGCCGAACAGCGCGTCCAGGGCGGCCTGGGCGGGGACCGGCGGCAGGGTCGTCACGGGGCTCATGCGGGCTCCTTCTGCGGGTGCGGGAGCCGGCGGGCCGGGAGGGCCCGGCCGGCGCCACGGGATGGCAGCGCGCGGGAGAGCGCGGGTACGAAAACGGCCCGACATCCTACCCCGCGGGCCGGGGGGCGTCCACCCGGGCCGCGCCGGCGCGCGGGGGTTTGCCCGCCCCGGGCGTGTCCCGTATCCTTCACCCCTTATACCACCCCGCGCGGGGAGAAGGAGCCGCTCATGCCGTCGAAGCACACCATCAACGAAGCCGTCCTCGCCCGGGCCGTGGCCCGCTGCCGCGAGCGCAACATCATCATCCCCACCTTTGCCGAGCAGAAGGACCCGGCGCTCGTGCCCGCGCCGATCCGCAAGCGGCTGGCCGGCGTCGGGCTGTGGGACGTCAACCCGCTCAACCTGTACCGCATCACGTGGAAGAACGAGCCGAAGGCGAAGGGTGGGCTGTACAACCAGGGCAACTGGATCGAGTTCCCGCCCGAGCTGACCGGCGTCCCCGCACGCATCGTCGGGCTGGTGGGCAAGTACTTCCCGACCGGTGCCCACAAGGTCGGCGCCGCCTTCGGCTGCCTGGTGCCCCGGCTGGTGAGCGGCGAGTTCGACCCCGAGAACCACAAGGCGGTCTGGCCCTCGACCGGGAACTACTGCCGCGGCGGCGCCTTCGACTGCGCCCTGCTCGCCTGCAAGGCCATCGCCATCCTGCCCGAGGGCATGTCGCGCGAGCGCTTCGAGTGGTTGCACGAGATCGGCACGGACGAGGTCATCGCCACGCCCGGCACCGAGTCGAACGTCAAGGAGATCTACGACAAGTGCTGGGAGCTGCGGAAGACGCGCGGCGACGAGGTCCTGATCTTCAACCAGTTCGACGAGTTCGGGAACGCGGTCTGGCACTACACCATGACCGGCTCGATCATCGAGGAGATCCACGAGCGGATCCGCCGGCCCGACGACCGCCTCGCCGTCTACGTCTCGGCCACGGGCTCGGCCGGCACCATCGCCGCCGGCGACTACCTGCGGACGAGGTTCCCGCACCTCAAGGTCGTGGCGACCGAGGCGCTGCAGTGCCCGACGCTGTTCGCCAACGGCTATGGCGCGCACCGCATCGAGGGCATCGGCGACAAGCACGTGCCCTGGGTGCACAACGTGCGCAACACCGACATGGTCGCGGCCATCGACGACGAACAGACGATGAGCCTGCTGCGCCTGTTCAACGAGGAGACCGGCATCGAGTTCCTCGCCGGCCAGGGACTGAAGGCCGACTTCCTGAAGAGCCTGCCGCTGCTCGGCATCTCCAGCATCTGCAACCTGGTGGCGGCCATCAAGGCGGCGAAGTACTACGAGCTGGACGGTCGCGACGTGCTGTACACGGCGCTCACCGACTCGATGGAGCTGTACGACTCGCGCAAGCAGGAGTTGCGCGACGAGCGCGGCCCCTACACCCGCGAGCAGGCGGCCATGGACTACGCGCGCTACCTGCAGGGCGCGGGAACGGACTACCTGCAGGAGCTGGGCTACCGCGACCGCAAGCGGCTCCACAACCTGAAGTACTTCACCTGGGTGGAGCAGCAGGACAAGACCTCGGAGGAGCTCGCGGAACTGTGGGACCCGGATTTCTGGACCGGGATCTGGGCCCAGGTCCCCGAGTGGGACGAGCGGATCCGCGAATTCAACGAACGCACCGGGCTGCTCCAGCAGCTGACCTGAGCCGCCGGACGGCCCCGCCGCCGCCGCGCCCCGCCCGATGGGCGCCGCGCGCGAGGGAGGCGGGGCGGACGCCCGCGGCGGCACGCACGGCACACGCGGAACGGGAGACCATGACGAACGAGAAGAAGCTGGCGATCCTCGCCGTGGGCGGGAACTCGCTGATCATCGACGAGAAGCACCGGACGGTGGAGGACCAGTACGCCGCCGTCGAGGAGACGTGCCGGCACATCGCCGGACTGGTGAAGAAGGGCTACCGCGTGGTGGTGACGCACGGCAACGGCCCGCAGGTCGGCTTCATCCTGCGGCGCAGCGAGCTGGCCGCCCACGAGCTGCACGAGGTCCCGCTCGACTCCTGCGGCGCCGACACCCAGGGCGCCATCGGCTACCAGGTGCAGCGCGCCCTGTACAACGAGATGAAGGACTGGCCCGAGAAGCCCGTGGTCGCGACCGTGGTCACCCAGGTGCTGGTGGACCGCACGGACCCGTCGTTCCAGAAGCCCTCGAAGCCGATCGGCTCGTTCATGGACGAGGCGAAGGCGAAGCTGCACCGCGAGCGGGACAAGTGGGACATCGTCGAGGACGCCGGCCGCGGCTTCCGCCGCGTCGTCGCCTCGCCGCGGCCCCAGCGGATCGTCGAGCTGGAGGCCATCCGGCGCCTGCTCGAGAACGACATCCTGGTGGTGGCGGTCGGCGGCGGTGGTATCCCGGTGGTCGAGGACGAGCAGGGCCACCTGCAGGGCGCGGCTGCGGTCATCGACAAGGACCTCGCCACCAGCCTGCTGGCGCGCGAACTGAAGGCCGACGTGCTCATCATCTCGACCGCGATCGAGAAGGTCTGCCTGAACTACCGCAAGCCCGACCAGAGGGACATCGACCGCATGAACCTGGCCGAGGCCAAGCGGTACCTGGCCGAGGGGCACTTCGCGCCGGGCAGCATGAAGCCGAAGATCGAGGCGATCGTCGAGTTCCTCGAGGCGGGCGGGACGCAGGCGCTCATCACCGACCCGCTGCACCTCGTGCCCGCGCTGGAGGGGAAGACGGGCACCTGGATCATCGCATGACCACCGGCCGGGCCGCGCTGGCCGGGCTGCGCTGCGTGCGCTGCGGGACGCTCACGCCCGCCGCCGACGACCTCTACGTCTGCCCGGCCTGCGGCGCCAACACGCAGGTCGAGTACGACTACGACGCCGTGAAGCGCGACTGGTCGCGCGAGGCCCTGGCCGCCGACCGCGACCCGACCCTGTGGCGCTACCTGCCGCTGCTGCCGGTGAGCGCGCGGCTCGAGGGCCCGCCGGTGGGCGGCACGCCGCTCGTGCCGGCGCCGCGGCTGGCGAAGGAGTTGGGACTCGCGCAACCGGTGCTGCTCAAGGACGACGGCCGCAACCCCAGCGCCTCGTTCAAGTGCCGCGCCAGCGCGGTGGCGCTGCGGCGCGCGCTGGACGTGGGCCGCACGCTGGTGACCGGCGCCTCGACCGGCAACGCCGCCTCGGCCACCGCCGTGCTCGCCGCCGCGCCGGGCATCCGCACGCGCATCTTCGTGCCGAAGAACGCGCCGCGCGCCAAGATCGCCCAGCTGCTGACCTTTGGCGCCGAGGTCCTGGCGGTCGAGGGGACGTACGACCAGGCCTTCGACCTGTGCCTCGAGGCGACGCGGCGCTTCGGCTGGTACAACCGCAACACCGGCTTCAACCCCTGGACGCGCGAGGGGAAGAAGACGGTCTCGTTCGAGATCTGCGAGCAGCTCGACTGGCAGGTGCCGGACCTCGTCGTCGTGCCGGTGGGCGACGGCAACATCCTGTCGGGGGTCTGGAAGGGCTTCGTCGAGTTCCAGCGCCTCGGTTTCATCGAGCGGCTGCCGAGGCTGCTCGCCGTGCAGGCCGAGGGCAGCGCCGCCATCGTGAACGCCGCCGCCGGCGACGGCG
The DNA here is from genome assembly GCA_034678345.1 of Candidatus Eiseniibacteriota bacterium. Taxonomy (GTDB): domain Bacteria; phylum Eisenbacteria; class RBG-16-71-46; order RBG-16-71-46; family RBG-16-71-46; genus JANXPZ01. The sequence continues at coordinate 12,078 of JAXDBZ010000038.1, forward strand.
TCATCCGGCCGGTCTCGGGCGAGACGGTGGCCGACTCGATCTCGGTGAGCCTGCCGCGGGACGGCGAGGCGGCGGTGCAGGCCATCCGCGCCTCGGGCGGCTTCGGCGTCACCGTGCCCGACGCGGCCATCCTCGCCGCCATCGGCGAGCTGGCGCGCGGCGCCGGCGTGTTCGCTGAGCCCGCGGCGGCGGCGACGTGGGCCGGCCTGAAGGAGGCGGTCCGGCAGGGCCGCGTGGACCCGGCCTGGCGCGTGGTGGCGCTCGTCACCGGCAACGGCCTCAAGGACGTGGCCGCGGCCATGAAGACGGCGGGGGAGCCGCGGGTCATCCCGCCCGACCCGTCCGTGCTGGACACGTTGTTCCCGGAAGGATAAGAGGAGACGGTCATGGCGGCCGGCGTCGCGCTCGGCCGCCACCACCCACGATCAAGGGAGAGGAACGATGAGGAGCTTCATCGGACGTGACATCCTGTCGCTCAGGGACTTCGAGCGCGACGACTACACGCGCATCTTCCAGGTCTGCGAGCAGCTGGCGCCCGCCGCGCACAACCGCCGCAACATGGACCTGTGCAAGGACAAGACGCTGCTGACCGCGTTCTACCAGCCCAGCACCCGCACCCGCATGTCCACCGAGGCCGCCATGCACCGCCTCGGCGGGCACGTGCTCGGCTTCTCCGACGCCAAGATGACCCGCGCCGGCGACTTCTACCAGGAGTCCATCCAGGACACCGTGCGCATGCTCGAGTACTACGCCGACGTCATCGCCATGCGGCACTACCAGCTCGGCGCGCCGGCCGAGGCGGCGAAGCACTCCTCGGTGCCCATCATCAACTGCGGCGACGGCTGGGGCGAGCACCCCACCCAGGTGCTCACCGACCTGTACACGATCTGGCGCGAGCGCGGCACGCTCGACGGCCTGCGCTGGCTGTGCGTCGGCGACCACCGCATGCGCACCATGCACTCGATCGGCCACGCCGCCACCCAGTTCGACATGGAGCTGGACGTCGTGTACCCGCCCGACATGGCGCCGACCGAGGAGTTCAAGCAGGAGCTGCGCGGCCGCAACGTGCGCTACAACGAGTTCAAGAGCACCAAGGACTGCATCGCCAAGGCCGATATCATCTACATCGAGCCGGTGGTGCAGGCCGACTACACCAAGTCGCGCGTGGACGCGGCCGACGCCAAGAAGGGTCTGACGCCGCCCGAGTACCAGATCACCCGCGAGATGATGCGCGACCTGGCCAAGCGGGACGCCATCGTGCTGCACTCGCTGCCGCGCATGGACGAGCTGCCCACCGACGTGGACCGCACCCGGCACGCCCGCTACTGGATCGAGGCGGCGAACGGCGTCGTGCTGCGCATGGCGCTCATCGCCCTCGTACTGGGGCGCGCCGAGTAGCGGCTCCGGCAGGGGCTTACGCGCGTTCGGGGGCGGACCGGACCAGCTTTCGGCTGGTGCCCGGGTCCGCCCCGGCCTTTGGTGCCGGCGCACATCGGGTGTTCCCGGCGGCGCGGCGGGGGCGTAGAATCGGGGCCGTCGAGAGATGGGCCCTGCGGACCCGCCCGGGTACCGTGGGCCCGCGCGGCCGTCTCCCTGGCCGCTTTCTTCGCGTAACCGCGAGAGCATCCCCCGGGCGCTGCCCCCGAGTGTCCCGGACGATTCTCGGCCCCGTCCCCCGCAGAGGCCACATCCCGGCGACGCCCGTCGTGCGCCCGCCATCCCACGAGGAGGATGATCATGCCTCGGATCCTTCTCATCGCGCTCCTGATTCTCGCGCTCGCGTCCTGCTGGGCGGCCCCGGCGGCTGCGCCGCCGCCGGACTCGAAGGCATGGGGCAAGGTCAGCACCACCACCGGTCCGCCGCGACCGGGCGCCGCCGAAGAGCAACGCGCCAAGCTCGCGGGGCTGGATCCCCTCGTCCCGGGCCGGCAACCCGGGGCAGCCGGGCGAGCGCCGCGCGCGCGCTCGTTGGCGGAACTCCCGTCGCCGGAGCGGCCGCGCGCGGCGGGAACCTCGCGAACCTACACGGGGCCCGAGCTGGCCGCCTGCGAGGCGCGCATCCGGGCCAAGCTCGAAGCCTCGGCGCGCGGGGCGCCCGCCGCGCGCTCACTCGCCGGGCTGACGGCACCGCCCAAGTCCGCCGCGGCGCCCGTGCCGCGCGCCTCCTCTCCCGACCTCGGCCCGCGCACGCCGCCCGTCACGCGCACCGAGATCCCCGGCACCCCGCTGAACGACGAGCAGCGCGCGAAGCTCGCTCGCTCGCGCGCCGCCGTCCGCCCGGCGCCGGACCGCCCGTGAGGCCGCCATGCACGCGAACCGACTCCATCCGCTCGCGACGGGCGCCCTCGTCCTGGCGCTCGCCTGCCTCTTCGGCGGTCTCACGCCCGGCTCGGCCGGTGCCCAGTGCGAATACCCGAGGCTGAACAGCGGCACGCCGGTCGCGGTCGGCACGTCGCCCAGCTTCTTCAGCTTCGGCCAGCCCGTCAACTACTGGACCGTCATCGCGGTGCAGCCGCCGAGCGCCGCGGACTGGGACCTCAGCGTCTGGCAGGACACCTACACGTACCCCGTCTGCGTGTCGAACCTCCTGGCGGGCTCCTCGTACGGCGGCAGCACCGTGGACTTCGTCGTCGGGGACTACAACTTCAACGCCTACGGTACCCGCTACGTCCAGGCCAATCTCTACTCGGGGACGGGAGACGCCACGGTGGAGTGGAACGCCACGGACGGCCTGCTCGGCGTCAACGCCGCCGCCTTCCAGGTGGACTTCGCCGGGGGCACCTCGCCCTTCATCCACGTGTGGGACGTCGCTCTGGAGGCCGGGCGAACGTACCGGTTCAACTTCTACCCGTACGGTTCGGCCGCCAGCCACCTGCTGCTATTCAGCAACACCGGCCAGGGGACGTGCTGGAAGCGGCGCGCGGACGCCGAGTTCGACGTCACCTCGAGCACGACCTACGTCGCGCCCGTCACGGGGTACTACGGCCTGGTGGTGGTCAACGACAACGCGGCGGGCGGCACGGTCATCGCGAACGTGGAGGCCTGCACGACGCCCATCCCCCTCGTCAGCGGCGTATCGCAGTCGTCCGATCTGGTCTCCAACTACTACTCGTTCGACCAGCAGCAGAACTACTGGACGGCGATCGGCCTGCGGTGCGACGGCAGCTCCGGGTTGAGCGTGTACCGCTCCGCGCCGGGCGACATCACCACGGGCTGTCTCGCGGACGAGCTCGCCAGCTCGAGTCCCTTTGCCGGCATGGCGGGCGTGGTGGTGGGGGACTTCAACTACAACACGCCGGGCACGTACTACGTCGGCGCCTGGCGCTCGATCAGCCTGCCGCCGCTCACGGGGGTCACGCAGTGGGACGACGACCGCGACCAGCTGACTGTGAACGGCATGCTCACCAACGGGACGATGAGCAGCAGCGACGTCGTGCGCGCGTGGGAAGTGTACCTGTACGGGGGCACGACCTACCGCTTCACCTTTGGCCGCAGCGGCGCCGACCTCAGCCTGCTGCTCTTCCGCAACCCGGCCGCAGGCGAGTACTGGGCGGGACGGTCGAGCGCGGTCCTGAGCACGGAGGGCGACGCCGACTACACGGCCCCCAGCTCCGGTCTCTACGGCGTGGTGATCGTGAACGACGACGGCGCCGCGGGCTCCTACGCCGTCGGGGTCGGCACCTGCACGACGCCGGTGGCGCTCACGTACGACCAGCCCTGGGTCACCCCGCTGGGGGAGAACTACGTCTCCTGCGACATGGTGTGGGCGGGCTGGGAAGCCCTCGGCGTGCGGGGCAGCGACCCGGGGACCGACTGGGACATGGTCGTGCAGGGCACGGACGCCGCCGCCTTCCCCGCGTGCCGCGGGCCGGACATCGCCGTCTCGGACCTGCCGCCGCCCGCGGCGGACTTCGCGATGGTGTTCTTCCCGAACCCCTACAACGGAATCCGCCACGCGTGGCCGCACACCTACTACGGCCAGGGGAGCGGCACCGGCACGGTCACGTGGACGGGCGCCTACTTCGGGTTGCTCCCCAACGACCAGTTGATCCAGTGCACCTTCCAACCGACGGGCCAGTTCCTCTTCCTGCGGACCGCCAGCCTGACCGCCGGCCATACGTACTGGCTCAGGTATTACGGCCCGAGCACGTCGGACGGCCGGCTGATGCTGTTCCGCAATCCGTCCAGCGGCGAGTACTGGGTGCCCCGCAGCGGTGCCGTGGCGCAGACCACGGGCGGCGAGGACACGCCCTACACGGCGCCCGCCACGGGATACTACGCGGCGGTGGTCGTGGACGACGCTAGCGAGGTGTCCGACCACGCCCTGTTCGGCATCGGGGAGTGCACGCCGCCCACCGCCCTCTCCTCGGGCACAGTGGCCTACTCCCTCCTCGCCCGGACCTACTACTCGTTCACGGAGTCCAGCCCCTACTGGACCGCGGTGGCGGCCCGCGTCCCCGCGCCGTGGAACCTCGGCGCCTACGCCAATCCGAGCGGCGGCACCTACCCCGAGTGCCTGAGCGGCGGCCTCGCCGCGTCGGAAGGTGGCTCGATGCGCGCCGCGGTCTTGGTCGGCGACTTCAACCACAATCCCTACGGCACGTACTACCTGTACTCCGGGATCGAGGGCGGCCTGTGGTACATCAGCGGGGCGTACGTGGACTGGCAGGCCGGCTCCCAAATGATCGGCGTGGGCGACCCGCCCGTCGCACGCACGACCGGGCCCGACGACGTGCTGGAGGTCTGGGACTGCTGGCTCGAGCCGCAGAAGGACTACACGTTCAAGCTCAGCCACGCAGGGGCAGCGAACCTCAAGCTGCTCGTCTTCCGCAACACGGGCGGCGGCACGTACTGGGCCGGGCGCGACGACGCGCAGGTCGAGCTGACCGGCCAGGCGACCTGGAGGACCACCGGGACCAGCAGCGAGTACTACGGGCTCGTGGTGGTCAACGACAACGGCGAGTCGGACAGCTACACGTTGCAGGTGGTGGACGCCGGTGCCTCGGCGGTGGACGACGCGCCGCCCTCCGCCACGGAGTTCGGGAGCGTCCGGCCCAACCCGGCGCGGGGAGACGTGCGCCTCGAGTTCGCGCTGCGCGAGGCGGCGGACGTGTCGTTCCGGGTCCTCGACATGGCCGGGCGCGTGGTGGCGACGCTACCCGCGCGGGCCTGCAGCGCGGGCCGGAGCGCCGCGACGTGGGACGGACGCGGTCCGGACGGGTCCCGGCTGCCCGCCGGGGTCTACCTCGTGCGGATGGCGGCGGGCGGGAGGGTCATCGGCACGCGGCGGGTCGCGCTGCTGGATTGAGCGTCGCGCCGGGCCGCTCCCGGTCGCCGCGGGCTCAGAGCGCCCGGGCCAGCGCCTGGTAGCCGCGCGCGGCGGCGACCAGTTCGGCCTCGCTCACGCTCTCGTCCACCGCGTGGGCGGCCGAGATGTCCCCGGCGCCGTAGATGAGCGTGGGCAGGCCGCGCCGCCCGGCGGTGGCGGTGGCGTTCGTGCTGTAAGGGGCGTAGAACACCTCGGCGCCGAGTCCCGCCTCGCGCAGCGCCGCCCGCGCGCGCCGGGCGTGCGCGGCGTCCGCCGGGACCGCCCAGCCGGGATGGAACGCCTCGACCGTGAAGGCGGCGCCGGTGTAGCACTCGAGCGTGCCGGCGTGGAGCGACACGGTGATACCGTCGAGCCCGGCGAGCGCCTCCACGAACTCGCCGAGCATGCCGTCGCGCGTCTCGCCGCGCACCAGCCGGCGGTCGAAGCGCGCGGTCGCCCGGTAGGGCACCATCGCCGAGCCGGGCCAGGGCAGCGAGCCGATCTCGACCAGCTCGGCGTGGCCGCGGCCCAGCAACTCGTCCTCGCGCGGCGTCATGGCGCGCACGCGGGCGATGGCCTCGGTCAGCCGGTACACCGCGTTGACGCCGTTCTCCGCCCGCGAGGTGTGCGCGGCGCGGCCCGCGGCCTCGACCACGAGGCTCGCCCGGCCGCGGTGGCCGAGGCCGACGGCGAGGCGGGTGGGCTCGCAGACGACCGCGGCGCGCACCGCGTGGCGCTCGAGCAGGTGGCCGACCGCCAGGCCCTCGATGCGCTCCTCGCCGACGCTGGCCGAGACCAGCACGTCGCCGGCCAGCTCCGCGCGCGGCAGCAGGCCGATGCCGACCACGGCCGCGGCGAGCGAGCCCTTGACGTCGGTGCTGCCGCGGCCCCAGAGGCGGCCCTCCGAGCGCTCGGCCGAGAACGGCGGGAAACGCCACGCCGCGGGCTCGGGGGCCGGCACGACGTCCATGTGCGCGTCCACGAGCAGGGGCGGCCCGCTCCGTGCGCCGCGCCGCCGGCCCAGCACGCTGCCCAACTCGTCCACGCGCACCTCGTCGTAGCCGAGTGCCGTCATCGCCCGCGCGACCGCGGCCGCCGTGTCCTGCTCGCGGCCCGAGAGGCTCTCGATGCGCACCAGCTCCTGGCCGAGGGCCAGCGTCCCCGACTCCAGCTCCGTCGTCATGCTCGCGTCCTTTCGCCGCCGAAGCGTTGCCGCCGCGGCCCCCGCAGGCTAGCATGACGCGAAGCGGCACGCCCAAGACCCGGAGGAGACATGGCCGAACACCGCTTCCCGCCGCTGGTGGACCTGGAGGACGACACCCCGCGCACCGCCGTCGTCACGTGCGACGAGGCGGAGGAGCGCGCCTTCCTCGAGCACCTGCGGCGCGGCGTGGTCGGCGCCGACGCCGTCCTCCACACGCCGGAGGGGGACAAGCCGCTCCTCTACTTCGACTACATCGCCTCGGGGCGCTTCCACCGCGCCGTCGAGGACGAGCTGGCCACCCGCGTGCTGCCCTTCATGGCCAACACGCACACAGAGTCCTCGAGCACCGGGCGGCTGATGACGCGCTACTACGAGGGAGCGTTCCGCCGCATCGCGCGCTACCTGAACGCCGGGCCCGACGACGTGCTCATCCCGGTGGGCTCGGGTTCGACCGGTGCGGTGAACCGCCTCATCCACGTCCTCGGGCTGCGCATCCCCTGCCAGCTCGAGGACCGCTACCACCTGTCGCGCTACGTTCCCGAGGCCGAGCGCCCGGTCGTCTTCCGCAGCCACATGGAGCACCACAGCAACGACATCACCTGGCGGGAGACCATCGCCGAGAGCGTCTACGTGGACTTCGACGCGCACGGGCGGGTGAGCCTCGAGCACCTCGACCGCCTGCTGGCGAAGCACGCCGCCCGGCCGCTCAGGATCGGCACGTTCTCGGCCGCCTCGAACGTGACCGGCATCCTCAACGACACCACCGCCATCGCCCGCGTGCTGCACGCGCACGGGGCGCTGGCCTTCTTCGACTACGCCGCCTCGGGCCCCTACGTGGACATCGACCTGCACCCGGTGGGGGACGACGGACGGCCCGACGCGGCGGCCGCCAAGGACGCGGCGTTCTTCTCGGTGCACAAGTTCCTCGGCGGGCCGCGCACGCCCGGGCTGCTGGTGGCGGACCGGAAGCTGTTCACCAACCGCGTGCCCTCCGAGCCGGGCGGCGGCACGGTGCTCTACACCTCGCCCACCGAGCACGTCTATCTTCACGACTTCTTCCGCCGCGAGACCGGCGGCACGCCGCCCATCGTCGGCAGCGTCCAGGCCGGGCTGGCGTTCGACCTCAAGCACGGCATCGGCACGGTCCGCATCCGCCGCGTCGAGGAGGACTACCTGCGGCGCGCGCTGGCGGAGTGGACCCGCGACCCGAATCTGGAGATCCTGGGCAACCTCGAGGCGGAGCGGCTGGGGGTGGTGTCGCTCATCTTCCGCGGCGTGCACCACAACCTGGCCTCGGCTCTGCTGAACGACTTCTTCGGCATCCAGGTGCGGGGCGGCTGCATGTGCGCCGGGCCCTACGGGCACGAGCTGCTGCACATCGACCAGCGGGTCTCGCTCGTCATCAAGAAGCAGCTCGAGCAGGGGCACATCGGCGTGAAGCCCGGCTGGGTGCGCATCTGCTTCTCGCCGGTGACGGGGGAGAAGGAGTTCCAGACGCTGCTCGAGGGCGTGGCGTTCGTGGCGAAGCACGGCCACGAGTACTACGACCGCTACACGCTCGACGACACGACCGGCGAGTGGAGGAGAACCGCGGGCGCCGTCTAGGCCAGCAGGTTCCTCGTGCGCCCGTAGAGCGAGTATCCGCCGGGGCCGGCGATGAGGATGACCAGGGCCACGACGCCCAGCACCAGCGGGTACTCGTAGCCCTCGCCGCGGCCGCCCACGGCGTGCCAGTTCATGAAGAAGCCATTCGCCGCGTGCAGCTTCCAGATGCCGACCGCCATCACTCCGGCGTAGCCCAGCGCCGCCAGCCGGCTGAGCACCCCGAGCACGAGGGCGATGCCACCGAGGAACTCGACGGCGATGACCAGCCAGGCCAGCGCCGGCGGGAAGCCGAGGTGCGCGACCTGGCGGACGAACGCGGCCGTGCCGGCGCCGCCGAAGAGGCCCAGCAGCTTCTGCGCGCCGTGCGCCCACATCACCCCGCCGAGCGCCAGCCGCAGGAGCAGCAGCGCCAGATCGTTCAGGTTCGGCTTCATGTCCCGCCCCCCGGTTCCACGTCCTGTGTGCGACGGCGCACGTCGCGCCGCAGGATAGCACGCCCGCCGGGTTGCCGGAACGCCGGGCGCGTGCTATCGCTTCCGCGCCTCGATCCCGGTGTCCCGGACTCCACCCCGTTCGCGAGGGCCCGATGATCTCCCTGTTCCCCAAGGACGAGAACTTCTTCGAGCTGTTCCGCCGCCAGGCCGGTCTGGTGCGCCAGGGCTGCGCCCAGCTGGACGAGATGATGCAGGAGTTCGACCGGCTGGACGAGCGGGCGCGCGCCCTCAAGGACGTCGAGCACCAGGGCGACCTCGTCGCCCACGAGCTGTTCGAGCGGCTGAACCGCACCTTCATCACGCCGCTCGACCGCGAGGACATCCACGACCTCGCCAGCAACCTGGACGACGTGCTCGACTCGGTCGAGGCCATCGCCAGCCGCATCGTGCTGTTCAAGATTCCGCAGGTCACGCCGCAGGCGCAGCAGCTCACCCGCATCGTGGCAGCGTGCGGCCAGCAGATCGAGGGGGCGGTGGACCACCTGAAGGACTTCAAGGGCATGATGCCCTTCACCATCGAGATCAACCGGCTCGAGAACGAGGCCGACATCCTCTCGCGCGAGGCGGTCGCCGACCTGTTCACCGGCGAGCACGCCTTTCTCGACGTGATCCGCTGGAAGGAGATCTACGGGCGGCTCGAGAGCGCCGCGGACCAGTGCGAGGACGTGGCGAACACGATCGAGGCCATCGTCCTGAAGAGCCGCTGACCATGGACGTGCCGTTCAGCGTCATCGCCATCATCGTCATCGCCCTGGCCTTCGACTTCAGCAACGGCTTCCACGACGCCGCCAACTCCATCGCCACCGTGGTGAGCACGCGCGTGCTCACGCCGCGGGCCGCGGTGGCCTGGGCGGCCTTCTTCAACTTCGCCGCCTTCCTCGTCTTCGGCGTGCACGTCGCCCGCACCATCGGCAAGGGGGTGGTGGACCCGTCGGTGGTCACGCCGCCCATCATCCTCGCCGCCGTCGTGGGGGCGCTGCTCTGGAACCTCATCACCTGGTGGCTGGGCCTGCCCACGTCCTCGTCGCACGCCCTCATCGGCGGGCTGGCGGGCGCCGCCCTGGTCGCCTCGGGACCGCAGGCGGTGATCGTCGGTGGCCTCGTGCGCATCGCCGAGTTCATCGTGCTGGCGCCGCTCATCGGCCTGGTGGCCGGCTTCGTCATCACGCTGGTCGTCTTCTGGTCGGCGCGGCGCGCCTCGCCCCGCGGCGTGGACGGCCTGTTCCGCAAGCTGCAGCTGGTGTCGGCCGCGGCCTACAGTCTGGGCCACGGCGGCAACGACGCGCAGAAGACCATGGGCATCATCACCGCGCTGCTCTTCTCCACCGGGCTGCTGACCGGCGAGTTCCACGTGCCGCTCTGGGTGGTGCTCATCAGCCACGCCGCCATCGCCGCCGGCACGCTGTTCGGCGGCTGGCGCATCGTCAAGACGATGGGCATGAACATCACCAAGCTGCAGCCGGTGGGCGGCTTCTGCGCCGAGACCGCCGGGGCGCTCACCCTGTTCGGCGCGACGCTGGGGGGCATCCCGGTCTCGACCACACACACGATCACCGGCGCCATCGTCGGTGTCGGGGTCAGCTCGACGCAGCGCCTGTCCACCGTGCGCTGGGGCGTGGCCGGACGCATCGTCTGGGCGTGGGTGCTCACCATGCCGATGGCCGGGATCATCGGCGCCGCCACCTGGTTCGTCGCGCACGCCCTGGGCATGCGGTAGCGGCCGTCAGCGGTCCACGATCGCCAGGGCCCGCTCGAGCAGCTCGTCGCGCCCGGCCGCCACGCCCGCCCGCGTGCGCGCGACCGGCACGGTGGGTCGCACCCCCACGCCGTGCAGCCGCGAGCCGTCGTTCTTCAGCACCTTCATCCCGGTGAAGCGCGCGCGGTAGCCGCCTGGCAGGGCCACGGTGACGACCTCGCCGTCGGTGCCGGCGCTGGCCTCGCCGACGATCTCGCCCAGCCGGTAGTGCTCGACCGGCTCGAGGTAGGTCTCGGCCCGGCTGATGGCGCGCCCGTCCACCAAGAAGGCGACGCGGGCGCGGAAGCGCGGCACGAGCGGCGTCACGGCGTGGCTCAGGTAGGTGAAGGTCATGCCGCGGTGGTCGGGCCGGCTCACGACCGGCGAGGCCCACGGCGGACTCGCCAGCGTGACGTCGGTGAGGTGGGCGAGCGGGTCGGTGGAGATGCGGCGCGGGTAGCCGCGCAGATCGAAGACGATGCCGCGGGCGGCGGCGAGGCTGTCGAGGGCGGCGGCGAAGTCGACGTCGGTGGCGCGATCGAAGTCCACGTACCAGACGCCCGGTCGCAGCGCCGCGACCGCCGCCGGGCGGTCCTCGACCACCCGCATGCCCCGCAGCCGCCCCAGCCGCACGCCGCGGACGGCGCCGGCGGCGTCCTCGACCTCGAGCGCCACCGAGTCGGCGCCCGCGCCGCGCTGCAGGGCCAGGCTCGAGAGCCAGCGCAGGTGCTGCGGCGTGGCGTGGCTCAGGGCCGGCGCGAGCTCGTCCAGCCAGCTCGCCACCGGCCGGCCGTCCACGGCCCGCACCGTGTCGCCGGGGCGCACGCCGCCGGCGAGGCTCTCCGCCACGGCGGTCACCACCAGCCGGCCCTCGATCCAGGCCCAGGTCAGGGGCAGGGCGCCGGGCGGCTCGCAGCCGTCGCTCACGCCGCCGTGCCCGTCGCTCAACCGGGCCACCAGCCGCCGCAGCGTGACCGTGAAGCCGGCCGCGTCGCGGTCCGTGGCGGCGCGGCGCAGGGCCTCGCGCAGGGCGGCCGGCCAGTCCGTGCCGGTGACGTCGAAGTAGGGGTAGAAGTGCTGGGCCGCGTTCCAGAGCAGCGCCACGTCCGCCAGCCGCGTGGCCCGGTCGTCGCCCGTGGGCCGGCCGCCGGCGGGCCCCCGCTCCGGCAACCACGCGGGCAGGAGGCCGCGCGGCAGCGTGCCGGCGGAGTCGCACGGCAGCGCCAGCGCCAGCGCGCACCACGCGCCGCCGCCGAGGTCCGCGCGCAGCGTGCGCCCGGGTGCCGGCGCGAAGCCGCGCGACGGGGGGAGCGGGAAGCGCTCGCGGCGGCTGTGGAAGACGTCCGGCTGCGGATCGGCGGTGGGTCCGTAGCCGTGGTGGACCCACTCGGTGACGGCGACCGGCCGCGTCCCCGGCGGCAGCCAGCCGCGCGGGCCCGCCTCGGTCGGGCGCGTGTCCAGGCTCAGGCTCGGCGCCAGCGGCAGGAAGATGCGCCGCAGCGTGGCGACGAGCTGCTCGGGCGTGGCGGCCCGCTCCACGGTGTCCACCGCGGCGATGGCCAGCGCCTCCCAATCGGCCGACGCCGCCTCGTCGGCGGGGTGGAAGTAGCGCACGTAGCCGAGCAGCCGCGTGAAGGCGACGAGGTTGGCCAGGCCGCGCTCGCCGAGCGGGCGCGCGTCCTCCGCCTCCGCCCGCACGCCGGGCGCGAGCTGGAGCAGGAGGACGAGGGCCGGTGCGAGTCGGGCGGCGCGCGCCGTGCTGCGCATGGGGACTCCGTGGACGATGCCGGATCGGCGCCCGGTCGGGGACGTGCCTCCAGCCTGGGGCGGGGCGCCCGCGCCGGTCAATCCGCGACGGGGCGGACGTGCCGATCCGCGCGCCCGCCGCGGCGTGACCGCGACCGGCGGGCCCCCGGGCCCGGGAGTGCTATAGTCGTGACATGAACGGGCCTCAGGTCGTGGTGGTGGGCGCCGGCGTCGCCGGCCTTGCCTGCGCGCAGGAGCTCACGCGACGGCGGATCCCCGCCGTCGTCCTCGATCGCGCCCGCGGCGTGGGCGGCCGTTGTGCCACGCGGCACGTGGACGGACGCCCGGTGGACTTCGGCACCTTCTACCTGCATGCCGCCTCGGACGAGTTCGTGGCCGCCCTCGGCGAACTGGACCCGGCCGGGCGGATCGACGGCTGGCCGGAGCGCGTGCGCGAGCCCAAGCTGGCCTGCCAGCCCGATTCGCTCCTGCCGGGGACCGTCCGCTTCGCCCGCCGCGACGGCGTGAGCGTCTTCCCGAAGCACCTGGCGCGGGGGCTGGACGTGCGGCTGGAGCGGCGCGTGACGGCGCTGGCCGCCGACGGGCCGCGCCTGCGTCTGGAGGTCGCCGGGGCCGGCCCGCTCGAAGCCGACGTCGTGGTCGTCGCCGGTGCGGTGACCGAGAGCCTCGCCCTGGTCGAACCGCTCGTGGCCGGCTGGCCGGACGCGGCGGCGGGCCTCGAGCGCATCCGCGCCGTGCCCTTCATCTCCACGCTGACGGTGATGGCCGGCTACGGCGACGCGCCGCAACCCGACTTCGACGCGTGGTTCCCGTTCGAGGCGACCATGCTGCACGCAATCGGCAACGACTCGAGCAAGCGCGAGGCGGGCGCCGAGATGGTGCTCGTGCTGCAGGCGCGGCCGGGCTTCTCGGTGGAGTACATGGACCGGCCGCCGGCGGAGTGGACGGGCGAGCTGGTCTGGGAGGCCGCCGAGCTGCTGGGACCCTGGGCGGGCCGGCCGCGTTGGACCCAGTCGCACGCCTGGCACACGGCGCGCGTGCTGCCGCGCGACGTGCTGGGCGGGGCGATGGTCTTCGAGCGGGAGCCGGGCCGGGCCGGGCCGCGCGTGGCGGTCATCGGCGACGCCTTCGCGAAGTCGGCCGGGATGGAGGCGGCGTACGAGAGCGGTGTGGCCATGGCGGCGCGGATCGCCGCGCCCGGCTGAGCCGGGGTGGAACGCGGGCGGCCCGCCTCCTTGAGGGAGGCGGGCCGCGGTCGTTCCGGGCCGGGCCGGGTGACGCTCACCACTTCGGCGGCGGCGCGAAGCCCAGCTCGCCCCGCTCGCGCTGTTCGAGCCGGCGGCCTTCGGGATGGATGCCCAGCGCCACGAGTCCGGAGGCGTACTCGTAGCGGAACACCAGCCGGTCGCCCGGCCGGGCGGCGGCGACGAACCAGGTCTCGGTGACGCGGTCGGTGCGGCGCTCGCCCCAGCCGGTGCCGGGATAGGCCTCGTCCGCGCCCCGGCCGGCCAGCGACTTCTCCGTGGACTGCGTCGCTGATTCGCGCTGCACGCGGTCGGCCGCCATCGGCGCCTCGTTCGACTGCGGCGCCGCGGCCGGCGGCGCGCCCTCCCCCCGGCCCTTCCCCTCGTAGCCGTGACCGTCGAGCACGGGCCGCGGCCGCGCCACGTGGGCGCCGCGCTCGGCGAAGGCCAGCACGCGGATCCAGCCCATGTCGCCGTTGGCCTGCCCGGTGCGCGAGGCGTACGAGCGCTGCTCGTCCACGAAGACGAAGCGCCGGACCTCTTCGAGCGAGGTACGCCAGCCGCGGATGGTCGCGGTCTCCCAGGGGTCGAGCACGTACATCGCCTCGTCGCGGCTCTGCCGCGAGCGCTCGCCGTTCACCACGTTGAGCCCGTCCACCGAGAGGAGCACGCCGATCCTGCCGCCGGTGAGGTTGCGCACGCGCAGCGCGTAGTGGCGGCCGCGGAAGGCCTCGAAGTAGCGGCGGTCCCAGTGCCCCGGGGCGAAGTAGAGCGGCGCGGCGCGGCCGTCCACCAGCACCTGGACGTCCACGAGGTTGCCGCGGGCGGAGCGGTCCCAGCGCGTGCCGTCGTCCTCCCGGTACGCCCCGGCGGGCGGCACGCCCAGCGCCAGGACGATCGCGGCGCAGGCCGCGAGGCTGCGGATCAGGTTCGTGGTGGTCGGCATGGCGGTCCTCCTCGGTCTCGGGTGGGGCGCTCCTGGGTCCTCTGCCCGCGGATACGCCGGGGAGGTGGGGATATTCCCGCGGGGCCGGGGAACGGGGCCGGCCGGCCCGCCTTGCAGGGTGCAACGCGCGGGCCTCCGTGCGATGGCGGACACGCACTTGGACCGCGCCAGACGCGGCTGAGATCGCCAGGGCCGCTGGACCGAATGATGCGTCCAAGGTAGAATCAGAGCCGCCACAGGGGCCCCCTCAAGGCCGTCCGTGGACGGCCGCGAGGAGTCCCCTAACTTCATTCAGGTGCCGGCGCCCCCTCGGTCTCCGGGACCACGGAGAACCGATGCCCCCGATCCGTCGGCTGTTCGCGGCCCTGCTGGCCGCTGGCCTCGCCCTCGTCCTCGCCACTCCGGCCGCGGCCGTGACGGCCACCGGCCGCCTCCAGATCATCCAGCTCGACGTAGGTCAGGGGGATGGCGCCGTCATCATCTCGCCGCTGGGCGAGGTGGCGATGGTGGACAACGGCGTCTACACGAATCCCACGCCCGCCTGCGGCGTGAAGGTGCTGGCCCAGCTCCAGGCGCTGGGCGTCACGCACGTGAAGCACCACTTCGCCAGCCACTACCACTCGGACCACATCGGGCTGATGAACACCATCTTCGGCACCGGCGGGATCACGCTCGACTACGGCTGGGACCGGGGCGGCTCCTACAGCAGCGGGACCTACACGACCTACGTCAACACGCTGGGCAGCAAGCGCCGCACCCTGGTCAAGAACCAGGTCATCACGCTCGACTCGCTGTCGGCGCACCCGGTCACCATCAAGTGCGTGGACCTGAACGGAGCGGGGCTGTCCACGAGCGACGAGAACACGCTGAGCGTGGTGCTCAAGATCACCTACGGCGAGTTCCACGCGGTGTACGGCGGCGACATCGGCGGCTACAACTCCGGCAGCTACAAGGACGTCGAGAGCGTCGTCGCGCCCGAGGTCGGCGGGGAGGTCGAGGTCGTCAAGGTGCACCACCACGGCTCGGCGACCTCCACCAACCCGACCTGGCTCAGCACGCTGTCGCCCAAGGCCGCCATCATCTCGGCCGGCACCGGCAACAGCTACGGCCACCCGACCTCGGCGGCGCTCAGCCGCCTGCACGCCGCGAACATCAAGACCTACTGGACCGAGACCGGCTCCGGCGTGGCACCCAACGCGACCTGGGACCGGGTGTCCAACGGCCAGATCATCATCTCGGCGACGTGGGAAGGGGCCGGCGTGGACACCATCCGCGGCAACGGCTTCACCGAGACGTTCACCAACGATGGCACGGCGCCCGTCGACGTGACCGCGCCGCTGGTGGCGCTCGGCGCGCCCGACGGCGGCGAGACGTGGAAGGCCGGCTCGAGCCACGCCATCACCTGGACCGCGACCGACGCGGTGGGCGTGACGTCGGTGACGCTGGCCTACTCGACCGACGGCGGGGCCAGCTTCCCCAACACCATCGCCACCGGCCTGGCCAACAGCGGCTCCTACACCTGGACGCTGCCCGTCGCCAGCACGACCACGGCCAGAGTGCGGGTCGTCGCCTACGACGCGGCTGGCAACGCGGGTCGTGACTCCAGCTCGGCCAGCTTCTCGATCGACCAGTGGCAGATCGTGGCCTCGGCCGGGGCGGGCGGCAGCATCAGCCCCGCCGGCACGACGCTGCTGCCGCAGGGGGCGAGCCAGGGCTACACCGTCTCGCCCTCGGCGGGCTTCCGGGTCACCGACGTGCTGGTGGACGGCGGGTCGGTGGGGGCGGTGACCACGTACACCTTCACCAACGTCACCGCCGACCACACCATCGCCGCGGCGTTCGCGGACACGCTGGCGCCGGCCGTGGCCCTCACCTCGCCGCAGGGTGGCGAGAGCTGGGAGGCGACGAGCACCCAGACCGTGACCTGGGAGGCGAGCGACAACGTCGGCGTGGACTCGGTGACGGTGGAGTACTCGGTGACGAGCGCCGCCGGGCCGTGGCTGACGGTGGCCCGCGGGATGGAGAACACCGGCACGCTCGACTGGACCCTGCCGGCCTCGGCGGCCGACAGCGTGTGGGTGCGGGTGCTGGCCTACGACGCCGCCGGCAACGTGGGCAGCGACGTGAGTGCGGACGCCCTGAGCATCGTGGCCGGCGCGACCGCCGTCGGCGACGGCGTCCCGGCGGCACTGGCGCTGGCGCGGCCCATGCCGAACCCGAGCCGCGGCGCGGCGGTGCTGCGCTTCGCGCTCCCGCAGGCCGGGCAGGTGCGGCTGGAGGTCGTGGACCTGAGCGGTCGCAGCGTGTGGCACGAGGCGGGCTGGCGCGAGGCCGGCAGCCACACCGTACGCTGGGATGGCCACGGCGCGCGCGGCGAGACGTGCGGCGCGGGCCTGTACTTCGTGCGGTTGAGCACGCCGTGGGGCGCGCGGACCGAGCGCCTGGTGCGCCTGCAGTAATCCCGGGCCCGGTCCCGGACGGAAGAACGACGGCCACCCCGACGGGGTGGCCGTCGCGCGTCCGGCGCCGGGGCTCGGTGGGGATGACCCCGCGGCCGGGGACGGTGTAGAGTCCCGGCTCGCTTCCCCGGTCCCGGGATCGTTCGCCCGCGGCCGGTCCGACTCCAGACGCGCCGCGGCGCCGCACGCCCCGCGGGCACGATGCCGCCCGATCCGGGCAGGGGAGACGCCCTCATGCAACACCTGCTGACCGAGGAGCAGCGGAGCATCCAGGAGCTGGCCCGCACCATCGCCGAGGAGAAGGTCAAGCCGGTGCGGGCGAAGTACGACGAGGCGGGCACCTTCCCGCGCGACATCGTCCGCGAGCTGGCGAAGGTGGACCTGTTCCGCGTTTTCGTCCCGGCCGCCCACGACGGACTGGTCGAGGACGGCCTCGGCATCGTGAACATGTGCCTGGTGACCGAGGAGCTGTCGCGGGCCTGCGGCGGCATCGCCCTGGCCTTCGCCGGCACGGCGCTCGGCGCCTTCCCCATCCTGCTGTTCGGCTCGGACGAGCAGAAGCAGCGCTACCTGCCGGCGATCGCCGCGGGGGAGAAGCTCGCCGCCTTCGGCCTGACCGAGCCGATGGCCGGCTCGGACGCCGGCTCGATCCGCACCACGGCGAAGCGGGACGGCGACCACTACGTGCTGAACGGCACCAAGGTGTTCATCACCAACGGCGAGGAGGCCGACCTCTACACCACGGTCGCGCTGACCCAGCCCGAGAAGGGCGCGCGCGGCGCCTCGTGCTTCATCATCGAGAAGGGCACGCCCGGCTTCTCCTTCGGCAAGAAGGAGCACAAGATGGGCATCCGCGCCAGCGTCACCGCCGAGCTGGTGTTCGAGGACGCGCGCGTGCCGGCGGCGAACCTGCTGAGCCGCGAGGGCATGGGCTTCCTCGTCGCCATGAAGACCTTCGACATCTCCCGGCCCGGCGTGGCGGCGCAGGCGCTCGGCATCGCCGAGGGGGCGATGGACGAGACGCTCAAGTACGTGCACCAGCGCCAGCAGTTCGGCAAGCCCATCGTCTCGTTCCAGGGCGTGCAGTGGATGCTGGCCGACATGGCGACGCAGATCGAGGCCTCGCGCGCGCTCATCTACGGGCTCGCCGACCGCATCGACAAGGGCGACACCAAGGACATCGGCCACCTCTCGGCGATGTGCAAGGTGTTCGCCTCCGACACCGCGATGAAGGTCACCACCGACGCGGTGCAGCTGCTGGGCGGCTACGGCTACATGACCGACTACCCGGTCGAGAAGATGATGCGCGACGCCAAGATCACGCAGATCTACGAGGGCACGAACCAGATCCAGCGCAACGTCATCGGCTCGTACCTGGCGAAGGAGGCCGCCCGGCTGGCGAAGTAGGCCGGGCTCGCGCGGCGGGCGGCGGGGGACGAGCCCCGCCGCCCGTTTCTCTTCCCCGGGCGGCTTCCCCTATACTGCTCCGCCCGCGCCCGCTCCGGGCGCGTCCTGGACGGAAGGCCTCCCCCGAACGAACGGAATCCGGCTCCCATGAACACGCTCGTCCCGCTGCTCGCCGCCAACCCGCTGCTGCTCCTCTTCTGCGTCATCGGCCTCGGCTACCTGGTGGGCAGCGCGCGCGTCTTCGGGTTCAGCCTCGGCGTGGCGGCGGTGCTGTTCGTCGGGCTGGCCTTCGGCGCGGTGAGCCCCACGCTGGCGCTGCCCGAGTACATCCACGTGCTCGGCCTCGTCCTCTTCGTCTACGCCGTGGGGCTGCAGTCGGGGCCGGGCTTCTTCTCCTCGTTCAACCGGCGCGGGCTGCGGCTCAACCTGGTGGCCGTGCTGTTGCTGGCGCTGGGCGCGGTGGTGGCGGTGGTGGTCGGGCGCCTGGCGCGGCTGCCGGGCGCCGAGATCGCGGGCGTCTTCTGCGGCGCGCTGACGAACACCCCGGCGCTGGCGACCACGGTGGAGACGCTCAAGGCGCTCACCGGCGGGCAGGCGGGCGCGGAGGCTGAGCTGGCCCGGCCGGTCGTGGCCTACGGTCTGGCCTACCCGTTCGGCGTGCTGGGCGTGATCCTCGCCTTCGCGCTGTTCACGCGCCTGTTCCGCGTGGACTTCGCCCGCGAGGAGTCCGAGCGGCGCAAGGCGGCCGGGGCCGACGCCATCCTGTCCCGCACCTTCCGCGTCACCAACCCCGGCCTGTTCGGCCTCAGCGTGCACCAGGCGCTGGCCATGCTGGTGGAGCCCGGCTTCGCCCTCAGCCGCGTGCAGCGCGGCGAGACCTCCGAGGTGGCGCTGCCCGAGACGAGGCTCGGCGAGGGCGACCTGGTCGTGGCGGTGGGCAACGCCGCCGCCATGGAGAAGGCCAAGATGCTGTTCGGCGAGGCGCGCGTCGAGCACCTGCCGGCCCCGCAGGAGGCCGGCATCACCTACCGGCGCATCTTCGTCTCCAGCCACGAGGTGGTGGGCCGCACGGTGGAGCAGTCGGGGCTCGAGCGCTTCCACGCCACCATCACCCGCGTGCGCCGCGGCGACGCCGACTTCGTGCCCGACGCGGACACGGTGCTCGAGCTGGGCGACCGCGTGCGGGTGGTGGCGCCGGCCGCCGAGTTGGACCGGGTCACGAAGTACCTGGGCGACTCGATCCGCGCCCTGTCCGAAACGGACTTCCTGTCGCTGTCGCTGGGCGTGGTGCTGGGCGTGCTGCTCGGCATGGTGTCGCTGCCGCTGCCCCACGGCATGACCTTCAAGCTGGGCTTCGCCGGCGGACCGCTCATCGTCGCGCTGATCGTCGGGCGGCTCGAACGCACCGGCCCCATCACCTGGGGGCTGCCGTTCGAGGCCAACCTGGTCATGCGCCAGCTCGGCCTGGTGCTGTTCTTCGCCGGCATCGGCACCCGCGCCGGGCAGGGGCTCGGCAGCACCTTCGCCTCGGGCGGCTGGCTCATCATCGCCACCGGCGCGGCGGTGACCGCGGCGGTCGCGGTGGGCGGCATCCTCGCCGGCTACCGCTTCCTCAAGCTCCCGATGTCGGCGGTGATGGGCGTGGTCTCGGGCATGCAAACGCAGCCGGCCTGCCTCGCCTTCGCCACACAGCACAGCGGGAACGACATGCCGAACCAGTGGTACGCGAGCGTGTACCCCGCGTCCATGATCGCGAAGATCCTGCTGGCGCAGGTGCTGGTGGGGGTGCTGCTGAAGCTATAGGCCGGGCGGGGCGCGGGGCGCTGATGGCGTCGGGCGGGACCGCCCGCTATGCTGCCGCACGACCGGCGGCCGCTCCCGCGGCCGCGCCGGGCGTATGAGGCCCCCGGGGGAGCCCATGGAAGTCGCCATCCTCCTCGTGCTGCTGGTCCTGATCGTGCTCAACGGCCTCCTCGCCATGACCGAGGTGGCGATCGTGGCCGCGCGCCAGGCCCGGCTGCGGCGGATGACCGAGGACGGCGACCCGCTCGCCGGCGGCGCCCTCCACGTGGCGGCCCACCCGACCCGGTCCCTGTCCACGATCCAGGTCGGCATCACCTCCATCGGCATCCTGAGCGGCATCGTGGGCGAGGCGGCCTTCGCCCGGCCGCTGGCCGAGTGGATCACGGGTTTCGGGTTGCCCGCCGGGCCGACCTACGTGCTGGCCACGGCGGTCGTGGTCGTCATCGTCACCTACCTCGCGATTGTCTTCGGCGAGCTCGTGCCCAAGCGCATCGGCCAGGACCACCCCGAAGCGACGCTGCGGCTCACCGCCGGCCCGCTGCTCGCCCTCGGTGCGGCGAGCGCGCCCTTCGTGCGCCTGCTGTCGTCCTCCACCGAGCTCCTGCTCCGGGCCCTCGGCGCCCAGCGCCCGCCGGCCCCCGTGGTGACGGAGGAGGAGATCGACCTGGTGCTGGACGAAGGCTCCCGGGCCGGCGTGATCGACGACGAGGAGCGACGGATGGTGCAGAACGTCTTCCGGCTCGACGACCGTCCGGTCACGGCTCTGATGTTGCCCCGCAGCGACATCGTCGCGCTCGACGTGGAGAGGCCGTTCGAGGAGAACCTCGGCCGCATCGCGGCTTCGGACTACGCGCGCTACCCGGTCTGCCGGGGCGGGCTCGACCGGGTGATCGGCGTGGTGAGCACGCGGCGGCTCCTGCTGCGCCTCCGCGAGGAGGGACGGCCCGACCTCGAGCGGGTCATGGAACCGCCGGTCTTCGTGCCCGAGACCGTCGGCGGCATGGACCTGCTCGAGCAGTTCCGTGCCTCGGGCGTGGCGATGGTCTTCGTGGTGGACGAGTACGGAGCGGTGCAGGGACTGGTGACGGCGCACGACCTCATGGAGGCGATCGCCGGGGAGTTCCGCGCCGCCCGGCCGGAGGAGGCGTGGGCCGTGCAGCGCCCGGATGGTTCCTGGCTGCTCGACGGGGCCCTGCCGGTGGACGACGTGAAGGAGCGCCTCGGACTCAGGACCCGTCCGGACGGGGACCGGCTCCGCTTCCGGACCCTGGGCGGGATGATGCTGCACCTGCTGGGGCGCATCCCGCACGCCGGCGAGGCGGCGGAGTGGGAAGGCTGGCGGCTCGAGGTCGTGGACATGGACGGCCACCGCATCGACAAGGTGCTGGCCTCGCGCCTGCCGGGTTGAGGACGGCTTCGGGCTCGGCTCCGTCTGCCCCTACAGCCCCATGACGTGGTAGCCGGCGTCCACGTAGAGCGTCTCGCCGGTGATGCCGCTCGCCAGGTCGGAGAGCAGGAACAGCCCGGCCCCGCCGATCTCCTCGCGCGTCACGTTGCGGCGCAGCGGCGCCTTCTCGGCGTGGTGGCGCAGCATGCCGGTGAAGCCGTGGATGCCGCGGGCGGCCAGCGTGCTCACCGGCCCGGCCGAGATGGCGTTGACGCGGATGCCCTTGCCGCCCAGCTCCCAGGCGAGCTGGCGCACGCTCTGCTCGAGCACGGCCTTGGCGCTGCCCATGACGTTGTAGTTGGGCACCGCCCGCTCGGCGGCGAGGTAGGAGAGGGTCACGATGCCGGCCCCGTGGCGTTCGAGCAGGGGCAGCAGGTGGTTCGTGACGTTGAGCAGCGAGTAGGCGCTGACGTCGAGCGCCGCCTGGAAGCCCTCGCGCGACGTGGCCACGAACTTGCCCTCGAGGTCCTCGCGCCGCGCCCAGGCGATGCCGTGCACCAGGCACTCGACCGAGCCCCACTCGCGGGTCAGCCGCCGCGCCACCGCGGCGATGGTGCGGTCCTGCGTCACGTCGCAGTCGAGCGTGAGCGTCCCGGGCAGGCGCGCGGCCAGCTCCTCCACGTCGCGGCGCAGGCGCTCGCCGGCGTAGGTCAGGCACAGGGCGGCGCCGGCGCGGTGGAGCTGCTGGGCGATGGCCCAGGACAGGCTGCGGTGGTTGGCGACGCCCATGACCAGGGCGTGCCGGCCACGGAGATCGATGGTGACCATGGGTCCTCCGGGTGGGCGGACGGGTTCAGGCGGCCGTCGGGGTGTCCCAGACGCGGATCGGCAGGATGACGACCTGGATGCCGCGGAACTGCAGCCGGCGCTGCACGGCGAACGCGGTCTCGTGGTGCAGGGAGCGCGTGAACAGGTTCTCCTTCTGGAACACGAGCTGTCCGGCGTACACCACGCAGCGCCGGAACTCCTTGGTCAGATCGAGGCTGATGTCCTCCAGCTCGGTGATGAGGTCGGTGCCGATGGTGTGACGGTACTCGGCGTACGCGCCCATGCGCTGCGCCAGCGCCACGTACTTCTCCAGGTCGCCGCGCACCTTCCGCTCGAGCGCCGCCACGTCCGCCGCCCCCTTGAACTGGCCCGAGTCCACCAGGCCGACCCCGCAGAAGACGAAGTTCCTGTAGTGGCGCGGGAACATCCGGTTGATGGAGAGCAGGGTGTGGATGCCGAGACCGTTGTAGGACTCGACCAGCACGATGGCGGTGGGGCCCTCGGCGGCCAGCTCGGCGGGCTCGCCGTGGTCGGACAGCGGCAGGTTCACCAGCACGTCGTCGAGCGAGCGCAGCAGGCGGCGCACGCGCCGGTAGTGGGCGTGGATGGTGAAGGTCAGGGCGACAAGCAGGGCGACGACCAGCAGCGACAGCCACACCCCGTCCACGAGCTTCAAGGCCACGGTCACCACCAGCATGCCGCCGGTCACCAGCGTCCCCACGGTGGCGACGATCATGCGGCGCCGCCAGTGCTCCTGCTCGCGGCGCGTGTGCCACCAGTGCAGCGCCATGCCCGCCTGCGTGAGCGTGAAGGCGATGAACACCGTGGTCGCGTACATGACCACCAGGGTCGAGACCGCGCCGCCCGTCTGCAGCACGACCAGGGCGGCGGCGACCCCCATGGTGAGGACGCCGTTCTGCGTGACCAGCCGCTCGGAGAGATGGGCCATCCGCTTCGGCACCCACTCGTCCGTGCCCATGGCCGCGAGGGTGCGGGGCCCGGCGATGAAGCCGGTCTGCGCCGCGACGAACAGCAGCGCGCCCTCGGAGAGCAGGGTGAAGCCCACGATCGCGGGCCCGGCCGCCCAGCCGCCGATGCGCCAGCCGCCGGTCATCTGCTCCCAGAGCACGGCGTTCAGGGTCCGGCCCGCCACCGGCCCGACGTCGCTCAGCATGTAGCAGAGCAGGATGCCGCCGGCGGTGAACGAGAGCGAGACGGCCATGTAGAGCATGGTGCGCTTGCCGGTCTGCACGCGGGGCTCGCGCAGGATGTCGGTGCTGTTGCTGACCGCCTCGATGCCGGTGTAGGTGCCGCCGCCCAGCGAGTACGCGCGCAGGAAGATCACCAGCATGCCGGCGAGGCCCAGCTCGGCGATCCCGCTGTGCGTGTCGGCCACGGCCCGGTTCATCATGGGCAGCAGGGCGTCGCCGTGGGAGAGGATGCCATAGAGGATGAGGACGATGTGGCTCACCATGAAGGCGAGGAAGATGGGCACCAGCACGGCGATGGATTCGCGCACGCCGCGGATGTTGAGCGCGGTGAGGATGGCGATGACGACCAGCGCCGCCGGCAGGCGGAAGGCGTCCAGCCCCTGGGGCAGGAACGAGAAGATCGCGGCGCAGCCCGACGCCACCGAGATGGCGATGGTCAGCACGTAGTCCAGGACCAGGGCGCAGCCGGCGATCACGCCCCAGGCCGGGCCCAGCAGCTTGGTGGCGACGAGGTAGCCGCCGCCCCCGGTCGGGAACATCTCGACGATCTGGCTGTACGAGCTGGCGATGATGAAGACGGTGGCGATGGTGGCGACGACCAGGTACAGCGCCAGCTCGCGGTGGGCCTCCAGCTGGAGGTAGGCCTCCTCGGGGCCGTACGACGAGGAGGAGAGGCCGTCGGAGCCCAGCCCGATCCAGGCCATCATCGCCACCAGGGCCATGGTGCGGTGGATGTGCGGGTCGAGGACGTTCCTGGGACCGCCGAGCAGGAGCTCCTTCAGTCGGGCGAGCACGGCTGCAGACAATAGGAACTCGGCCGGGGCGAGGCAAGGGCCGCGGCGCGGACCGGCTCAGGCGGCCCGGACGTGGTCCCAGACGCGGATGGGCAGGATGACGACCTGGATGCCGTTGAACTGCAGCCGGCGCTGGATCGAGAAGGCGGTCTCGTGGTGCAGGGAGCGCGTGAACAGGTTCTCCTTCTCGAACACGAGCTGCCCGGCGAACACCGTGCAGCGCCGGAACTCCTTGGTCAGATCGAGGCTGATGGTCTCCAGCTCGGTGATGAGGTCGGTGCCGAGGGTGTAGCGGTACTCGGCGTACACGCCCAGGCGCTGCGCCAGCGCCACGTACTTCTCCAGGTCGCCGCGCACCTTCGCCTCCAGCGCCTGCACGTCGCGGGCCCCCTTGAACTGGCCCGAGTCCACCAGCCCCACGCTGCAGAAGACGTAGTTCCTGTAGTAGCGCGTGAACATGCGGAAGGCCGAGAGCAGGGTGTGGATGCCGAGGCCGTTGTAGGACTCGACCAGCACGATGGCGGTGGGGCCCTCGGGGGTCAGCTCGGCGGGCTCGCCGTGGTCGGACAGCGGCAGGTTGTCGAGCGCGTCGTCGAGCGATCGCAGCATGCGGCGTACGCGCCGGTAGTGGGTGCGCACCAGGAAGCAGAAGCCGATGAGTGCCCCGGTGGCGAGCAGGGTCACCCAGCCACCCTCGCGGAACTTGACCACCGCCGTCACCGCCAGCACCGTCGCCGTCACCAGCGCGCCGATGCCGGAGACGATCATGCGCCGCCGCCAGTGTCCACCCTCGGCGCGCACCTGCCACCAGTGGCGGATCATGCCGAGCTGGCTGAGGGTGAAGGTCATGAACACGTTGATCGAGTACATGACCACCAGCACCTGCACCCGGCCCAGGGTGTAGGCGAGCACCAGCGCGGCGGCCAGCCCCATGGCGATGACGCCGTTCTGGGTGACCAGCCGCTCCGAGAGGTGCGCCATGCGCTTCGGCACCCACTCGTCCACCGCCATCGCCGCCAGCGTGCGCGGTCCGGCGGTGAAGCCGGCCTGCACGGCCACGAACAGCAGCGCGCCCTCGGTGAACAGGGTGAAGGCGACCAGCGCCTGGCCCAGCGGGAGGCCGCCGGCCGTCCAGCCGCCCGCCAGCTGCTGCCAGAGCGTGGCGTTCAGCGTGCGGCCGGTCTCGGGCCGCGTGCCGTTCAGGAGATAACAGAGCAGGATGCCGCCGGCCATGAAGGAGAGCGAGACGGCCATGTAGAGCATGGTGCGCTTGCCGGTCTGCACGCGGGGCTCGCGCAGGATGTCGGTGCTGTTGCTGACCGCCTCGATGCCGGTGTAGGTGCCGCCGCCCAGCGAGAAGGCGCGCAGGAAGACCGCCGCGACCCCCAGGAGGCCCAGCTCGGCCACGGCCTGGTGGGTGTCGAGCGCGGTGTCCGCCATGAGCGAGGGCAGCTCGCCGCCGTGGCGCAGCACGCCGAAGACGATGAGCGGCACGTGCGTCACCATGAAGCCGAAGAAGATGGGGGCGAGGACGAGGATGGACTCCTTGACGCCGCGCAGGTTGAGGCCGGTCAGCAGGGCGACGACGAGGATCTCGACGGGGAGCTTGAAGGGCTGCCAGGCGGGCGGCAGGAACGAGAAGATGGCCTCGACCCCGGCGGCGGTGGAGATGGCGATGGTGAGCACGTAGTCCACCACCAGCGCGCTGCCGGAGACGATGCCGGCGGTGGGCCCGAGCAGCTTGGTGCCCACGAGGTAGCCGCCGCCGCCGGTGGGGAAGAGCTCGATGATCTGGGCGTAGGAGGCCGAGATGAGGAAGACGGTGGCGATGGTGGCCACCATCAGGTAGAGGGCGAGGTGGTAGTGTCCGCCGAGGTTGAGGAACGCCTCCTCCGGGCCGTAGGAGGAGGACGAGATGCCGTCGGCCCCGAGTCCGATCCAGGCCAGCATCGCCACGAGGGCGAGGGTGTGGTGGACGCGAGGGTCGAGTACATTTCTGGGGCCCCCCAGGAGGAGCCCCTTTAGTCGGTCAGGCACGGCCGGAGACAGTAAGGGCTCGGCGGGGACGAATCAAGAGGGCGGTGCGCGTTGCGAATTCGCAGCGCGTTGTCTGGCAATACATTACGGCTCGTCTGGCAGCCCGATGGACAGGGGGAGGACGATGGCGATCCAGCGCTCACAGGCCGGTCCGGCGCGCTCCCTCGCCCGCCTCGGCCGCGCCGTCGTCGTCTGCGAAGCCTGCCCGCGGCTGCGGGCTCACTGCCTCGAGGTGGCCCTCGTGCGCAGGCGGCGGTTCGCCGATCAGACCTACTGGGGCCGTCCGGTCCCCGGCTGGGGCGACCCCCGCGCGCGCCTGCTGATCGTGGGGCTGGCCCCCGCGGCGCACGGGGCCAACCGGACCGGACGCATGTTCACCGGCGACTCGAGCGGCGACTGGCTGCACGAGGCGCTCCACCGCTTCGGCTTCGCCAGCCGGCCGGAGTCGGTGGGCCGCGACGACGGCCTGCGCCTGAGCGACGTGTGGGTCACCGCCGCGGCGCGCTGCGCCCCGCCGGCGAACCGGCCCACGCCGGCGGAGCTGGCGCGCTGCCGCCCGTTCCTCGCGGCCGAGCTGCGACTGCTGTCGCGCGTGCGGGTCGTGCTGGCGCTGGGCGGCGTGGCGCACGAGGCCTTCCTGCGCGCGGCGGGGTGGTGGGACGCACGGCCGGGGCGGCCGCGCTTCGCCCACGGCGCCGAGTGCCCCTTGCCGGACGGTCGCGTGCTGGTCGCCTCGTACCATCCCAGCCGCCAGAACACGAACACCGGGCGGCTCACGCGCCCGATGTGGCACGCCGTCTTCCGCCTCGCCCGCCGCCGGCTCGACGGCTGAGTACCGCCCGCGCCGCGCTTCGGTCTTGACGGCGCCCGGGCGCGGGTGCAATGTGCCCGCGCAGTCTTCCGGGTGCCGCAACGCGCGGCGAAGGCGCGGACGGACGTCGTCCGCGCTGAAGGGAAGGGGGTGAGAATCCCCCACGGTCCCGCCACTGTGATGGGCGACCCGGGTCTCACGAGCCACTGGTCCGAGCCGGACTGGGAAGGCGAGACCCACAGGCCCTGAGTCAGGAAACCTGCCCGGGAGAGACGCCCCGTGATGCTTCGTCGGAAGGCATCCGCGGGTGGCGGCGCCCGCGCGGCCCCGCTCCCCGGATCCTCCCCGGAGCGGGGCCCTTCGATTGAGGCGCGGTTGACGCCATGATCGCTCTCCGCCTGTTCGTCCTGCTCGCCCTCGCCGCTTCCCCCGTCGCCGCCGGCCCCGCGCCCCGCGGGGAACCCTCCCCGCGCCTCGCCGACACCGTCACCGTGCTGAGCGGCATCGAGGTGGCGCGCGAGCGCGCCCTCTCCGACGCGCGCCGCCTGCTGCCCACCGCCTTCGTCACCGACCTGCGCGCCGACGAGCGCCCGCGCACGACCGAGAGCCTGGCCGGGCTGCTGGCCGAGGCGGCGGGCGTGCACGTCACCCAGTACGGCGGCCTCGGCGCGTTCAGCACCCTTTCGCTGCGCGGCGCCTCGCCCGGGCAGGTCACCATCCTGCTCGACGGCGTGCCGCTCACCTCGGCCGCGCACGGCGTGGTGAACCTCGCCGACCTGCCGGCGACCGCCGTCGAGCGCGTCGAGATCTACCGCGGCCTCGGGCCGCTGGGCCTGGGCGTGGCCACGCCGGGCGGGGCGGTGAACCTCGTCACCGTGTCATCACCCGGCCTGCGCGAGCTGCACCTGAGCCGCGGCTCGTTCGGCACCTGGGAGGGCCGCGCCACCGGCGGCCTCGAGCGCGGCGCGCTCGCGCTGCTGCTGCACGCGGGCTACCAGGGCTCGGCGGGGGACTATCCCTACCTCGACGACT